>JAEYAL010000047.1 GCA_023404805.1 Actinomycetes bacterium | reverse complement strand
GGCATCCTGCAGCAGCGCCGGGCCCACCAGCAGGCGCTGGCCGATCCGCAGCGCCGGCACGCTCGTGACGCCCGCGGCGCGGGCCGCTTCGGTGCCGGCGTCGGCCTGGTCGGCCACGCGGTCGCGGGAGAGGGCCTGGTCGATCGCCCGCGGGTGGATCTCGGAGGCGGCGCCGGCGAGGTAGAGCGTGTTGACGCTGCTCGGGTCGGCGCCGGCGGCGTAAATCTGGCGGAACAGCGACAGCGAGAAGACGGCGACCTTGCCGATCGACTTCGCGTAGGTCGCCGCGCGGACAGCGTCGGCCGTGTCGAGGTCGGGGAAGTCCGCGGGCCAGACGAGCGGCAGCACGTCGGAGCGCGAGGCGACGTCTTCGATGTTGGCCCGGCGCGCAGCGTCGTCCGGGAAGGGCAGGGGATCGAGCTCCGCGGCGCGGACCGGGATCAGCTCCGGCGCGAACGCCGCCAGCGACTTGGCGAGGCGCTCGAGCGCGAGGTAGCTCTCCGGGCTGCCGAAGTCGTAGTAGAAGGCGATGTTGGCCGGCGGACGCGGCGTGGAGCCGTCGTCGTCACCGCCGTGCTGCTCGACCTCGATGCCCATCCGCACGCAGGCTAGCTAGCGGTGCAGCATCGACAGCAGCGCGAACGCCACTGCGCCGACGCAGACGACGGCGAACACGCCGCCCATCGCGAAGTTCGCTGCCGCGGCGCCACCGCGGCCTTCACGCTGCGCGGCGCTGCCGAGGATCATCCCGCGCATCGCCAGGCCATACGCGATGGCCAGGCCCACGCCGGCGCCGAGGCCGAACAGGACGACCTCGAGCATGTCGCGCCAGAGGTGGAAGTCGGAGCCGGCCGACGAGGCGATCAGACCGGTCATGTGGCCTCCGATGCGAGCGGCGGCGGCGTCTGGCGCGCCTTCAGGAAGAACCCGACGGCCACGAGCAGGATGGCGCAGACCACGATCGGTCCGGCCGTTCCGCCGCCGGCCAGCGCCGAGATGCCGTAGGCGACGGCGCCGGTGAGGCCGGCGGCCGGAATGGTCAGGACCCAGGCGATGGCCATGTTGCCCGCCACGCCCCAGCGCACCGCCGAGAGGCGCTTGGCGGCGCCCGCGCCGACGACGCCGCCGGAGATGACGTGCGTCGTGGAGAGCGGGAAGCCGACGTGCGTGGCGGCCAGGATCACCGCGGCGCCGGAGCCCTGCGCGGTGAAGCCCTGGGCGGCGTCCATCTTGATGATCTTGCTGCCCATCGTGCGGATGATCCGCCAGCCGCCGGAGTACGTGCCGAGCGCGATGGCGGTCGCCGAGGAGACCACGACCCAGAACGGCACCTCCGGATCGACTGGCGCCAGCGTGCCGTGGGCGACGAGCGCGAGGGTGATGATGCCCATCGTCTTCTGGGCGTCGTTCGTGCCGTGCGCAAGGGCGAGCAGCGAGCCGGAGGCGATCTGCCCGAGGCGGTAGCCGCGCGTCACCGGCCCCGGCCGGAGCCGCCCGATGATCCGGTACGAGCAGAGGATCGCGATGCCGGCCACGGCAAACGCCAGGACCGGCGCGACGAACGCCGGGATGACGACCTTGCCGAGCAGCCCTTCGCCGTCGATGGCCGACGGCCCGGCGGCGGCGAGCATCGCGCCCACCACGCCGCCGATCAGGGCGTGCGAGGAGCTTGATGGCAAGCCGAACCACCAGGTGAGGAGGTTCCAGAGGATCGCGCCGACCAGGCCGGCGAAGACGACCTGGAGCGTGATCAGTTCAGCGTCGACCAGGCCGCTGGCGATGGTCGCAGCTACCTTGAGCGACAGGAAGGCGCCGACGAAGTTGAGGATCGCGGCGATCAGGATCGCGAGGCGCGGCGGCAGCGCGCGCGTGGAGATCGACGTCGCGACGACATTCGCCGTGTCGTGGAACCCGTTCGTGAAATCGAAGGTGAGCGCAGCACCAACGACGAGGTAGAGCAGAAGATCGGAGCTCATGAGCGTGCAAGCGGAGGCGGGGGAAGCCGGCCGCTAGCGGTTCTTGATGACGATGCCCTCGAGGATGTTCGCGACCCGCTCGGTGGCGTCGATCGCGTCCTCGAGGCGCTCGAAGATGTCCTTCCAGCGGATCACGACCATCGGGTCGATCCCGCCGTCGAACAGCCCGGCGATCGCGGAGCGCGACAGGCGGTCGCCCTCGTTCTCCAGGCGGTTCACCTCGACGGTCCAGTGGCGGATATCGCCGAAGTTGCGCAGGCGCGGCATCGCCTGGTGCAGCGCCTTGGTCGACTCGATGAGGATGTTGCACAGGCCGTTGGCCTCATCCATCGGGGCTTCGACCTTGTAGAGCAGGATCAGGTCGGCGGTCTCGTCGATGAGGTCGATCACATCGTCCAGGGCCGACGCGAGCTGAAGGATGTCCTCGCGCTCCAGCGGCGTGACGAAGGTCGCGTTGAGGTGCTGGATGATGTCGTGGGTGACACGGTCGGTGTCGGCCTCGACGCTGCCGATCTGCTTCGCGAGCTCAGGCTTGTCGGGCAGGCCTTCGACGAACTCGCCGAGCAGCTCCGCCGCCCGGACGCCGTTCAGCGCAGCCTCTTCGAAGAGCTCGAAGTAGCGGGTGTCGCGTCCGGTGAAGACCTCGGTCAGGCGAGCCATGGGCGCGAGCATACGCGTTCACAGGGCGGTAACACGTCCACCTGACGGATCGCGCTGGTGCTGGTCGTTTTCAGCTGGCGGGCTGCGCGCCCGGCTCGAGCTCCGCGACGGCGAAGTTGTCGCGCCCGGCGGACTTGACCGAGTACAGCGCGGCGTCGGCGTCGGCGAACACCTCGTCGCTGCTGGCGTGCTGCCCGCGCAGCACGGCGACGCCGATGCTGGCGGTGACGGGCGGCGGCCCGTTCGCGTCCGAGAACTGCTGGCCCAGATCGCGCAGCGCCGCCGTGACCTTGTCGGCCACGATCACGGCCTCGGTCGGTGTCGCCTTCGGCAGGAGCACCGCGAACTCGTCGCCGCCGAGGCGGCCGATCGTGTCGCTGTCGCGCAGGACCCGGCGCAGCGTGTCGGCCACGCCGGTGAGGACCCAGTCGCCCGCGGCGTGGCCGTGGGTGTCGTTGACGCTCTTGAAATGGTCGAGGTCGATCATCAGCAGCGCGGCAGGTTCGCGGTAGCGGCGCACGCAGGCCAGCTGCGTCTCCAGGCACTCCTCGAACGAGCGGCGGTTGCGCAGGTCGGTGAGCGGGTCGTGGTTGGCGAGGTGCTGGAGCTGCTCGGCGAACGCGTGGCGCTCGGTGATGTCGACCACGTGGGCCAGGATGAACTCCGGCTGGCCGTCGGAATCGGTCAGCACGGTGGTGTTGAGCGACACCCAGACGACGTGGCCGTCGGCGTGGAGGTAGCGCTTCTCGACCGAGAAGCCGGGCAGGCGGCCGGTCAGGAGGTCCTTCACCTGGCGCTGGGTGACGGCGATGTCGGCCGGGTGGGTCACGTTCGGCGGCCCCATCTGCAGCAGGGCGCCCGTGTCGTAACCGGTGATCCGCGACATCGCCTCGTTGACCTGGACGAACTTGCCCTTGGTGTTGACGAGCGCCATGCCGACGGGGGCGCTGTCGAAGACGCGCGCGAAGCGGCTCTGGGCTTCGGCGCGCGCGGTCTCGGCGCCCATCAGCGCGGTCACGTCGCTGGCGACCAGCAGCCCGGCGCGCTCGTCGCCGGGGAGCGGCAGCGCCTGCATCCAGTAGCGCTTGTCGGCGACGCGGATGCCGCTGAACGAGAAGCCGCTGGCCTGCCCGTCGAGCGCCCCGCGGACGCCGCCGAGCACGGTTTCGCTGTTGCCGAAGACGTCGGGGACGAAGCTGCCTTCGAGCTCTTCGCGGCTCCAGCCCGCATGCGGGATCAGGCCGCCGCTGGCGCTGAGGATCTTCATGTCGGCGTCGAACCGCATCACGGCGAGGTCGGGCAGGTGCGTGAGCAGCGCGTTGACCGCGGCCTGGTCGGCCTTGCGGTCGCGGACGGCCTGGTCGCGCTCGGTCTGGCGCAGGTCGGCGAGCTCGTCGGAGCGCTCGGCGGCGACGACGGCCTGGCGGGTGACGGCGGTGATCAGCAGCGTGAGGATCGTGAGGATGATCGCGATGGCCTGGCTCTTCGTCAGACCGAACAGCGCCTTCGCGGTCGGCGGGCTCGCGACGCGGAACTCCCAGGTGCGCCCAGCGATCACGGCTTTGGCCCTGGCCACATCGCCGTGCGCCTTGCCGAGCACGAACTCGGGGGCGCCCGCGATGCGGACCTCGGTCTCGGCGCCAGTCATCTGCGGGGAGATCAGCGACAGGTCGCGGAAGCGGAAGGTCGCCGACACGAGCCCGATCGGCTGGCGCGTCGCGCTCGGCCCGGCGTCGGCGCCGTAGACCGGGACGTAGAGCCGCACGCCCGGATCGGGGTTGCCGTCGATGAGGAAGGGCCGGGTCGACTGGGGCGAGCGGGTGCGCTCGGCGGCCGCGATGGCCTCGGCGTCGACGCCGCTGCTGAGGACGTCGGTCCCGATCTCGGCCTGGTTCTCGTCGGCGGTCTTGACGTAGCGCACCACCGCGTAGCGGTCGCGGGCGCTCGCGGGGACCGGCGTGCCGGGCACGTTCGGCTTGGCGATCGTGAGGCCGGACCGCCGCTCGAACGCCGTGCGGTCCTGGCCGTCGACGAGTTCGATGAAGCTCAGCGACGCGGCCTTGGAGTCCTGCAGCATCGGGTCGGTGAACGCCGAGAACTCCTCCGGGGACACCGCCTGGCTGGCGTTGAACAGCCCGGCGACGTCGGTCACGCGGCCCTCGAGGGTGCTGCTCAGCCCGGTCGCCGCCTGCGTGGTGATCTCCAGCGCGTGCTGGCGCGCGAGCTTCGCCGTTTGGCGGTCGTCCGCGGCGCCCTGCAACGCAGCGGTGACGGTCACGGTCCCGAGGATGGCCGCAACGAGAAGGGGGAGGTGTCGGCGTCCGAACACGTCTAGTTCTTCGGTCTGCACTACCACCTCGCAAAACGCCGCCGCAACGGTTGGGCCACTTGGCCGGGGCCGCCGGCCTACCCGTTGGCGCGGAACGGCGTTCCGCAGGATTCCGGCCGGAACGAACGTCCAGAACCGGCCAAAAGCGGCCATCGGTGTCCGCTGGTGACCGGCCTACGATCGGTCGCATGGCCGGCCGGATCCGTGTGTTCATCGCGACCTCCCTCGACGGGTTCATCGCGGGCCCCGGCAACGACCTCTCGTGGCTGCCCACGCCCGAGCCCGGCGGCGAGGACTACGGCTACGCGGCCTTCATGAGCGAGACCGCCGCGATCCTGATGGGCCGGACGACGTACGACGTGGTCATGGCGATGGAAGGCGACCAGTGGTTCTACGGCGAGACGCCCGTGTTCGTGGTGACGTCGCGCCCGCTGGAGAACGCGCGCGAGACCGTCCACGCCGTCAGCGGCGACGCGACCGATCTCGTGGCGGCCGTGCAGGCGCAGGTCGGCGACGGCGGGATCTACGTCGACGGCGGCACCGTCATCCGGTCGCTGCTCGACGCCGGGCTCGTCGACCAGGTGATCGTGACCGTCATCCCCGTGATCTTGGGTGCAGGGGCGCCGCTGTTCGCCGGGGCGCTGCACCGGCACTCGCTGGAGCTGCTCGCGGCCGAGAGCTACGACGACGGGCTCGTGCAGCTCCGCTACGACGTCGTCGCGTAGCGCGGCCGGCGCTGCGCCGCGCCACGCCGATCTGGCCCGATTTCACCCCGAAAATCACCCCCGCATCACCTCGCGGGCCCGCGCCTCCAAACCTAGGATCGGGGCCTATGAGTGAAGAGCTTGAGATCGGGCCCGTTGACGTCGTCGTCATCGGCTGGCCGTCAGGGACCCCGCAGACCGGCGAAGCGCTGCCGCTGCTGATCGACCTCGTCGACCGCGGCATCATCCGCATCCTCGACCTGCTGGCGATCAAGAAGGCCGACGACGGCACGGTCGGCGTCGTCGCGCTGTCGGACTTCGACGGCGATGGCGAGCTCGACCTGCTCGCCTTCGAGGGTGCGCAGACCGGCCTGATCGGCGACGAGGACGCGGAGGTCGCCGGCGACGGCCTGGCCCCGGGCGCCGCTGCCGTGCTGATCGCCTTCGAGAACACCTGGGCGGGCCCGTTCGCTGCAGCCGTCCGCCGCAACGGCGGCGAGCTGATCGCGTTTGAGCGCGTCGCCACCGCCGACCTGCTCGAGGCCGCCAACGCCCTCGGCGCGGCCTAGCCCCCGACTTCTCTTCCGAAGGAGCACCACCATGCCTCTGCTTCGCACCGTCGCCCGCACCGCCGTGATCTCCGGCACCGCCACCGCCGTCTCCAACAACGTCAGCCGCCGCCAGGCCGGCCGCTGGGCCGAGCACGAGACCGCCCAGGCGGCCTACGCGCAGGAGCCCGCCTACGTCCAGCAGCAGTACGTGCAGCCTGCACCGGTTGCGGCGCCTGCCGCTGGCGGCCTGACCGACGACGCGATCGCCCAGCTCAAGCAGCTCGGCGACCTCAAGGCGTCCGGCGTGCTGACCGAGCAGGAGTTCGCGGCCGCCAAGGCCAAGCTCCTCGGCGTCTAGCCTGCCTTTTCGCTGCACACGGGCGCTCGCCGGCCCGGCCTGCGTGACCGGGTCAGGCGGCGCCTGCGAGCCGCGACTGCGCGATCACCTGCGAGGTCAGATGGCTGGCGTCGCGGTTGATCGCGGCGAACCGTCCTGAGCCCCACGTGTGGAGCCACGGCAGTCCGAGGACGAACAGCCCGCGGGTCGGCGTGATGCCGCGGTCGTGCTCGGGGTAGCCGGCGGCGTCGAGCCACGGCAGGTCGACCCACGACCAGTCCGGGCGGAAGCCTGTCGCCCAGACGACGCTGCGCACGCCGTCGGCCTCGAGGTCGAGCGCGGTGCCCTCGCCGGGCGCCGGCTCCCACACGGGCGTGTAGGGCTCGGCGGGCGGCGCATCGATGCCCCGTTGGGCGATCCAGCTGTCGATGCCGGCGTTGATGCGCGCGTAGGTCGCGTCGGCGTTGTCGAGGTTGGCCGCGAGGTCGTCGTCGAAGCTGAGCGCGGCGCCGTCGACCGCGCGGAGGCGGCCGTGGAGCCGCATCCCGTCGGCGGCGAAGCGGCGCAGGTCGATGTCGCGTCCGCCGCCGCGGCCCGTCACGTAGTGGTTGGCCTCCTTGCGGGCGGCGGTGCCTTCGGGGTGCTCGTCGATGCCCATGTCGTAGTGGCCGCGGTCCTGCAGCCAGGCGACGATGTCTCGGCCGCGGTGGAACCGCGCGACCCGCGGGGCGGTGCCGACGGCCAGGTGGACCTGGCGGCCAGCGAGGTGGAGGTCTTCGGCGATCTGCGCGCCGGATTGGCCGCTGCCGACGACGAGCACGGCGCCGTCGGGGAGGACCTCGGCGTTCTTGTAGGCCGACGAGTGGACCTGCGTGAGCTCCGGCGGCAGCTGCCCGCCGAGGGCGGGAATGCTCGGCACGTGGTAGCCGCCGACGGCCACGATCACCTGATCGGCCGTGAGCGTCCCCGCGCTGGTCTCGACGGTGAACGGCGCGTCGGTGCGGCCTGCGGCGCCAGGATCGCTCGTCGCCCCGGCGGCGTCGGTGGCACCGCGCGCCCGTCCGACCCGCGTCACGTGCACCCCCTCGTGCAGCGGCGGGTCGAACGAGCGGCGGAAGCTCGCGAGGTAGTCCAGGATCTGCTCCTTGACCATGAAGCCGTCGGGGTCGTCGCCCGCGTACGGGTGTCCTGGCAGCTGGCACTGCCAGTTCGGCGTGACGAGGCAGAAGTTGTCCCAGCGCTGCGTCTGCCACGAGTGGGTCGCCCGGTAGCGCTCCAGCACCACGTGCTCGACGCCGGCTTGGCAGAGGTACCAGCTTGCGGATAGCCCGGCCTGGCCTCCGCCGACGATCACGGCGGGGACGTGGCGGCCATCGAGCTCGCGCCGGGCGCCGGCTGGTGCCGGTCCCCCGCGCATTCCCATCTGCTCGACGGCCACCACACCCTGGGGGGAGAACCGCGACGCCATCTGCCGGATGTCGTCGGCCTGCGCCGCCGCGGCGGTGCAGGCGAAGCCGTACTTCTGGCGGACCCGGTCGCTGCCGATCTGCAGCGCCGCGGTCGCCCGCCGGACGAACTCGTCGACCGGGTAGCGGCAGCCCGCCGCGAGCGCCGCTTCGATCGACCGCGACGGCGACGTGCAGTGCTGCGGCGTCCCGTCGGGCCAGGTGATGCGGAAGTCCACTTCAGGCATAACAGGCCCCTGCGTTCCGGGCTTGGCACCACTGCGTGGGGCGTACAACCTCAGACATGACTCAGACCGCCTGCGCCGCGGGGGCGCGCGTCTCGCCGTAGGGGATACGGTTCGGGACGGCGTACGCGTCGGGGCGCAGGTCGCGGACCGGGCTCAGCGCGCGGCGAGCCTTCTCGACCGTGGCCTCGAGGTCGAGCGTGTGGACGGCCAGGCCGCCCGCGGGGCCGGTGGCGTCGACCACGTCGCCGTTCGGGTTCGTGATCCGGGAGCCGCCGAGGAAGTGCAGCGACCCGAAGACGCCCGTCTGGTTGGCCGACGCGACGACGAGCGAGTTCTCGGCGGCGCGCGAACGGTCCCACAGCTCGGCCCGCCGCCACTGGCGGTCGTCGGTGAGGTCGGGCGCGAAGTTCGTCGACGACCGCGGCCAAGCCGAGAGGAAGCAGAGGGCCTGGGCGCCGTCGAGGGCCAGCGTGCGCGCCGCCTCCGGGAAGGCTTTGTCGTAACAGATCAGCATGCCGAGGCGGCCGGCCGGCGTGTCGAACGCGGCCAGCTCGCCCGCCGCGGTGGTGACGCGGTCCTCGCGCAGCGGCAGATGGACCTTGCGGTGCACGTAATGCAGGCCGTCGCCGCTCACGCACGCCGCGGCGTTGTAGCGGATGCCCTCGCCGCCGTCCTCGCAGAACCCGACGCAGACGGTCATGTCGCCCGCGAGCTCCATCACGCGTTTGAGCTCGGGGCCGTCGCGGTCGAACGACGGCGGCGGATCGATCGTCTCGGCGTCTGCGGAGATCGACTCCACGTAGCCCCCGAGCGCGGCTTCAGGCAGCACGAGCAGGTCGGCGGAGCGCTCGCGCGCTTCGGCGATCAGCGCGGCGATCGTGTGGAAGCAGCGCTCCAGGTCGCGGTCGAAGGGAGCCGCGGCGGCGGCGATGGTGATCTCGGGCATGTCGGATGGTGTCGGGGTCGGTTGTCGAAAATGAGCGTCCTTTTTGTGTCGCTATGGCGACAACTAAAGGACGCTCAATGGGAGGCTGATTGGCTGGTGGTGGCTGCGGGGCCGTGGTGGGTCCGGGCCGTTGCGGGGCCGAGGCCGGTGACGGCGCCGGTGATTGCCGTCGTGACTTCGCCGTCGGGCCAGACGAGCCGCACGCCCGGCGCGGACGTGAGCTGGCCGACGGTGGCGGTGGCGGCGGGCCCGGCGTCGTAGCGGGCGCCGGCGGGGCCGGGGGCGTCGGCGGTGACCATCGCGAAGCCGGGGAAGCACGTGAGCCAGTCCGCCAGGCGGGCGTCGGCCGGGCTGACGCCGTGCAGGTCGGACACCGCGAGCTCGGCGCCGCAGCCGGACGCCTCGGCGAGCATGCCGGTCGTGCCGACGATCCCGGCCATCGACACGTCCTTGGCGGCCCGAGGCTGGGCGTCGCCGACGAACCGGAGCATCGCGCGCATCTCCTCACGCGAGCGGGTGGTCGACGAGTCCCATTGGCGGCCTTCGTAGCCGGGGCGCCAGCTGCCCTGGAGGTCGGCGGTGAGGCGGACGGCGTCGCCGACGCGGCCGCCGCCGGACGGGACGGGCGCCGTGGTGCGCCCGAGCCCGGTGACGGTCAGCGAGTGGCTGCCTCCGGCACCGCCCGCGGTGAGCGTCGTGTGGCCGCCGACGATCGGCAGGTCGAAGAACTCGGCGCCGGCCTTCAGCCCGCGGACGACCTTCGCGAGCGTCGCCTCGTCGCGGGCGCCGATCGCGTCCAGTGCGGCGAAGGGCGCGGCGCCCATCGCGGCGAGGTCGTGCGCGGTGACGAGCATCCCGCACCAGCCCGCCCACTCGGGGTCGCGCTCGACCATCGCGGGCAGGATCGCGTCGACGCAGGCCACGAGGTCGGTCGACCCGAGCGCGGCGAGGGGCATGGCGTCGTCGCCGAGCCAGGCCGCGGCGGCGCCACCGCTCGGCAGCAGCTCCTGCGTCAGCCGGCCGATCGGCGACTTGGCCCGCCCCGCGAGGTCGGCGAACCGCTGCACCGGCCACCGCATGCTCACGTGCTCGACGCCGCGCAGGTCCAGCGTGCCGGTCTGCTCCCAGCCCAGCCGGGTGAAGAATGCAAGGCAGCGCGCCTGCACCTGCGCGTCGAAGCGCAGCACGCCTTCTTCGCTCACCGTGCGGCAGGCGCCGCGCACCAGCTCGGAGCCGATCGCGCCGGCCGAGAGCGACCGGAACCGCTTGGCGACGAGGCGCGAGCCCTGCCACCAGCCGATGTCGGCGCCGCCGGCCTGCGCCGGATGCACCCGCACGCCGCCGACGACGCGCCCCTCACGCTCGGTCACGACGAGCACGCGCGTGCGCGGATCCTCATCATGGGCATCGAGGTCATGGCCGTCGAACAAGCCCTGCTCGCGGACGAACGCGTCGGCGCGCAGGCGGTGGTACTCGGCGACCAGGCGGGCGTCGCCCGTGGCTTCGACGAGGCGCAGCTCGGGCGGCGGCGCCAGCGCCGGCGCGAGGGCCGGGCCTGTCCCCGATGCTTCGACCAGACGCAGCATCGCGGTCAGCCGCCCGCGCTCTGGAGGGCGGAGCAGGCGCCGCAGGCCGCGCAGCCGGCGCCCTGGTCGGCGCCGCGCATCCCGGCCAGCTCGAGCGCCGCGCCGACCCGCATCGTCACGCTCATCAGCGTCACCGGGTCGGGCGCCGGCACGCCGTCGACGTCGTGCGCGAGCGAGCCCTCCAGCGGGCGGTACGGCACGACGAACGGGTAGACGCCCATGTCGATCAGCCGCTCGGCGCCCGCGACGAGCTCGTCGGGGTCCTCGCCGAGGCCCACCAGGACGTAGGTCGAGACGCGGTTGCGGCCGAACACGCGCACCGCCTCCTGCCACGCGGCGTCGTAGCGCTCGAGCGGCATCGTCGCCTTGCCGGGCGTCCAGCGGGCGCGCACCTTCTCGTCGAGCGACTCGACGTGGATGCCGATCGCCTCGGCGCCGGCGTCCCGCAGCCGCCCGATCCAGGAGAGGTCGACGGGCGGCTCGATCTGCACCTGGATCGGCAGGCCGGGCACGCGCTCGCGGACGGCTTCGACGCAGCGCGCGAGGTGCTTGGAACCGCGGTCTGGCCCGTTGCTCGTGCCGGTCGTCATCACCATCTGCTGCACGCCGTCGAGGCGCACCGCGGCTTCGGCGACCTCCGCGAGCTGGGCCGGGAACTTGACCTGCGTGGTGGAGCCCGCGCGCAGCGACTCCTCGATCGTGCAGAACCGGCAGCGGGTCTCCTCGGACGTGTACCGGATGCAGGTCTGCACGACGGTGGTCGCGAGGACGTTGCTGCCGTGCAGCCGCGCGAGCTTCTCGTAGGCAATCCCGTCGGCGGTCTGCAGGTCGTAGAACCGCGGCCGCTCGATCGGCTCGAGCATCGCGTCCTCGACGACGATCCCGTCCTTCGTGATCGTCCCGTCTTCGAGCAGCTCGAACGGCGAATCCTCGGCCATCGGGAGGGTCGTGGACGCGGGGCAGCCGCCGCTCAGGGCGCCGCTGCGGCTCCCCAGGCGCCAGTGGCCGTCGTCGCTCGGGCCGGCTCCGGCGCGGCGCCGCAGCGGCGGCGCGGCCGACCGGATCCCGCGCACGGCGAGCTCGGTGCGAAGCGGCAGCTGCTCCATACCCCAGACCTCTCTGCTCAGCCTCGGCCGCTCCTAGAACATCCAGGTGGAGTTGATGATCGCGCCCTTGCGCGCGTAGTGGATCACCGCGTCCTGCACGTCGAGCGGGTGCGTCGGGATCACGCCTTCGATGAGGTCCTCCTCGCGTGCGCCGTGCAGCGAGAGGCCGAACCGGCAGGCGTAGACCTTGCCGCCCTCGGCGATCAGCGTCTTGATCTGGTTGTTGATGTTGTGCTCGCCCGGGAAGGCCGAGTTGCCGACCGTCGGGAAGCCGCGCGTCGCCAGGCAGTTCAGCGCGCCCATCCCGTAGAAGTAGATGGCCGACTCAAAGCCCTTCCGCGCGGCGCGCGTGGCCTGGAGGATCGCGACGAACGAGACCGACGACTCGTGCGCCAGTCCGTGCACGAGCGTGAAGTACGACTCGCCCTGCTCGGCCTGGTAGTCGGGGAAGACCTTGGTGCCGCCGTAGATGGAGGCGCCGTCTTCCAGCGACGGGTGCGGGATCTCGTTGAGGCTTTTGAGCTCGGCTTCGGTGAGGCCGGATGCGGTCGGGGTGCTCATGGGTGTCCTTGGCGGTGAGGGGATGGCGTCTGGGCAGTTCGGCTGGGGCGGCGTCTGGTTGGCGCTGCTGTGGCCTGCCAAGGACTCTGCGCCGCTGCGGCTGCGGCGGCGAGCGGCGCTCGTACAAACCTGCGGCTGGCCAGCGGGCCAACCGGCCAGACCGCACCTGTCACTTTCGAAAACGCGCCCCGGGCGTCTTCCGGTTTCCGGAAGACGGGGAGCGCGCGGCGGAACTGGCGGGGCGGAGGTCCGGCGCTGGGCGCCGGAGGCCCGCTCGGGCCTTTCGCTGGCGCCGGACGGCGGTGTCCAGCTAACGTCGCGGGTCGTGTCGACGACGGTCTCACCCAAGACCGCGCTGCCACCGCTTCCGCCCGGCGAGGCCCCGCGGCTGCCGTGGCTCGCGCTGATCGTGCTGGCGTCGACCACGTTCGTGGCGCTCGTCAGCGAGCTGCTGCCTGCCGGCTTGCTCACGCCGATGGCGGACGACCTCGGCGTGAGCGAGAGCGGTGCCGGGCAGCTGGTGACGGTTTACGCCCTGGCGTCCGCGTTTACCGCAGTGCCGCTGATCGGGCTCACGCGCGGCGTCTCGCGCCGGCGGCTGCTGATCGTCGTGGTGATCGGCTTCGCGGTCGGCAACGCCCTCACGGCGGTGGTCCAGGGCTACGAGCTGATGCTCGTGGTGCGGCTGTTCGCAGGCGTGGTGACGGGGCTGATCTGGTCGATGGTCGGCGGCTACGCGGCGGCGATGGTCCCGGACGAGCTGCGCGGGCGGGCGCTCGCGATCGCGCTCGGCGGCGCGAGCATCGGCTTCACGGTCGGCGTTCCGCTGTCGGCCGGGATCGGCGCGCTCATCGGCTGGCGGGCGGCGTTCGCGGGGCTGGCGGCGATCGGCGTGCTCGGCCTTGTCGCGGTCATGGCGGTGCTGCCCGAGGTGCCGGGCGAGCCGGAAGAGGACCGCGAGCCGTTCTTCTCGGTGCTGCTGCGGCCCGGCGTGCTCGCCGTCGCGGTCGTCACCTTCACGGTGATCGTCGGCCACTACACGCTCTACACCTACATCGACCCGTTCGTGCAGCGGGCCGGATTGGAGAACGGCGTCGGGTTCGCGCTCGCGCTGTTCGGCGGCGGCACCGTCGTGGCGGTCGCGGTCGTCGGCCCGTTCATCGACCGCGACCTGCGGCGCACCCTCCTCGTCGTGCTGGCGGCCATCGCGGCGTCGTTGGCGGTCCTCGGCGTGTTCGGCTCGTCGCCCGCAGTGCTGCTGGCGGTCTGTCTGCCGTGGGGCGTTGCGTACGGCGCGCTGCCGCCGATCGTGCAGACGGCGTCGGTCCGCGTCGGCGGCGCCGCGGCTGATGTGGCCGTGTCGACGACCGTGACCGCGTGGAGCTTCGGCATCGGGATCGGCGCGGTCGCCGGCGGCGTGGCGTTCGACGCGCGCGGGGCAGGCGTCCTGCCGTGGACGGCGTTCGCGCTCACGGTGGTCGCGATCGCCGGCGTGCTGGTGGCGCGGCGCGGGTTCCCGCGCGGGGCGGCGGCTGCGGCGTAGTAGGACCGTCGCGGGCGATTCCCGTCATCCGCGGTTGTTGAACGGCCCGCGGCGCGAACTCCCGTCATTCGTGGTCGTCGGGCAGCCGCGTTTCACGGGAGTTCGCTGAGGCGGCGCCCCGGGGCGCGAGCTCCCGTCATCTGCGGTTGTCGGGCAGCCGCGTTCCACGGGAGTTCGCTGAGGCGGCGCCCCGGGGCGCGAGCTCCCGTCATCCGCGGTTGTCAGACAGCCGCGTTCCACGGGAGTTGACCGGGGCGGCGCCCGAGGCCGGCGGCGTCCGGTATCCATCGCGCGGCGAGCTGTCACAAATGCGGCGGCTCGCGCAACAGACCACTGTGCGCCACGAGCGACTCTCCGATCCCGACCTGCTGCGGCGCGCCGTCGACGACGCCGATGGCGAGGCGTTCGCTGAGCTGTACCGCCGCCATGTCGATGCCGTGCTCGCCTATCTGCGGCGGCGCGTCGCGACGCCGGAACTCGCCCTCGACCTGACGGCCGAGACATTCGCGACGGCGATCGCCGAGGCGCACCGGTTCCGCGGCGACGGGCCGGTCGGCGGCTGGCTCTACGGGATCGCGCGCAACAAGCTCCTGGAGAGCCTGCGCCGCGGGCGCGTCGAGGACGCGGGCCGCCGGGCGCTCGCCGGGCATGAGGCGCTGGTCGTGTCGGACGCGGACCTGGACGACGTCGACGCGCGGGCCAGCGCGGGGAACGCCGTGCTTGACCGCGAGCTGGCCGCGCTGCCGGACGACATCCGCGAGGCGCTCGTCGCCCGGGTGATCGACGAGCGCGGCTACGACGAGATCGCCGCCGAGATCGACGTCAGCGAGCAGCTGGTGCGCCAGCGCGTCTCGCGTGGACTGAAGCGCCTGCGGGCCGCATTGGAGGAGTCGCGATGAGCGCGATCGACGATCTCGAACGCCAGCTGGCGCGCGCCGTCGACGCGGGAGCGGCGGCGGATCCGGCGCTGGCCACGCACGATCCGCTGGCAGTGCCAGCCGACGCCGTCGACGAGCGACGTGCCCCGCACCGCCGCGAACTTCCGCCATCCGCGGTCGCTCGACCGCCGCATTCCACGGGAGTTCGCCGTCGTCGGCGGTTGCCGCACGGCGGACGCCTGCTCGCAGGCATCCTGGTGGCCGGCCTGGCGACGACCGGGGCGCTCGCGGCGACCGGCGCGCTGCGCGTTGCCCCGGAGCGTGACGAGGCCTGGTTCCCCGTGCGGGCCGACGAAGGCGCGGGCGTCCCGGCCACCGAGCTGAAGGTGCTGCCGATGCGCGTCGCCGATCCGAACGGTGGACCGCCGTGGGTGATCCGCACGTTCCGCACGAACCGGCAGGCGGCGTGCGCGCAGGTCGGCCAGCTCTACCGCGGGCAGTTCGGAGTGGTTGAGCGCGACCGCGACAACCGCCCGGTCTTCCGGGTGGCGGGCGTCCACATCGGCGAGAACGCCCGCTGCACGAACCGGGCCGTGAACGGCTTCCCGGTGCTGCGGGGATTGCGCAACGTGCGCGTCGCCGGCGGGCCAGGCTCGCCCGCGCGGTGCAGCGAGCAGCCCGGCCAACGCGGCGCTTGCCCCATCACGTCCGTGGTGGTCGTGCGCTGGGGGCTGATCGGCCCCAAGGCTCGGACGGCGCAGTTCACCGGTCCGCGTGGTCCGCTCGGACCGGAGCAGAAGCTCGCGGCGTCGTCCGGCGGCGCATACCTGCTGGCGCAGCGCGTCGATCCGGCGCCGTGGCGCGACTACCAATCCGCGGCCGACGGCATCCAGCGCCAGCTCGATCGCGAGTTCCCGCGTGAGACGGCCTATGGCTCGCTCAGTCCCGCAGAGCGCAAGGTGTCGCGGCGGCGCTGGCTGGAGCGCAACCGCCGGGCGATGCAGCTCTACCGCCAGCAGCGCACCCGCAACCGCGCGCTGTTCATCGCCATGGGCAAGGCCGACGCGGTCAACGCCACCTTTGCGGACGGGGAGGCGTTCCGCGTGGCGGGCGCTGGCGCTGACCGGCGGGGCCTCCCGGGCGTCTCGCGCTCGCCGATCGACAACCTGCCAGCGCGCTTGCCGGCGCCCGTGAGCGTGAGGTTGATCGACCGCGCCCACGCCGTGCACGTGTCGTTTCCCGCGCCCGTCGCGCTCGACCGGTACGCGCGGTACTACCGCGTCACCGTGCGCGGGCCACGCCCGCCGGCCTGTGGTGACTGGCAGGTGAGCGCCGAGGCCTACGTGCATCGCGGCGTTGCGAAGGGCGGCCAGGTCCTCGCGAAGGTCCGTCCGCCATGGCTGGTCGGCCAGCAGCGCCAGGGGATGTGGTGCCGCGGCGCGACCTACACCGTGCGCGTCAACCACCACTCCGGCACAAGCCCCGGTGGCGTCGACCGGCCCGTCGGCACGACGAGCTTCGTCGCGAGATAGTCGACCAAAGCCGGATCTGATGCTTGAGGGCGCTGGCCAGCTGCTGTCGTTGGTGGCGGAGTTGGAGTCGCTGGCGGCGGCGATGGCGGCGACGAAGGTCGCGGGCGGCGGGCCCTTCGTCGCGCTGGGGTCTGCCGCTGCTGCGGCCGATGCGGCGCAGATCCTGGCGGCGGCGGGCCGGTTGCAGGCGGCGTCGTCGGCGATGCGCGCCGGGGCGGCGAAGGTGCGGGCCGATCAGGCGGAGGCGGCGGCAAGGGAGCCAAGGGCGGCTCGGGCAAGGCCATCAGCGACGCGAGAGCGAAGGCCGAGGCGCGGCGACGTCGATGGGCCGAGCACATCTCCCCCGAACGGGCAAATCACATCCTCGGCGGAGAACCACTCCCGCGCGGGCGAGGCTGGTCGGGAGGACACGCCCCGCCAGGTCGTCCCGGCAAGACACCATTTCCGTCGGACTGGTCTGAGGAACGTATTCTGGACGCGGTGTCCGATATCGCTGCGGACACAACGAAGGTCCCTATCCGAACTCAGTCCAACGGCTACAAGGTCTACGAGTCGGTCGTCGACGGAGTAAAGATCCGCGTTGTGATGACGGCGGACGAAAAAGTCTGGACCGCCTTCCCGCCCGACCTCCCCAGGAATCCGCGTGACTGAGAACGAATGGGAACCACGCTGGGAGGCCTGTGAGCGAGCGCTGCTTGTCGCTGCTGATTCGCAACTTGCGCTCGGCGGAGAGGACCTCGACCGCGAGCTGGTTACGGATTTCGTCGAGCAGGGTGACTTCACGAGCGCGCTGCTGTTTGGGACTGAACTCATCCGCGAGGGCGACGAGCGGCCGGAAGCCCGCGCGCTCGCTGAGTTGCTTATCCCGCAGGTGGAGTTCCTCCTCGAAGCGGAAACCGAACGCCCGACCGACCCGAGTCCAGCAGAGGCCTATCTGTCAACGCTTGAGCGGCTTCGAGGCGTGAGCGCTGGCGACCGCTAAGAAGCGTGCCCCTTGACTCCTTCGAACCTCGGAGCAGAGCTGGTGAGGCGGACTATGCGCTGGTTTCGCATTACGCGGTACAACCCGGCGTTTCGCGACGAGCGTGGCGCCTACACCCGAGTGACGTGGACATCGGTGAGCGATGTCGGAAGGACGTACGACGACGAAGTTCTGACGCTCGGTGAGTACGAGCGTGTTGAGCGGTCGTACCTTGATGCGGTTCGATCGTTCGCGGCTTCGGGGGGCGTCGCTGCCCGCATCACCGATCCTGGCTGGGATCTGGCCGGCTGGATGCTCGTCAGCGGCGCGGAGGACTTGGAGAGGGCGGAGGTGCATCGGGCGCAGCTCGAGCTGCGCGAGCCCCCCAACGAGGCTGGATCGGCCCCGTGAAGCCGAACCCCGACAGATACCGCCCGGTCGCGCAGCTGCCGGAGCTGCTGAACCGCTGCGAGGCCGCGCAGTCCGGGGTGCTCGGCATCGAGGTGTTCGAACTCGTCGACGGCGGCGTGCGGCCTCGGCTCGACCTGATCCTCGATCTCAGTGGCCGGACATCGTGGCAGGCGTCGATTGAGGATGCGCGGCGGTTTGTCTCCGGCTTGGAGGGAGAGCACCTCGTGGCAGAGGTGGAGCTCTTGCCGCCACCTGGCTACCGGGAGGAGTTCGAGGCGTGGTTCGCCGAGCTGCGCGCTGAGTCCGAACGGCTGAAGTCCCCGCACTACGTCGACGAGCGCCTGAGCGCGCGTCTTCGAGCGCTGTGGTCCGGGGCGGCTGAGCGCGGCTGGATCCACGACATCCTGATCGAGTGGCTGGGGTCTGACGACTCGTTCCATTGGCACGCCGCCCTGTCGATGGTCTCGCAGGAGCGGGTGCCCCATGGGCCGGCGGCCCTCCGCGCGGCGGCCGAAGCCGCGGACACCGACAGCAAGCGCGACTTCGCAGAGACGTTCCTGAAGATCGCCGACGACCTCGAGCAGGCGCTGACGGTGCCGCCTGCGTACCGGTCGGAGTTCGACGCCTGGTGGAAGCAGCAACTCGCGGCGGCGACGGAGGAGGAGCTGCTCGGGAGCGTCGAACGAGCGCTGGCGGCGCGGATCGACACCCTTGCTGCGGACGCGCCCGAGCGGCAGTGGATCGAGCAGCTCATGGTCGAGCGGGTCGGCGGGCTGGAGATGCTCGATGCCCGCATCGCCATCGCGTTCGCGCACCGGCATCGCGTCGCGGCGGCGATCCCGGAGATCCGGAGGCTCGTCGGCTGGATCGCCGACGAAGAGATGGACGCCGCAGCACCGGGGTTTCTCGCGGCGGCGGACGACATCGCCGAAGCGGTCGGCTGGCCAGGAGACGCGGCAGCCCGTGGGCCGGAGACGAGCCAAGGCGCACCCGGGGCGCCGGCTGGGGTCGAGCTGCACGGCCTTGCGGCCATCTCGGTCTGGGCGCCGCGGCGGCTGCGGCCGGTCCGCGGTCCGCTCGACGCCACGACCCGCCGCTGGATCGAACACCGCCACGACCTGCTCGCCGCGCAGGGGCGCCGCACCGGTGACCCGCAGACCGCCGAGCAGGCGATCGCCCAGTGGATCGCTGACGGAGAGCCGGTCGAACAGGACTGGATCTTCGAGATCCTCACCGACTGGCTCGCTAGCCGGGATCCGTGGCGCTGGCACGCGGCGCTCAACCTGCTCTGCCAGCATGGCGTGCGCGCTGCGGCTCCGGCGATGCGCGCCGCCGTGTCGCCGCCGAACACCGATGACAAGACGCGGTGGGCCGGCGCGTTCCACCAAGCCGCCGACGAGCTCGACGCCCGCTTTAGCCAACCGGCGAAGGCCGCCGCGCGCTGGCGCCGCTACCGTCGGCGGGGTGCCGGATGAGTCGACGCTGCGGATCGTCGTCGGGGAGGACCAGGTCCTGCTCCGCGAGGGGCTGGTGCGGCTGCTGACGGACGCCGGCTTCGACGTGGTGGCGCAGGCGGGCGACGCCGTGGGGCTGCTGGAGGCGGTGCGGGAGCACCGGCCAGACGTCGCGATCATCGACGTGCAGATGCCGCCGGACCTGACCGACGACGGCGTGCGGGCCGCGCTGGCGATCCGCGAGGAGCTGCCGGAGATCGGCGTGCTCGTGCTGTCGCAGTTCGTCGAGGAGGCGTACGCGCTCGACCTGGTGGGCGGCGACGCGGCCGGCGTCGGCTACCTGCTCAAGGACCGCGTCGCCGACGTGGAGTCGTTCACGCAGGATGTGCGCCGCGTGGCGGCGGGCGGCTCCGCGCTCGACGCCGAGGTGGTGTCGCGGATGCTCGGCCGCAAGCGGCGCGACTCCAAGCTCGACGCGCTGACGGCCCGCGAGCGCGAAGTGCTCGAGCTGATGGCGGCCGGGCTCGCGAACCCGGGCATCGCCGCGGAGCTCGGGATCAGCGCGACGGTCGTCGAGAAGCACGCCAGCAACGTCTTCACCAAGCTCGGCGTCGGCCAAGAGCGCGCGGAGCACCGCCGGGTGATGGCGGTGCTCACGCACCTGCGCGCCAGCTGAGCGGCGCGCCCGACGCGAACTCCCGTGGGCTGCGGTCGCCCGACGACCGCAGATGACGGAAGTTCGCCCGCGACGGCGACCTGCAGCCGAACTCCCGCGAGACGAGGTCGCCTGACGACTGCAAATGACGGAAGTTCGCCCGCGGGGCGGCTGCGCGCCCAGTCCGAGCCGCCCGGCCGGGCGCGCGCAGGTCCCTTTGGCTGGAACTTGGTGTGACTTTGGCCACGGGCTTGAACTAAGGCTCGGTACACCCGATCGTGGAGGGGCGGCACGCGTCCACGCGCCGCTGCTTCCCCACGATGCCCCAATCCTTGCCCCCGTCTGCCGACGCCGACGCGCGTCCGGTCCGGATCGACCGCCGCGATCTCGCGCACGACCGCCAGGTCTGGCTGATCTACGCCGTCGTCTTCGCGATCGTCGGGTTCGCGAGCCTGTTGATCCCGCTCCTCTGGCCGTCGCTGTTCGCGCGCGAGCGCCTGTGGCCGTTCGCGGCGGTCCTGCTGATGGTCGCTGCGACCACCGCGGTCACGCGCCCGCCGAGGCTCGGCGGCATCCGCAACCACCTTGTGATCGTGAACGTCACCGCGATGGCGGCGCTGGGCCTCATCGCCTACGCGCCGTCGGCGATGGCGCCGGCCGCCGCGGCGATGTTCGCGGGCACGTTCGCCGCGGGCCGTCTGATCGACCGCCGCCAGCTGCTCGCCCACTACGCCGTCGGCACGGTGCTGCTGCTGATCCCGGTCCTCTTCGTCGACCTCGACCGCGCCACGCTGCTCGCCCTGATCTCGATCCTGCCGGGCGTGTGGGTGCTGGGCTGGGCGACGACGCTGATCCTCGAAGCGGCTGAGGCCCAGAGCCAGGAGCTCGCGTCGCTCGTCCGCCGCGACCCGCTCACGGGCGTCGGCAACCGCCGCCTGCTCGACGAGGCCCTCACCGCCGAGATCGCCGCGCATGCCGCGTCCAGCCGCGAGCTGAGCGTCCTGGCGCTCGACCTCAACGGCTTCAAAGCGCTCAACGACCGCGTCGGCCACGACGCCGGCGACGCCCTGCTGCGCGCGGTCGCCGCCGCGCTCGTCCGCGCCGTCGGCAGCGGCGACCTCGTCGTGCGCCAGGGCGGCGACGAGTTCTGCATCCTCCTGCCAGGCAGCGGCCCGACCGAAGCGGCCGCCGTCCGCGAGTCGATCACCGCGGCGCTCGGCGCCCTCGGCCACCGCGGCGAAGGCGTGACGACCGGCATCGGCCTGGCGACCTTCCCCGCCGACGCCACCACGCCCGCCGGCCTGCTCGAGTTCGCCGACGCGCGCCTCTCCGATGACAAGGCGGCGCACCGGCGGGCCCCGCGCGCGCTGCCGACCGAGGTGTCCATGCCGGTCATGCCGCTCAGCACGCCGGCCACGCCCGGCCACGGCTCGATGCGCGTCTCACGCCGCCAGTTCGCCGTCAACCTCACCGTCTGGCGGGCACAAGGCGTGCTGGTCACGCTCTACTCGCTGATGCTCGGCCTGATCGCGCTGTTCACGCTCGACGGCGCCGACCCGCAGCGCACCGCGTTCGCGTTCTGCACGGTGCTCTCGGCGGTCGCCTACTTCACGCTGCGCCGCCAGCCTCCCGCGGTCGGGACCGCGCTCAACCACGCCGTCGTGGCGCTGCCGTACGTCGGCTCGTCGCTCTTCATGATCGTCGTGCCGTCGATCGCGAGCGCCGCGATCGGCCCGCTGGCGCTCTCGGGCGCCCTCGCCAGCGTCCGGCTCGTCGACCGCCGCCAGATCATCGCGCACTGGGTGGCCGCCACGCTCTGCTCGGTCGGCCTGGCCGCGTCAGGCATCGTCGACGTCCCGACCATGCTCGCGATCCTGCTGGTCGTCGTCATCAACTGGGGCATCGGCGCGGGCGACATGATCTACCTCGAGCGCTCCGAGGAGCAGGGCGACGAGCTCGAGCGGCTCGTCCGCCGCGACCCGCTCACCGGCGTCGGCAACCGCCGGCTGCTCGGCGAGGTGCTCGAAGAGGAGGTGGCGCGCGCCGCACGCAGCGGGCGTCCGCTCAGCGTCCTGGCCCTCGACCTCAACGGTTTCAAGCCGCTCAACGACCGCTTGGGCCACGCCGCCGGCGACGAGCTGCTCTGCGACGTGGCTGCGGCGCTCGCCACCGTGGCCCGCGACGGCGACACCGTCGTGCGCCAGGGCGGCGATGAGTTCTGCGTCCTGCTGCCCGAGACCGATGGCGCCGAGGCGCTGCCGATCGCCAACGCGCTGCGGGCTGCCGTGTCGCGCCTGAGCCGAGACGGCCATCGCATCACGACCGGCGTCGGCATCGCCACCTATCCGACGGAGGCCAACGACGGAGACGTGCTCCTGTACGTCGCCGACGAGCGCCTCCGGGAAGACAAGGCGCATGGCAACCCAGGCGAACGGCGCCAAGAGACTCGCGCTCCGGACCGCCCTTCCCTCACACTGCTGGGAGACGCCGACCAGGCTGCCGTCTAGTAGCCAGGCCTGACGCCAACCCGATGTCCCCACTGTCTCCCGGTCCGAAAGGCGCCGCGCGCGCCTCACGCAAAGTCCGCGTCGATCGGCGCGACTTCGCGCAGGAGCCGCATGTCTGGCTGATCTACGCGGCGATGTTCGGGATCTTCGGCGTCAGCAGCCTGGCGATCCCGCTGCTGTGGCCGGAGCTGTTCGAGCGCGAGCGCCTCTGGCCGTTCGCGGGCCTGCTGCTGGCGATCGCGGTCGTGGCAGCTTTCAACCGTCCGCCGCGGCTCGGCAGCGCCCGCAACCACGTCGTCATCGGGCTGATCCCGCTCACGTCGGCGATCGGCATCGTCGCGTACGCGCCAAGCGCTCCGGCGCCCGCGGTCGCCGCGATCTTCGTCGGCACCTTCGCCGCCGGACGCAACCTGCACCGCTGGCAGATCGCCGCCCACCACGCGGCCGCCACGCTGCTGCTCCTGCTGCCGCTGGCGTTCGCCGATGTCGACCGGTCGACGGTGCTGGCGGTGCTGTCGATCATCCCGGGGATCTGGGTGCTCGGCTGGGCCACGACGCTGATCCTTGAAGCCGCCGAGGCGCAGAGCCGGGAGCTGGCGTCGCTCGTGCGGCGCGATCCGCTCACCGGTGTCGGCAACCGCCGGCTGCTCGACGAGACCCTTGCGGCCGAGCTTGCGCAGCACGCCGAGGCTGGACGGCAGCTCAGCGTCCTCGCGCTCGACCTCAACGGCTTCAAGGCCCTCAACGACCAAGTCGGCCATGACGCTGGCGATGCGCTCCTGCGCGCGGTAGCGGTGACGCTCGCTGGGCAGGTCGGCCCGGATGACACCGTCGTGCGCCAGGGCGGCGACGAGTTCTGCATCGTGCTGCCAGGCAAGGCCGGGGCGGAGGCGTCGGCGGTGCGCGACGGCCTCGACCGCGCGCTCGCGGCGCTCGGCTCGGGCGTGAGCACCGGCACCGGCATCGCGACCTTCCCGGCGGACGGGGTCTCGCCGGGGGTGCTCCTCGAGGTGGCCGACGCGCGGCTCGCCGCCGACAAGGCCGGCCACCGCGCCGTGCCGCGCGCGCTGCCGTCTGACCTGTCGCTGGCCGACGTCCCTGCGCTCTCGCCCCCGGGCACGCCGGCGAGCTCGATGCGGGTCTCCCGCCGCCAGCTCGCCGTGAACCTCACGGTCTGGCGGGCGCAGGGCTTCCTGGTCACCTTCTACGCCCTGATGCTGGGCGGCGCCGCGCTCGTCACCGTCGACGGGGCCGATCCGCAGCGCACGGCGTTCGCGTTCTGCCTGGTGCTCTTCGCCGTCGGCTACCTGACGCTGCGCCGCGAGCCGCCGGGCATCGGGACCGTCCTCAACCATGTGGCGATCTCGCTGCCCTACGTCGGCTCGACCGCGTTCATGGTCGCCGTTCCCGACATCGCCGCCGCCGGCCTCGGGCCGCTCGCGCTCGCTGGCAGCCTGGCGAGCGGACGGCTGACGGCGCGGTGGCAGATCGTCGCGCACGCGATGGCCGCGGCCGCCTGCATGCTCGGGCTGATCGCGTCCGGCGTGCTGTCCGTCCCGGTGATGCTCGCGCTCGCCCTGCTGATCGTGGTCCTCTATGGCACCTGCGGCGGCGCGATGGTCTACCTCGAGCGCTCTGAGGAGCAGGGCGAGGAGCTTGAGCGCCTGGTGCGCCGCGACCCGCTCACCGGTGCTGGCAACCGGCGCCTGCTGACCGAGCAGCTCGACATCGAGCTGGCGCGGGCGTTGCGCACCGGCTGGCCGCTGTCGGTCCTGGCCCTCGACCTGAACGGCTTCAAGGGCCTCAACGACACGCTCGGCCACGCGGCCGGCGACGCGCTGCTGTGCGACGTCGCCGAGGCGCTCACCGTCGTCGCCCGCGCCGACGACACCGTCGTGCGCCAGGGCGGCGACGAGTTCTGCCTGCTGCTGCCAGACACGAGCGGCGAGGAGGCGGTGCCGCTCGCCAACGCGGTGCGCGCCGCGATCGCCAAGCTCAGCCGCGACGGCCACCGCATCACGACCGGGGTGGGCATCGCGACCTATCCGAACGACGCGCACACCGGCGACGTGCTCCTCTACGTCGCCGACGAGCGCCTGCGCGAGGACAAGGAAGGCGGCGCCCCGCGCGAGCGCCGCGCCGAGGAGCGCCTCGATGCGCACGCCGCGGGGCGCGGCGCCGAGCATCCGGCGCCGCGCTTCGAGGTCCTCGAGTAGCGAAGCCCGAAGCTCACCACTTCGCGCACTGCTTCCAGGAGATTTTCCCTTCGATCTTGCCGCCGACCTTGGTCACGTTCTCCCACTGCGTGTAGCCGAAGTCGGGCGTGCCCGAGGTGTCGATCGACGCCTTGACCGGCCCGGCCTGGACCTTGGAGGAGCCCTTGAACTGGAAGCAGTCGAGGCTCATCTCGCCGCCGATCGTGCCGCCGATGATGCCCGCCTTGCCGGTGAGCTCCGCGGTGATCGCGCCGCCGGTGTCGGCCGCGCCGGCCATCGCGTCGATCTCCACGCCGCCGCCGACGCCGACGCCGATCTCCGCGCACATCGACCAGTTCGCCTTCTCCAGGGTGTTGTCACGGCAGAACTGGATGCCGCCGCCGGCGCCGCCGAAGGCGCCGAAGGAGCCGCACACCAGGCCGGACGGATCCCGGTTCTGGACCGGGTTGGAGCCGGCGTACGCGAACAGGTTGTCGGGCGAGCCCGCGAACAGCGACGGATCGCGAAACGCGAACCGGCCCGACGCCGGCTCGTAGTCGCGCAGACCGAACCGGACCAGCTTGGTGAGTGGATCCTCGATGCCGCCCGCGAACCCGATCGGGAGCGAGAAGCCCGCGCCGACCTCGACCGTCGACTGGCCGAACGCGTCGTACGTGATCCGCTTCACAACGGTGCCGTCCCCGTCGGCGATCACGCGCGGCGATCCGACCTGGTCGGCGCCGACGGCGTAGGTCGCCGCCCCGCGCCGCAGCGCGAACAGCTGGTCATGGTCGTCGTAGCTGGCACGGGTCAGCGTGCCGTCGGGGTCCTTCCACGCGGTCACGCGGAACGGCTGAGCCGGATCGCCGTAGAGGTACGTCTGCGTGTTGCCGCCAGCCGTGCGCGCGGTCCGCCGGCCGAGGGCGTCGTAGACGTACGTCGCGGTGACGCCGCCGACCTTGGCGGTCAGCAGCTGCCCGTCGCGGCTCCACGTGAACTCGTCGGCCCCGCGCTTCGTCATGAAGCCGTCGGCGTCGAACGTGTACGCCGTGGCGCCGCGCGTCTTGAGCTGGCCGCCGTCGTCGTAGGCCGCCGTCTCCGCTGCGCCTGCGCCGACCTTGGCGGAGGTGCGGTTGCCATCGGCGTCGTACGCGTACTCCTCCACGACTGCGGCGCCCTCCTTCACGCGCCGCAGCTGGCCGCGGCCGTCGTACTCGTAGGACCGCGTCTTGGCCGCTCCGCCCTTGGGGGTGTCGGTGATCGACGCGATGCGCGAGGCCTTGTCGTAGGTGAAGCCCTGCCCGTACAGGTCGGCGCCAGCGGCCTTGACCGTGCGCTGCTGGATCCGGGCGAGCCCGTCGTAGGCGAGCGCCACCGCGAGCGGGCCGCCGCTGATCGCGCTGACCGCGCCACCGGGGCCGCTGCGCGTGAACGTGAACGGGCCGCGCTTGGTCGGCAGGTTGTCGGTGTCGAACTCCATCGCGTCGGCGTACTCGGTGCCGTCGACCGTGAGCTTCTCCTGCGTCGGGAGCAGCTTGTCGCTCCAGGCGTAGGAGAACGCGCCCTCGGCTGCGCCGGCGAACGCGAGGCTGGTCGGCAGCGCGCCGTCGTAGCCGAAGTCGATCGACTGCTCGCCGCCACCGCCGCTCAGGGAGCGCGTGATGACGTCGAACTGGTCGGCGCCGTCGACGTACGAGTACGCCCGCTTGGCCTGGCCGTCGTCCTCGGACTTCAGCTGGCCGCCGCCCGTGTAGCCGTAGGTCGTCGTGGCTCCAGTCGGCGCCCCGCGTGACTTCAGCTCGCGGTTGCCGTAGTAGTCGCGGGAGTACTTCGACGCCTGGCCCGCGGGCGTGTACGTCTTCTCGCGGCCGGTCTCGGTGCGCGTGAACTCGTGCACCTTGCCCGCAGGCGTGGTGACCGATCTGATGCCGCCGTCGGCGTCGTAGGCGTAGCGGTAGACGGAGTCGCCGGCCACGTCGTCGGGCACGGTCACCGTCGCGGTGCGGCCGGCCGCGTCGTAGCCGTACGACAGCACGTTCCCCGCGGCGTCGGTGCGCGACTGCAGCTGCAGCTTGGCGTTGTAGACGAAGGTCTGCTTCGTGTCGCCCTGCGTGACGGTCTTGACGCCGCCGTGCTCGTCGTACGTGATCTCGATCGGGTCGACACCGGAGGCCGTCTCGACGCGCGTCGGGCGGCCGCGCCGGTCGATGGTCGTGACCGAGCGCCGCGACTTGTTCGACCGGAACGACATGGTCTGGTCGTCCAGGTCGTCGGCGTCGTTGGCCTCGTACTCCCAGGTGCCGTCCGGTCCGGCGACGCGCAGCCACTCCACGCTCAGCGGGTTCTTCTCGTCGACCAGGCCGACCGAGCGCGTCCAGGCCTGAGTCTTCTTCTTGCCGCCGGGCGTCGTCACCGTGCGCTCCTGCGGGACGACCACGCGGGCGCCCCAGCGGGGGTCGGGGCCGTTGACCTGCGCGGTCTTCGTGCCGTCCGGGTCGGTGCGCTCGGTGCTGCCGTCGAGCAGCGTCTTCGACGTCGTCGTGAGGCCCCCGGGCCGCACGATGCGCCGCTGGCGCTCGCCCGTCGGCAGCGTCTCCATGTTGTAGGTCGTCACGCGGTCGCCGGCGGTGACCTTCACGCTCGTGCCCGCCTCGATGTCGGTGCGCTCCAGCGTGGTCGTGACGCCGTCGGCGCTCACGTCCTTCGTCAGACGCCCCTTGGCGTCGTAGGTGAACTCGGCCTTGCCGCCCGCGGGCGTTTGGAACGAGGCCATGAGGCCCGCCCCGTGGTAGGTCATCTTCGTGGCCTCACCAGCGGGGTTCTTGACCTCAGCCAGCCAGCCCGCGCCGTCGAGCGAGAGCGTCGTGCGCTGGCCGCCCGGGCCGGCGATCGCCTCGGGCGCGCCGGATGCGGAGCGCTCGATCTTGGTGACGTTGCCGTCGCCGTCGGTGATCGAGGTCAGGCCGTGGTCACCGTAGGCGAAGGTCCGCTGCACCGCGCCGGTGATCCCGTCGCGGGTCCTCAGGTGGCGGCCGCTGGCGTCGAACTCCCAGATCTCGCTGCCGTCGGCCGACGGCACGGCGTAGCCGTCACGGTCGAAGCCGGGGAGCGGCGGGTCGATGCGGCGGATCTGGTGGCGGCCGTCGGCGTAGACGATCCGCCCGTCGGGGTCGACGTTGAGCCCGCCCTCGGACGTCTCGATACAGGAGCGGGTCGCCTGCTCGCCCTCCGGCGAGCGGGAGTAGCCGCAGCTGCCGCGCAGGTGTCCGGCGACGTGCTCGAGGCGCCCGTCGGCCCGCACCCGCGAGATCAGCGACCCGCTGGGCGTGCCGCTCTGGTTGTGGCGGATGTAGAGCGAGCCGTCGCGGCCCATGGCCACGTCGACCGGCGCGCCGATGTTGGCGTTCGTGGCAATCTCGCCGTACTGCGGGATCTCGTACTTGCTCGTGTGGTTGCCGGCCACGCGCTGCAGGCGGCCCTGCGGCGTGACCTTCTCGACGATGTTGTCGATCGGCAGCGCGAAGTACAGGGAGCCGTCGTCGCCAAGCGCGAGGCCGTAGGCGACGCTGAACGACGCGTCGCGGGCGGGCTCGCCCTCGCCGAGGTCCTCCGTCTCGGTCTTGTCCTCGCCGCCGCCGGCGACCGTCGCGGTCAGGCCAGCAGCCGTCACCTTGCGCACGCGGGCGTGCCAGCCGTTGTAGCCGGTGGCGCGCTCGCTGAAGTACACCGAGCCGTCGGGCGCCGGGAGGATGCCTTCGATGCCGCCGAGGCGCGTCTGCGGCGCCGGCTGGTCGTCGGCCCACTTCGCGTCGTTCGCATCGCTGCCGGCGACGCGCTGGACCTTGCCCTCAGGCGTGATCTTCGAGATCGAGTAGTTGTTGCTCGAGGCGCTGTACGACGACCAGTAGACCGAGCCGTCCGGGCCGACCGCGAGGTTGCTCGGCTCGTAGCCGAGCTTGGCTTCCTTCGCGGGCGTGCCGTTCGGCGAGACCGGCGCGATCTGGCCCTCGTATGGCGAGTTGTCGCGGTCGAGGCGGGCGCCGGCGTAGCGGCTGACCTTGCCGTCGGGGGCAACCTTGAAGATGCCCTTCTCGTTGAAGTTGATCAGCACGTAGAGCGAGCCGTCGGGGCCGCGGTCGTAGCCGCCGAGGTAGTCGAGCGCGATCTCATTGGCGTCCTTGCCCTCGCTCTCGGGGCTGCCGAGGCGCGGACCTGAGTACGCGCCGACGAGCGTGTTGAGCGTCTTGCTCATCGCGCCGCCGGAGAGGGTCGCGCCGTCGCCCTTGTGGACGACGCCGTTGCCCGGGTCGAACGAGTGGTGGCCGCTCAGCGCGAAGCCGCCGAGGTTGTCGACTTCGCGGCTGTCCCACGAGCCGACGTAGCGCGTGATCGTCTGGCCGACGGGGATGCCGCAGAAGAAATGCGTCTCCATGTTGCCCGAGCGGTTGCCGCAGGCGTAGCGGCCGTCGAACACCTCGGTGTCGGACGGGAACTGCCCGAAGCTCGCGCTGAAGTCGGACGGCGCGTCGTAGTAGTTGAACTCGTAGACGTAGAGCACGCGGATCGTGGCCTTCAGGCGGCCCTGGACCTCACGGTCGTACGCGTCGACGCCGTCCCAGGACACGGTGTGGGTGAGGTTCGGCGTGATCGGCGGCAGGTTGCCGCAGGTCTGCGTGCCGGTCGTCGGGTACTTGGGATCGCACCAGCGCTGCTCGAACTTCTTGCCGCCGATGGTGACCTCGAGCTGCACGCCCTTCAGACGGTCCGGGATCGTGGCCGGCGTGATCGGGACCTCGATCTTGTCGTCGACCTTCCAGCCCGGGGTGCGGTCGGACGTGTAGTGCAGCGTCTGGTCGGTCCCAGCGAGCGGGATCGACTCGCCGAGCGTCTGCGTCTCGCAGCCGATCTCCGAGCCCTTGGCCTTGCACGGGTCGTTGGGGTCCTGCCACTCGAACTCCTTGAGCTTCGGCGGCTTGGCGCCCGGCGGCGGACCGTACGGCCAGTTGTGGTCCCACGGGGTGAAGTGGTCGAGCGGCACGCGCCAGAGCTCTTCGCCGATGTCGTAGCGCTGGGCCACGGCGCGGCGCTCGTCATCGTCGATGCCGAGCTTCGCGAGCGCGTCGCCGGAGTCGGCCGTGCCGTCGCCGGTCACATCCAGGCCCGCGAGGCCGTCGGTCTTGGAGACGACCTTCAGCACCTTGCCGTTCGGGCCGGCCTTCCACTGGCCGTCCGCGCGGTCGTAGTAGCCGGTCGGGACGACGCCGCCGACGGGCGCACCGGTGAAGTTCTCGAGGTAGTTGAGGACCGGGCGGTCGAAGTCGACGCGCGTGGCCTTGGCCTTCAGCGCCTCGTCGATCGAGTACTCCGCGGCGTACGTGTAGCCGGTCGTATCGGGGAGCGTGCCGGGCATCGCGGAGTCGCCGTCGTTGCCCTGCGTGAACTCGGTGACGCGCACCTCGAGCTTCTCGATCGGCTTCTTGCTGCCGTCGGGCAGGGTCATCGTGGCCTTGGTGCCGTCGGTGAAGAACAGCAGCGACTGGCGTTTGCCGTCGGCGTCCTGGGTCGGGCTGCTCTCGGCGACCTGGATCGGCTTGGTGCTCGCCGGGTCGATGTCGGTGACGGCCGGGTCGACCGGCACGAGCGCGACGTCGCCCTGGACGTCGTAGTCCTGCCAGTTCGGGTCGAGCGTGCGCTGGACCGTGAGGAAGCCGGCCTTCTCGAAGACGAGCGTGAGGTTCGCGCCGTTGATCGCGAGGTCGTAGGCGCCGTCGGCGCGGGTCAGCGTGTAGCCGAACTCCGTGTGGTCGAGGACCGTGACCTGGACGCCCTCGAGCGCCTTGCCGTCGCGGTCGACGACCTTGCCCTTGATCACCGAGACGCGCTGGTCGTCGATCGTGCCGGGCTTGACTTCGCGCTGGACGGGGTTGCTGCCTGAGTAGAGGAAGCGGGTGGCGTCGTAGACCGAGGTGGCGGCGTCCTCGTCGAGGTCAGGCGCGACCTTCGACGGGTCCGGCACCGGGCCCGGGTCGCCGCCGGGGTTCTCGCCAGGTTTGTCTCCGGGTTTGTCGCCCGGCTTATCGCCTGGGGTGTTGTCGGGCGGCGTCGGGCCCGGCGGCAGGTTCTCGTTGCCGGACGCTGGGCGCGACGGCGGGTTGCCGGGGAGCGAGGGTTGACCGTTCGTCGGCACCGGCGCGCCGATCGTGATCTTCGCGGTGGCGCAGTTGTTCTTCTCGCTCGTTTCGGAGACCTTGCGCCCCGCGTCGGCGCAGGCGATCAGCAGGTACTTGCCCGGCTTGACCGTGCGCGGGACCTGCAGCTCGACGGTCGTCTTGAGGCTCTTCTTGCCTGCCAGCGCCTTCGCTTTGGGCTGGCCTACGCGCACGTCCTTCTTGTCGACCTTCTTGTCGGTCGACAGCACCACCTCGACGGCTGACGCCTTGGCCGCGCCGCCACCCCCGTTCTTGAGGGTCCACTTGGCGGTGAGGGCGCTGCCGGCGGCGACGGTGCCGGGGGCCGCCTTGAGCGACGCGACCTTCAGATCGGCGCGAGCTGCCGCGCCGGCGGGACTCGGCAGCGCGAGCAGTGTGGGGAGGGCGAGGGTCGCAAGGACCGCGGAGAAACGCATGAACGCCATCCTGCGGACCACCCCTGCGTTTCACATCGGGGACCTCCCCTAACATCGCCCCCGATCTCACGGAGGCGGTGGGCTTTGGGGTTGGGGTGGGGGCCTCAGGTGCCGCGCGCTTCGCGGCCCGCGGCACCATCAGTCACCGCGCGCCTCGCGGTCGCTCACGAGCTCGCCCGCGATCGCCCAGTCCGACTTCGCGTAGTCGGTGAACACCACGCGCACGGCGGCGCGGTCGGCGGCGGCGTGCTCGACCATCGCGTCGGTCAGCGCTGCGGCGAGCGCCCGCTTCTGCTCGGCGGTGCGGCCTTCGTGCATCTCGACGCGGATGATCGGCATGGGGCTCACGGTAGCCGCGAGGACGTCGGTCTATCCACAGGGCGCACCGGGCCGCCGGCTTCTTGGGCATCGGGCCGGGGCTCTGGCGCGGCGCCGGGCCTAGGTTCGGAGGCCGGATGGAGCGCACGGCAGGTCGATCGGTGAACGCCTTCGTCGGGTCAGGCGCGCACGACCTGATCGAAGCGCTGATCGAGTCCGTCGACGATGCCATCTACCTCGTGGATCCCGACGGGCGCGTGAAGTTCCTCAACCCGGCGGCGCTGCGGATCCTGGGCTACGACGAGCCCGGGGAGCTGATCGGCCAGATCAGCCACGAGACGATCCACTACCAGCGCCGCGACGGGTCGCCGTTCCCAGCGGAGGAGTGCCCGATGCTGCGGCCGCGCGCCACTGGCGAGACGGTGCGCGAGGAACTGGACTGGTTCACCCGCAAGGACGGCCGCATGGTGCCGGTCGCGTACTCGTCGGCGCCGCTGGCGACCGACCAAGGCCGCGGCGCCGTGGTCGTGTTCCGCGACGTGAGCGACCGTCTCGCCTCCGAGGAGACCAAGCGCCGCGAGGCGGCCGAGCGGGCACGGGCCGAGGAGCTTCAGGAGTCGCGGGCCCGGATCCTCACGGCGATGGACGCCGAGCGCCGCCGCCTCGGCCGCGACCTCCACGATGGCGCGCAGCAGCGGCTGCTCCACGCGCTGCTCGTGCTGCAGGACGGCCGCCAGCACAGCGAGGATCCGGCCGTCCGCGAGGAGGCGCGCGCGCTGGCCGCGCGCGAGATCCGCGGCGCGATGGAGGACCTCCGCGAGCTCGCCGCCGGCATCCACCCGGCGATCCTCACCAACCGCGGCCTCGGCGCCGCGGTCGAGTCGGTCACCGCGCGTGTGCCGCTGCCCGTCGACGTCGAGATCCCCGCCGGCCGCTACCCGGAGGCGGTCGAAGTCGCCGCGTACTTCGTCGTCACCGAAGCCCTGGCCAACGTGATCAAGCACGCCGGAGCTGCGACGTACGCGCGCGTCGAGGTGGTCGCCTCGCCCGGCACGATGCGGCTCGTGGTCGCCGACGATGGCGCAGGCGGCGCAGTGGCAGTTCCAGGCCACGGCCTCGGCGGGCTCGCCGACCGCGTCGCAGCGCTCGGTGGGACGTTCCACGTCGACAGTCCGAAGGGCGCCGGCACGCGGATCGTGGTGGAGCTGCCGCTCGCCTGAGCCGTGGGGGCCCTGACGGGGGCGGTCGCGTGGACTACACAGGTTGTGGCGCCCAGCCGACCGGTGCCGCGCCGCGCTGGTCGCGTGGCGTACCGGTTTGGTGGTCGCTAGCCGACCGGCCCGGCCGCCGCGCGCGGCGGGACCGGCTTGAACTCGCCGATCGGGCCGTCGTAGCCGGGGCCTGCTTCGGTGTAGATCGAGCGGGCGTCGACGTCGACGCCGCAGTGGTTGCAGCGTTGGTGCCGCAGGTCGATCTCGTTGCCGCACTCGCGGTGCTTGAAGAGGCGAGCGGGCCCGTTCGGCGGCGGCGCGTGGCGGTCGCCGAAGTCGATCATGGCCATGATCACCGGCGAGAGGTCGTGGCCGCGGGCGCTGAGCCGGTACTCGAAGCGGGGCGGCCGCTCGGAGTACTGCACGCGCCGCAGGATGCCCTGCTCGACGAGCTTGGCGAGCCGCGCGGACAGGACGTTGCGGGAGATCCCGAGGTTCTTCTGGAAGTCGTCGAACCGGCGGACGCCGAGGAACGCCTCGCGGACCACGAGCAGCGACCAGCGCTCCCCGATCACCTCCAGGGTGCGGGCGACGGAGCAGTTCTGATCGGCGAAGTCGTTGCCAAGCGGCACGTCCTGGACGATAACACGAGTGAGTTGCATGAAAGGACGGACGTCTGGTACAAGTCCGTCCTATGAAGCAACTCACTCGTTTCGGTACGGCGGCGGCGCGTCCGTCAGGCGCGCCGGCCCGCCACTCCAGCGGGGGCATCGCATGACCCGCCGCACGAAGGTCGCCGCCCTGGTTTCGACCGGGGTCTTCATGGCGAGCCTGGACCTGTTCATCGTCAACATCGCCTTCACCGACATCCAGGCCGACTTCGCGGGCAGCTCGATCGCGTCGCTGTCCTGGGTCCTCTCGGCCTACGCGATCGTGTTCGCGGCGACGCTCGTTCCGGCGGGCCGGTGGTTCGACCGCGTCGGCCGCAAGCGCGGCTTCCTCGCCGGCGTCGCGATCTTCGGCGTCGCATCCGCGATCTGCGCCGTGGCGCCGAGCGTCGAAGTGCTCGTCGCTGCCCGGGTGCTGCAGGCGTTCGGTGCCGGGCTGCTGATGCCGACCTCGCTCGGTCTGCTCCTGCCCGAGTTCCCGCCGGAGCAGCGGGCCGGCGCCGTTGCGCTGTGGGCCGCCGTCGGCGGCGTCGCGGCAGCGGCTGGCCCGCCGATCGGAGGCCTGCTCGTCGAGCTGAGCTGGCGCTGGGTCTTCCTGGTCAACGTCCCGATCGCGCTGGCGGCCGTGCTCATCGGCCGCGGCCTGCTGCACGAGATCCGCGACCCCGATCCCGGACCGCGCCCCGACCTCGTGGGCGCCGTCCTGCTGGTCGTGGCCATCGCGCTGCTGACCTGGGGCGTCGTCGAAGCCCCCGAATACGGCTGGGACGGCATCCGCACCATCGGCGGCATCCTGGGCGCCGTCGCCGCAGGCGGCCTGTTCGCCTGGCGTTCGGCGACCCACGAGGCGCCGGTCGTGCCGCCGTCGATCGTCACGCGGCCCGTGTTCGCGTGGTCGTCGGCCGTGAGCCTGCTGTTCTACGTCGCGTTCGGCGCGATGCTGCTCAACGGCGTCCTCCTGCTCACCGATCTATGGGGCCATTCGACCCTCATCGCGGGCCTGATGCTGGCACCGGGCCCGCTCGTCGCTGCGATCACGGCGTCGCGTGGCGGCGTGCTGCTGGCGCGGTTCGGCGCCCGGCCGATGATCGTCGCGGGCGCGCTGATCTTCGCCGTAGGCAGCGTCTGGGGGCTGCTCACCGTGGGCCCGGACTCGGACTACGTCGGCTCGTTCATGCCCGCCAATCTCATCGGCGGCCTGGGCGTCGGCCTGATCCTGCCGTCGACCGCCAACGCCGCGTTTGGCGCGCTGCCCCCAGCGCTGCTGTCGACCGGCATCGGCGTGTTCTCCGTCGCCCGGCAGATCGGCTCGGCGCTCGGCGTCGCGCTGCTCGTCGCCGTCTACGCCAGTCCGGCGAACCAGGCCGAGTTCGTCGACGCGGCCCAGGGCGGCTTCGCGCTCATGACGGTCACGGCGCTGCTGGCCATGGTCGCCGCGACCCGTATCCGCGTCGCGCCGGCGAGCGCTCCAGCCGCGACGGCCGAGGCACCGCTGAGGCCCGCGACGACTCCCGCTGCGCCCACGGGCACCGACCTCGACCCCCGCACCGTTCCCAGCCCGGAAGGCGTCTCCGCATGACCACCATCACGCACCTCTCCCTCGACGAGGCCACGACGCCGGACGCCTCCGGCGCCGTGCGCGTGGGCGGCGCCTGGACCGGCTTCGGCGGCGCCCACGGCGGGCTGCTTGTCGCGGCAGCAGCGCGGGCGATGGACACGGTCGCGGCG
>JAEYAL010000335.1 GCA_023404805.1 Actinomycetes bacterium | reverse complement strand
GCCCGAGGCCGCGGCGCGGCGCTCGCGGGCTGCGGCGATCCGGCGCTGGACCTCGGCGATGACGCGCTGGGCGGTCTCCTGCTGGCGCTGGGGCTCCTCGTCGATCCACTCGCGCATCGAGCGGATCTGGCGGTTCTGGGAGGCGACCAGCAGGATCAGCAGCCCGACCCCGATGATCGAGAGGATGCCGCCGATGGCGCCGATGCGGGAAAGGGTGTCGACCAAGTCGGCAATGACCATGGCGGCTCATCCTACGGTGCGCCGCAGCGGGACGACCCCGTCGCCACTGCACACCCGCCGCAGGCGATCCCGTCGGCCGCTCGCCGCGCCGAGCGTGATCCGTCGCACCCCGGAATCCGCAGACGCCGCTTAGGAATCGCTCGGCACGGGACCGTGCGCTCCGGTGCCGAGCAGCGCTGCGCCAGGGTCGGCCGCCGCGGTGGGCGCCAGCGGGCTGGGCTCCGCTCCGTGGCCGCGCGCGGCGGTGATGAGCGCCGCGACCTCGGTCGCCAGGCCCGCAGCGTCGCCCTCGAGCACGAGCAGGTTGATCCGGTCGAACGCCTCGTCGACGACCTTGGCGCCGATCACGGGCCGGTCAGCGCGCATGATCCGCGGCGCCTCGGTGGCGACGCAGCGCTCGTGGCCGCCGAACAGCTCCTCGTGCGTCTTCTCGCCGGGGCGGCGGCCGATCACCTCGATCGCGACGTCCTTGTCGGGCTCCAGGCCCGACAGCTCGATCATCGTGCGCGCGAGGTCCATGATCTTCACGGGCTCGCCCATCTCCAGGACGAACAGCTCGCCGCCGCGGCCGAGCGTGCCGGAGCGGATCACGAGCTGGACCGCCTCCGGGATCGTCATGAAGTAGCGCGTCATCTCGGGATCGGTGACCGTGACCGGGCCGCCGTGGGCGATCTGGCGCCGGAAGATCGGCACGACCGACCCGGAGGAGCCGAGCACGTTGCCGAAGCGCACGGCCGCGTACCGCGTGGTCGGAAAGCGCTGCTGCTCAGCCTCCACCGCCCATTCGGCGAGGGCCTTGGACGCGCCCATCACGGTCGCGGGGTCGACGGCCTTGTCGGTGGAGATCAGCACGAACGTCTCGGTGCCGTACTCGCCCGCGAGGCGCGCGACCAGCCGCGTGGCGAGCGAGTTGTTGCGCACGGCCTCGACGGGGTTCATCTCCATCAGGCCGACGTGCTTGTAGGCCGCGGCGTGGAAGATCGTCGTCGGCATGTGCTCGGCGAACACCTCGCGCATGCGGTCCTCTTCGCGGCAGTCCGCGAGCACGGCGATGGCGACGTCGGCGCTCACGTGGCGGTCGCCGGTCAGCTCGCGGTGGATCTCGAAGAGGTTGTCCTCGGCGTGGTCGACCAGGACCAGCTTGCGCGGGCCCACGCGCGCGATCTGGCGGCAGAGCTCTGAGCCGATCGAGCCGCCTGCGCCGGTGACCATCACGATCTGGTCGCGCAGGTAGCCGCCGACCGTGTCGAGCTCCATCTTCACGGGCGCGCGCCCGAGGATGTCCTCGACCTTGACCTCACGCACCTGGCGCACGTAGCGGTCGCCGCCCTGCAGCAGCTCGAAGACGGTCGGCAACGTGCGGACCTGCACGCCGCGGGCGCGGCAGTCGCGCACGACCTGCGCGCGGACGGTGCCCGGCGCCGACGGGATCGCGATCGTGACCTCGTCGGGCTCCACGTCGTCGAGGATCCGGGCCAGTTCTGCCGTGGTGCCGAGGACGCGGACGCCGTCGATGCGCAAGCCGTCCTTGGTCTCGTCGTCGTCGACGAAGCCGACGGGGCGCAGGCCGAGGTCCGGGTTGCGGGTGATCTCGCGGAGGACCAGGCGGCCGCCGTCGCCGGCGCCGATGATCAGGACGGTGCGCGAGCCGCGCGGGTGGTGCAACGACAGCGATCCGCGCTCATGAAAAGCGCGCGCGATCAGGCGCGAGCCCGCGATGAACACGAGCATGAGCAGGAAGAAGAAGGCGACGACGCTCGTCGGGATCGTCGGAATGCTCTCCTGAACGCTCGCCGGGATGTAGCCGCGGCGCTCTAGCCAGAACGCCTCCGTCCGCGGAGGGATGAAGCTCACCGGCTTGACGATCGCGACGTAGGCCGCCGCGGCGAACGTGCCCACGATCGAGCCGTAGATGATCGCCATCAGGTCGCGCACCGATGCGAACCGCGCCGACCGCAGATACACGCGGAACAGCACGAAGCTCGTCAGGCACAGCAGGACGACCGGGCCGACCGACTTCCAGAACAGCTCACGGTAGTGCGCGGGCAGCGGATCGCTGAAGAACCCGAACCGCAGGCGGTACGCCAGGTAGTACGCCGCGAAGACGAGCATCGCGTCGATCACCATTTGGGGGATCGCATGCCGGCGGACCGGCACGAGCGCTGAGCGAAGACGGCGACGCATCAGAGCCCGATTCTACGTGCGGCTGAGGGACGGAGCGCGCCGAGCGTCCAATCGCACTCCCACCCCACCCCGCTCCGCCCGGCTGGTTGGACCCACTGCGCCCGCTCGGTTTGCGGGCTGCGTGGGTCCAGCCAGCGGGGTGGTTGTGATTTCGCACCGGGCCGTAGCGGGTGGGATACGTTCGACGCTGATCCGTTCCCGAGCCGTAGGTACCCACCATGCCGCGACTCCGCACAGCGCTCCTCGCGCTCGCGCTTTGTAGCCCGGCGGCGCTCGCCGCGACCGCCCATTCCGCCGCGACCCTGGCCGACGGTGCGGCGACCCTGCCGGGCGCCCGGACGCAGGCGCCTGCAGCGCCGGCGACCACGCCCGATCCGCTGCTGGCGTGGCGTCCGGCGCTCTACACCGACGACGCCGACCAGGAAGACCGCCTGCGGTTCAAGTGGCTGAGCCACGGCGAGCTCGACGAGGACGACACCCTCGAGATCTGGGACACCGACCCCGCCGAAGGCGCGGACCCGGTGCTCTCGGACCGGCTCGACGGCGACTCGCTCGAAGTCATGGAGTCGACCGCGGACGGCGTCCGCGATGTGCGCGTCCGGACCTTCCTCGGGTTCCGCGAGTTCTGGTGGAGCGTCGGCACCGACACCGACACCGGCGACATCGCCTGGAGCGAGGTCCGGCAGGTCTCGGTCGTCCCCAGCCCGATGAAGAAGAAGCGCGTGCGCGTGAACACCAAGTTCACGCAGGGCTATTCGACGAAGCGCCCCGGCACGATCCGGCTGCGCATCACCTCCTCGCCGCGGGCGCGCGTCCGGGTCGAGGTCAAGCACGCTGGGCGCCTGCACTGGAAGAAGAGCTACATCGAGGGCGTCGGCCGCCTGCGCGGGTTCGACTTCAAGCAGTCGTGCAGCAAGCAGGGCCGCTTCGACTACGTCGTGCGGATGCGCGACCCCTACGGCACCAAGGTCACCAAGCGCGGCAGCTGGACGACGAGCCCGAGCCGCTGCGCGGCGCTGCGCGCGAAGGAGCAGCGCAAGGCCGAGGAGGAGCGGCGGCGCCGCGAGCGCCAGCGCGAGAAGGAGCGCGGCGGCGATGGCGGTTCCGACTGCGTCGAGGGGTACTCGCGCTGCCTGAAGCCCAACATCGGCGACTACGACTGCGATGGCGGATCCGGAGACGGCCCGAACTGGGTCTACTCCCCGATCGGCGTCACCGGCAGCGACCCGTTCGATCTCGACCGCGACGGCAACGGCACCGGCTGCGAGAACAGCTGAACGCTTCGGAACTCCGCGGTGCTGCAGCAGCTCCCGCGCCTACCCGAGCGCGAGCGTCAGGAACCGGTTGTGGTCGCTCGGCGCGTAGTCGCCGAACGGCCCTGACTCGGTGAACCCGTTGCGCTCGTAGAGCGCGATCGCGGCGGAGCTCAAGCGGACGAAGGGGCACAGCCGCGAACCTAAGCAGCAAGCGGCGCGGCAGTCGACCCCCCGACCAGGGGCCGCCTGCCGCGCCGCAGTTCGAGCAGCTAGCTGCCGCTACTCGAAGAGCGCGGCGTTGATCTCGCTCTCCGTGCCGGACGGATGGAGGGTCCAGAACCGGCCGGAGCCGCCGGGCGAGAACGACACGCCGGAGATGCCGCCATCGACGACGGTGATCGCGCCCGTGTCGACGATCGGGAGGTACGACGCGTCATCGGCGATGATCTCCTGGGCCTTCGTGTACGCCGCGGTCCGCTCCGGTGAGCCCGGCTCGGAGCCGAACGTCTTGTGCGTCGCGTTGACCTCGTCGTCCGAGAACAGGGCGTAGTTGTTGATGCCGCCCTTCGTCGCCCAGTAGCCGATCACGATGCGCGGGTCGTCGGTGAACGCCGACCAGTTGAAGAGCTCCAGGCCGGGCGGCCCGATCTTGGCGCCCTTCTCCGGCGCGGAGCGCGCGTTGACGACGTCGAACAGGCCGCCCTGCGTCTCCGGCGTCATCTTCGACTTGATGCCGATCTTCTCCAGGTTGGCCTGGATGAGGATCGCCTTGTTCGTCTGGTCCTCGTTGCCCTGCAGGTAGTGCAGCGGCACGCTGATCGCCGGGTTGCCGGCCTCGGCCATGAGCGCCTTGGCCTTCGCCAGATCGGTGGTGTACTTGCTCCAGGCGGGCGCGAACTCCGGCGCGGTCGGCGAGACGATGCTGCCCGAGCGCTTGCCGCGGCCGTAGACGACGTTCTTGAGGATGTCGTCGTAGGGCAGCGCGTAGCCGATCGCCTGGCGCACGCGCTTGTCACCGAGCGGCCCGACCTGATCGGTCGGAGCACCCGTGATGGCGAACATGTCGAAGTTGCCGGTGTTCTGCCAGTAGACCGTGCTGCCTCCCTTGGCGAGGTTGTCGACCTGCTGGTTCGTCATGCCGGTCTCAGCGAGGTTGATCTCCTTGTTCTGGACCAGCGAGGCGATGCTGCCGGACGTGACGCGCACGTTGACCTCGCCGAAGCTCGGCGCCGGAGTCCAGCTGCCCTCGACCGCTTTGAAGCTGAGGCTCTCGCCCGGCGTGCGGTCGGCGAGCTCGTAAGGGCCGCTGCCAGCCGTGTTCGTCCGCAGCCACTTGGCGGCGTACTTGTCCGACGACGTGGCGTGCTGTTTGACGACCTTCGAATCGACGATCGCCATGAAGTGCGAGGCGAACATCACCTGGAGCACCGGCGTGACCGGCGTCGGCTTGCCGTCGGCGTCCTTGAAGTCGACCTTGATCGTGTGCGGATCGACGATGTGCACGTCGTCGGCGCTCTGCAGGCCGTTGGACTGCAGGTCGCCGGCGCCGGGCGTGTCGAAGACGCGTTCAAACGAGTACTTCACGTCGGTGGCCGTGAGCGGGTTGCCGCTCTCCGGGAACTTGACGTCGCCACGGAGCTTGAAGGTGATCGACGTGTCGCCCAGCTCCCACGACTCGGCCAGGTACGGCTGCACCTTCGCGCCGTCGAATTTCAGCGTGCCGTCCTTCTGCTCGACGAGCGAGGGCAGCGCCAGCGTCTGGTAGATGTTGCGGCTCGTCACCTGGTCCTCGCGCGTGGAGAGGTTCGCGGGATCGAGGCTGGTCACGTCGGCGGGCCACGCGGTGGTGATCGTCGTCACGGCCTTGCCGGACGACGTGCCGGCCGCGGCGGTCCCGTCGGAGGAGCTCTCCCCGGTGCCGCAAGCGGTGACGGTGATGGCGCTGGCGGCGCAGAGCGCGGCCAGCGCAGTGGTCTTCAGGGCGCGCGGGAGCGCGCGTTGTTCAGGCAACACGATGAGTGGCTTTCTTGGAGGGAGGGGTGGGTGGTGTTGCGCGTTAGGTAGCCGGCGCGGCGACAGACGCCGGCTGAGCCACGACGGGGCAACGTGCGGAGTGCGTCGCCGACACGGCGACGGACGCGGGGGGCTGGACGTGGCATGCCGCCACGGCCAGTGGACAACGCGACGCCAGTCGGCAGCCGCTCGGAAGATCGGACGGGCTCGGGATCTCGCCACTGAGGCGGAACCGCTCACCCTGATGGCCGTACTCCGCGACGGGCGCAGCGGTCAGCAGCGCGCGCGTGTACGGGTGGGTGGGCCGCTCGAAGACATCAGCAGCAGTGCCCTCCTCGACGATCACGCCGAGGTACATCACGAGCACGCGGTCGGCGATCTCGCGGACCACCTCGAGGTCGTGGCTGATGAAGAGGTACGCGAGGTCGCGCTCGGCCTGGAGCCGTTCGAGCAGATCGAGGATCTGCCCGCGGACCGACACGTCGAGCGACGCCGTCGGCTCGTCGAGCAGCAGCATCTTGGGGTCGACGGCGAGCGCGCGGGCGATCGCCACGCGCTGGCATTCCCCGCCGCTCAGCTGCCGGGGGTACCGGTCGCTGAGCTCGGCACGCAGCCCAACCTGCCCGAGCAGATCAGCGACGGCCTCATCGCGGCCTGCGCGGTCGAGCCCGGTGTGGAGCTGGAGCGGCTCGTCGACGATCTCCCGCACGGTCATCCGCGGGTTGAGCGACGCTGGCGGATCCTGGAAGACCATCTGCAGGTCGCCGTAGCGCTTCCACACCTGCGACCGGCGCACCGCCGTGAGGTCGACGCCATCCAGGACGACCTCGCCGCCGGTCGGCTCGACGAGCCGCGCGATGCAGCGCGCGACGGTCGACTTGCCCGAGCCGCTCTCGCCGATGAGCGCGACGGTCTCGCCGGGCTGCACATCGAAGGTCACGCCGTCGACGGCGGTGAGCACCTTGCCCCGCGCCCGGCCCGCGGCAGGAAAGGTCTTGACGAGGCCATCGACCTCGAGGAGGGCGGTGCTCATGACTTCCTCTCGCTGACGCGGCTCGCGGCCAGCAATTCGACGGTGTAGGGGTGGCTGGGACGGGTGAGGATCTGCTCGGTGGTACCGGTCTCGCAGACCTCGCCGCGGCGCATCACGACGACGTCGTGGCAGAGGGTCGCCACGACGCCGAGGTCGTGGGTGATCATCAGCGTCGTCATCCGCAGCTCGCGATTGAGCTCGGCGATGAGGTCGAGGACGTCCGCCTGGATCGTCACGTCGAGACCGGTGGTCGGCTCGTCGAGGATCAGAAGCGATGGCTCGCACGCGAGGGCGATCGCGAGCTGCACGCGTTGCGCGGTGCCGCCCGACAGCTCGTGCGGGTATTGGCGCAGGCGAGAGCGCGGCTCCGACACCTTCACGCGAGCCAGCAGCTCCTCGCCGATCACGAGCGCGTCCTTCTTGCTCACGCCGCGGTGGAGCCGGATCACGTCGGCGAGCTGGTTGCCGATCGTGAACACCGGGTTCAGCGCGCTGCGCGAATTCTGGAAGACGATCGCGATCTGCTTGCCGCGGAGCCGGCGGAGCTCGCGCTCCGAGGTGCCGATCTCGGCGCCGTCAAAGCGGATCACGCCGCCGGTGCGGCTGAAAGCGCGAGGCGCCAGGCCGAGCACCGAGAGCATCGTCATCGACTTGCCGCTGCCGGTCTCGCCGACGATCGCGGTGATCGTCCCGCGGGCCACCGCGAATCCGACGTCGTGCAGGATCGGCGTGAACTGGCCGTCCGGCGTGGTGAACCCGCCCGAGAGGCCGCGGATCTCGAGGACGGCGTCGGCCGTCTCGTGCCGGGCCTGCGGTGTTTGGGGAGCTTGGGTCATGAGCATCTCAGTAGCCACGCCGGACCAGGTCGTCGTCGGAGAGGCCGTCGCCGATGAGGTGGAAGGCGGCCGCGAGGAGGAAGATGCAGGTGCCCGGGAAGAACGAGATCCACCACTGCCCGGTCACGATGCCGGCCTGTCCGCCGGCGATCATCGAGCCCCATTCCGCCGAGCCCGGCTCGATCCCGAGGCCAAGAAAGCCGAGGGCGCCGACCGTGCTGAGCACCCATGAGGCGTTGACCGCGGCGTACGCCAGCAGCGGCCGCGTGCTGTTGGGCACGAGATGGCGGAACAGCACCGCGCGCGGGCGGCGCCCGATCATCGATGCCGCCTCGGCGAACTGCCAGTGCTTTTTCGTGAGGATCTCGGCCCGCGAGAGGCGCACGTAGTCCGGCAGCGGGATGAGTGCCACCACGAAGATCACCGGCAGGATGCCCCGCCCGAAGGTCGAGAGGACGAGCATCGCGAGCAGCAGCGACGGGAAGGAGTTCATGATCTGCAGGACGCGGAGCGAGACCCCATCCAGCCGGCCGCCGTAGAACCCGATCAGCGAGCCCCAGACCGTGCCGACCACGAGAGCGAGGGCGACGACCACGAGGGTGATGCCGACATCGATCGTGGCCGCGCTGAGCGCCCGGGAGAAGATGTCCGCTCCGGTGGCATCGGTGCCGAACCAGTGCTCGCCATCTGGCGGCGCGGAGAACGCGCCGGTCGCCTGGGCGTCCGGCGGGTACGGCGTCCAGAACAGCGACACGATGGCCGCGAGCACGAAGAGCGCGACGATGGCGGCGCCGACTTGGAGCGAGACGGAGCGGGAGCGCAGGCCGCCGAGACGGCCCGCGACGCCGGCGCGTGCCGAAGCGGCACCCGCCGTCTCCGGAGGAACGGGAAGGGTCATGAGCGCACCCGCGGATCGAGGAAGGCGTAGGCGGCGTTCAGGCCCTCGTAGATGAGGACGTAGATCACCGCGCAGTAGACGACGAACGCTTGGATCGCCGGGAAGTCGGAGGTCTGGATGGCCCGCAGCGAGTAGTTGCCGACCCCGGGCCAGCCGAAGATCCCCTCGATGAGGATCGATCCGGCGAGGGTGAAGCCGATGACGCTCGCGAGGATCGTGACGACCGGCAGCAGGCCGTTCTTCAGGGCGTAGCGCATGGCGATCCGCCGTTGCCCGAACCCAAGCGCCTTCGCTGAGCGCACGTAGTCGGAAGTGAGCGACTCGAGCATCGACGTGCGCACCACCTTGTAGACGGGCGCGGCGAGCGCGAGCCCGAACGTGATGACGGGGAGCACGAGCTGGCTGATCGCTGCGCGTGCCGTCTCCCAGTTGCCCGTGATCACGCTGTCGATCACGAAGAAGCCGGTCCAGTCCGGTGGTGGCGGCGTGTTCACCGGCAGCCGCCCGACCGGCCCGGGAGCGAGGTGCAGCTCGGTGTAGAAGATCCACAGCAGCATCAGGCCGATCCAGAACTGCGGCATCGCCATGAACCCGATCGCGAAGAACCGCGAGACCCGGTCGAACCAGCTCTCGTGCCACACCGCGGCGAGCACGCCGAACAGGATGCCGACGCCCACGCCGATGATCAGCGAGTACATCGCCAGTTCGAGCGTTGCCGGGAGGCGGTCGAGCAGGTCCTGGGTCACGGGCCGGCCCGTCTGGAACGACGTGCCGAAGTCGCCCTGGACCGCCTGACCGAGGAACGTGAGGTACTGGTGGAGGATCGAGCCGTCGAGGCCGAGGTTCTCAGCGACCTGGGCCCGCGCCTCCGCCTGGGCCTCAGGGCTGCCGAAGCCGTTGCCGGCCGCGCCCAGGAAGAGGCTCGTCGGATCGGGGGCGAAGATGCGGGTCACCACGAAGGTGACCGTGAGGACGCAGAAGATCACCGCGAGCGCACCGCCGATCTGCCCGGCGATGCCTCGCAGGTTCAGGCGGAACCGGGGCCCGCGGCGCTCGGCGAGCGTCGCGGTCCGCATCGCGGCAAGCTGCTCGTCGGCAGCGAGCGCGGCGGCGGCCGCCGCCGGATCGGTGCCCGGCGCGGCGCTGCCGCTGATGCCCCGAGGGGGCTTGGTCGTCGTGCTGCTGGAACGTTGCATCGGTCTCCGCCGAGGGCGGGGGTCAAGGGATTTCCGAGAGTCGCACCTCATTGGTCCGACCTTCTCCATGCGCACGATGGAGCACATAGGTCGGACCAAAAATCGCCCGTTGTCCAAAGTGCGCGGGAGCCGTTTGGCCATCCGTACAAAGCGGAGTTCAGCGCAGCATTCGGACCTCATATCGCCTGATTTTGCTGGCCTTTCACGAGCCAGCGAGCGCTTGCGCAGAACGCATTCGAGCCGCACGAGCCCATGAGGGGCTAGTGCGGCTCGATCATAAAGGTCTGACCAATTTTAAAAGAGGACCGGCGCCTAGGTCGGACCACTTGCTATGCTGCCGCCATGTCCTCTCCAGACACGGCTGGGGCTCGCACGTCGGTCTACGCGAGCATCCGCAACGACATCCGGGAGTTCGTCCGGGCCGAGCGGCTCGAGCCGGGCGACCGCCTCCCGCCCGAGCGGCAGCTCGCCGCCCAGCTCGGGGTGAGCCGGACATCGCTACGGCAAGCGCTCACCGCGCTGCGCGTCGAAGGGTTGATCGAGGTGCGGCACGGCCATGGCATGCGGCTCGCCCGGTCGATCGACGACATCGTGCCGCCGATCGAATCGGGACTGCTCGCGGAGAACCCTGGGCTGGCCGCGGCCGGCGAGGTGCGCAACGCGCTCGAGGCGCTGGCCGCCAAGCTCGCGGCGCAGCGGCGTGACGCAGACGACATCGAAGCGCTCGTCGCGGGGATCCGCGAGATGGACGCCGAAGTGCGGCGCGGAGAGAACGGCGTCGAGGGCGACCGCATGTTCCACACCGCGGTACTGCGGGCAGCTCGCAACGAGGTGCTCGCTGCGCTGCTCGGCTCGATGCAGGACGCGTCGACGCGCATCGCGGAGGCCTCGCTCAGCCGGGAAGGCCAGCCAGCGAGATCGCTCGCGGCGCACCGGCTGATCTTCGAGGCCATCAGCGCACGCGACGCCGAGCAGGCGCGGGAGCTCATGGACGAGCACCTTGAGATCACAGGCGAGATCGCGGCCGACGTCGGCTGACTCGCCGCTGCGCAGGCATCGGCTCGGCGGCCGGACCAGGTGAGGGTCGGCTCACGCAACCTGCTGCGCCTGCTCGACGGCCTCGACGATCGAGTCGTCGACGATCTGCTCATGGCTCACCGGCTGCGGCAGCAGCCCGGCCTCATGGAGGATCGCGGTCCAGTTCTCGCTCGCGGACCGCTCGATCCGGCTCGAGGACCAGACGTCGGTGGCGATCATGTCGTCGATCGCTGCGCGCAAGACGGCCGGGGCAGCGCCCGGGATGAGGCGCTCGGCCGTCGCGGCCGCGCCATCGACGTCGTGGCCCGCGTCGAGCGAGCGCATCGAGGTGCCCACCACGCCGATGAAGCGCTCGAGCCGATCGCGCAGCTCAGGGATGCGGCTGCGCTTGACGTAATACACGCTGTTCGGCATCACGCCGCCGACCTCGGCCAGGCGGAGCGAGATGGAGCCCGTCCCCGCTGCGACGATCTTCTGGGCCGTGAGCGGGTCGGCGATGAACGCATCCCCCGTCCCGTTGCCCCAGAGCTCGTACATCATGGGCGTCGACAGGTCGCGCATGAACCGCACGCCCGCGGGCAGTCCGCCGGCCGCGCGGATCACGCCCGCCGTGAACTCGTAGGGCGCCGTCCCGCCGACGCCCGGCGCCAGGACGGTCTTCCCGGCGAGGTCAGCCCACGTGAAGCCGGCGATGGGATCGCGCGTGACGATCGCCATGGGGAACCGCGCGTTGATCTGGCCGATCGCCGTGAGTTCGCGATCCGAGCCGGCGTAGAGCGCCGGGACCCACAGGCCGCCGAGCACCACGTCGGACGCGTCCGAGGCGAGATCGGAGAGCACCAGCTCCCACGGATCCTGGGGCTTGGCGATCACCTCGAGGCCGACGGCGGCGAACTTGCCGGTCGCGTCGGCGTGGTACTCGGGCACGTAGTTGATGCCACGGCCAGTCGAGGAGATCTGGAGGGTGTCCATGAGGCGTTTGTTTCGGGTGGATCGGAGGAGTCGCCCTAAGTTGTATACGAAATGACGCCCGAGCGCTAGTCGATCCGCGAAATTGTCAGCAACACTCGCCTTGAGGGCCCGCTTTCGTATACGATCCTGGGAAAGTGTTCTCGATCTCGCCCATCCGCTGCCGGTACAGGAGCTCGTCCTTGATGATGTGCTCGTCCATCAGCATCCCCGCCTGCAACGGCGCGCCACCAAGGATCGCCGTCGCGATCATCGAGTGGTCGAGCCAGGCAGAGTCGATCCGCTTCTCGATATCGAGCTCGAAGCCCCACTTGATGCGGTCGAGCACCCGCCGCAGCATCACCACGAGCTGCTCGTTGCCCGATGCCTGGGCGACGAGGTCGTGGAACGACATGATCAGGGCGGGGAGCTCGTCGACCCGCCCCTCGCGGCCAGCCTCCTGGCCCTGTTCGACCGCGACCATCAGCTCGTCTGCGAAGTCGCCGCCGCGCCGCTCAGCCGCGAGCCGCGCAGCGAGCACCTCGAGCCCGCGGCGCACCTGCATGAGCTCGATCGTCGCGCTGCGCTGCGTGTGCGAGACCGACGCGCCCTTGTGCGGGGTGAGCGTCACGAAGCCTTCGCTCTCAAGCCGCCGCAGCGCCTCGCGGACCGGCACGCGCGACACCCCGTGCTCCTTGGCGACCGCGTCCTCCCGGAGGCGCTCCCCCTGCTTCAGTCGGCCATCGATGATCGCGTCTCGCAGCGCCTCGGCGATGACGTCGCTGCGGGTGTCCGGTCGATCTGGGGCGGTCACGAGCAGAACCGTAGCGCCCGCACGAACCTCCATCCGAGCGTGCGGTGCACGCCCACCGCACAAGGCAAGCCCATGCTGATCCTCACCCGCACCGACATCCAACAGCTCATCCGGATGGAGCCGGTCATCGCCGCGGTCGAGGCTGCGCATGGCGCCCTGGCCCGCGGCGCTGCTGCGCAGGCCGTCGACGAAGCCACGATCCTCACCGATGGCGTCGGGGTGATGCTGCCGATGGCCGCCGCCATCGGCAGCCAGGGCGTGGCGGGCGTGAAAGTGCTGACCGACATCCGCGACAACCCGGGGCGCGGCCTCCCGACCCAGCAATCGACGATCACGGTGATCGACCCGGAGACCGGCCGCTGCCGCGGCTTCCTCGACGGCATCGAGATCACGACCTACCGGACGGCCGCGGCGTCGGCAGTCGCCACGCGGCATCTCGCGCCGGAGTCCGTAGGGACCTTGGGCCTCATCGGCGCTGGCGCCCAGGCCCGCTCGCACCTCCGCGCCCTCATGGCAGTGCGAGACTTCGAGCAGGTGACCGTCTGGAGCCGCAATCCGGAGACGGCTGAGGCGTTCGCTGACGACCAGGCCAGCTGCGGCCTGCCGATCACGGTTCTGCCGACCGCCGAAGCCGTCGTCCGATCCGCTGACGTCCTCTGCACGCTCACGCCAGCGCGGGAGCCGTACATCCTCGGCGAGTGGTTCGGCCCTGGCCTGCACGTGAACGCCGTCGGGGCACCGCCGCTCGCCGACCACCGCGAAGTCGACAGCACGGGGATCGCGCGGAGCCTCGTCGTCGTCGACGACCTCGAAACGTCCGTCGCCCGCTCCGGCGAACTGCTCTCCGCGATCGCCGAGGGCGTGATCGACGCCGGCCACGTCCACGGCGACCTCGGCCAGGTGGTCGCTGGCTTGCGGCCGGGCCGGACGAGCCCTGACCAGATCACGCTGTTCAACTCGGTCGGCCTCGCCATCCAGGACATGGCCGCGGCCAGCCTGCTGCTCGATCTCGCCGAAGCGGAGGGCGTCGGCCTCGAGATCGACCTCTCGGCCGTAGCCGCGCGCGGCTGACGCCCGTGTCCCTGATGGTGCCGCTATGTCTAACCCGCCGCCCCGATCCCCGGCCGTCGGTACAAACGATTGCAACGCAAGGCATGGGAGACTCGCGTAAGCCGTGCGCATCTCCGCGGCCTCACCGCGTCTTCCGAGCCCCACTCCTTCCGTGACCGACCTCGCCGACCAGCTCGATCTGCTCGCCACCGTCGACCTCCTCGTGGTCGCCGACCGCGTGGTCCTGCCGGGTGACGGCACGCCGGCCGGCGCCGTTGAGCGGCCCGCGGCGATCGCTGTGACCGGCGGCAAGATCGTTGCCGTTCTCGACCCTCAGGGTCCACTGCCACGGGCGAAAACGGTGGATCACCTGCCGCCCAACGAGGTTCTGATCCCGGCGTTGGTCGACTCGCATGTGCACGCCAACCAGCCCGGCCGCACCCACTGGGAGGGCCTGGAAACGCTCACCGCGGCTGCTGCGGCGGGCGGTATCGGGACGGTCTGCGACATGCCGCTGAACTGCATCCCGGCGACGGTGACGCCGGAGGCGGTGCGGGCAAAAGTCGATTCCTGCCCGGTCCCTGCAATCGATGTCACGATGTGGGGTGGCGCGGTCGGGGGACGGATCGACGAGCTCCCGGATCTGCTCTCGGCCGGCGTGTGGGGGCTGAAGGCCTTCATGGTCGACTCCGGCGTGATCGAGTTCCCCGCGCTGCTCGACGACGACGGGCTGCGGATGGCGATGGCCGCCACGGCGAACGCCGGCGTGCCGCTGCTCGTGCACGCCGAGGACGCCGAAGAGGCCGCCGCCGCCCCGCAGGCGATCGCGACGAACTCCTACGCGAAGCTGCTCGCGTCGCGGCCCGCTGCGTGTGAGGTCAAAGCGATCGAGCGGCTCGCGCGCCTGATGGACGGGATCCCCGGCGGGCACGTGCACGTCGTCCACGTGACCAGCGCCGAGGGCGTCGACGCGATCGCCGCGGCCCAGGCCGCCGGGCTCACCATGACGGGCGAGACCTGCCCCCACTATCTGCTGCTCAGCGCCGAGATCGTCCCCGACGCAGACCCGACCCTGAAGTGCTTCCCGCCGATCCGCGAGCAGCACCACCAGGACGCGCTTTGGCAAGGCCTGCACGACGGAGTCCTATCGCTGATCGTGTCGGACCACTCGCCCGCGCCGTGGCCGCTGAAGAACACCGGCGACCTCGGGACCGGCTGGGGCGGCATCGCCTCGATCCAGCTTTCGCTGTCGGTCGTGTGGACGGCAGCGCAGCGCCGCCGGATCCCTCTCGCGCAGGTCGTCCACTGGATGAGCGCCGCGCCGGCCGACCTCATCGGCCTCCCCCAGAAGGGACGCCTGCAGGTCGGCGCCGACGCCGACCTCGTCGCGTTCGACCCGGACGCCTCGCAGACCGTGCAAGGCGCCACCCTCCTCCACCGCCACCCGCAGACGCCCTACGAGGGCCGGCGCCTCCGCGGCGTCGTGCGCCAGACCTGGCTGCGCGGGAGTCCGGTGAACCCCGAAAACCCCCACGGCCAATGGCTCATGCGCCCCGCCGAACTCGCGGATCCGGGACCGATCCCACGGGCGGTCGCCGCACCGACCGGTCTGCGGCGCGCCGTCGAGGAGCAGCCTGCTGCCGAGCGCCAGGAAGTACCAACCCCGTGACCGACCCGTTCGAAACCCTCCCCGACCTCGCCAGCAAGCCCCTGGGCGGCTCGGTGCCGTGGGCCAACGACGAGCTCTTCGCGAGCCGCGACAACCTCATCGAGGCCCACGAGTCGGTCTTCACCCCGAAGACCTTCGGCACCCGCGGCCAGGTCTACGACGGATGGGAGACGCGTCGGCGCCGCGAAGACGGCTTCGACGAAGCGATCGTGCGCCTCGGCGTGCCCGGCATCGTCCACGGGATCACGATCGACACGAGCCACTTCACGGGCAACTACCCACCCGAGGCGTCGGTCGAAGGCTGTGCGCTGGCGGGGTATCCGAACACGGGCGTTGTGCGGGGCGCGCAGTGGAGCACGCTCGTCGCCCGCAGCGACCTGCGGGGCGACCACCACAACCGCTTCCTCGTGGGTGACCTCGAGGACGACGACGACGCCATCGCCGGCGCGCTCGTCACCCATGTGCGCCTGCGGATCTATCCCGACGGCGGCGTCGCCCGTTTGCGCGTCCATGGCACGCCGGTGCTCGATCCCCGCATCGTCGATGCCGGCCCGTTCGACCTCATCGCGCTGGAGCACGGCGGCCTCGTCACCGCGTCGTCCAACGCCTTCTACTCGTCGGCCACCAACCTGATCCTCCCGGGTCCCGCCCGCACCATGGGCGAGGGCTGGGAGACGGCCCGCCGCCGGGATAGCGGCCACGACTGGGTCGAGTTCCAGCTCGCGTGCTCCGGCCACGTGCGGCTCGTCGAGCTCGACACGTCGCACTTCGTCGGCAACGCGCCGGGCGCCTGCTCGATCGAGGGGCAGCTGCGCGACACCGGCCAGTGGGTGACCGTCCTCGAGCAGACGCCCGTGCAGCCCGACACGCGGCACCGCTTCCCGGTCGCCGATGCCGGCGCGCTCACGCACCTGCGGATGAACGCCTTCCCCGACGGCGGCCTCGCCCGCGTGCGCGCCTACGG
>JAEYAL010000309.1 GCA_023404805.1 Actinomycetes bacterium | reverse complement strand
GTCAAGTTGGCGGCGTTTCGGCGGGTTCTCGGAACATCTGCCCCTCTATACCGGGGCAGAGGTTCTGAGAACGGCGTGGGAGCGGGCACTCAGGCGCTGTCGTGTTTGAAGGCCCGGGCGTGCGGCGGTCGGCGCGCCGCGGCGCACGCACTGCCCCGCGTGGCGGAGACTTCCGAGCTTTGGCGTCGTCCAACAACCTCGAATGACGGGAGTTCGCGGCCCCCGCAGCGGACGCAGCGAACTCCCGAGGTTTGGCGTCGTCCAACAACCTCGAATGACGGGAGTTCGCGGCCCCCGCAGCGGACGCGGCGGACTTCCGAGGTTTGGCGTCGTCCAACGACCTCGAATGACGGGAGTTCGCGGCCCCCGCAGCGCATGCGGCGAACTCCCGAGGTCCGGCGTCGTCCAACAACCTCAGATGACGGGAGTTGCGCCGGGGGCGCCGACCCCGCCGCCGGCGAAGTCCCGCCGCCGCAGCGGCGTGGTCGCCGTAGCGCGCACCGCCCTCGGTGCGGACGGCCCGCCGGCCCCGTAGCCGACGCAGTCCCGCCGCCGCCAACGGCCCAGTCGCCGCATCGCGCACCGCCCTCGGTGCGAACGGCCCGCCGGCCCCGCCGCCCGCCAAGTCCCACCGCCGCCAACGACCTAGCCGTCGCGGCCAGCCCGCGCCCCGATTGAGACCCCTCTCACGGATGGCGACCGTACGGTCGCTATATTTATAGCTACCGATCGGTAGTTAAAGCCGGTCCTGTGTCCCAGGAGACGCACGAGCCATGAGCAGCACCACCAGCAAGTCACCCCGCGATGTCGTGATCGTCGGCGCGACCCGGACGGCCATCGGCCGTGGCAAGCGCGACGTCGGCGTGTTCAGCGACGTCCACCCCGCCAACCTGCTCGCGCACGTTTACGGCGCCGTGCTCGACCAGGCGGGCGTGAAGGCTGACGACGTCGGCGAGGTCATCAGCGGCGTCGTCACGCAGATCGGCGAGCAGTCGAACAATGTCGCCCGCAGCGCCTGGCTGCAGGCGGGCTTCCCGGTCGAAGTGCCGGCGACGACGATCGACCTGCAGTGCGGCTCGTCGCAGCAGGCGGTCCACTTCGGCGCCGCGCAGATCAAGGCCGGCGTCCACGACCTGGTCCTCGCGGCAGGCGTCGAGCACATGGGACGGATTCCGATGGGCGTCGGCGTCGGCGACCCCGAGCGCGGCTACCCGTGGACGCCGGAGCTGCTGGACCGCTACGCGATCACGTCGCAGGGCATCAGCGCCGAGCTGATCGCCGAGCGATGGGGCCTCACCCGGACTGAGCTCGACGAGCTCGGCGTCCGTTCGCATGCCAACGCCGCACGGGCAGTCGACGAGGGCCGGTTCGCCCGCGAGATCGCCGCGTTCACCAAGCCCGACGGCACGGTCGTGGACGCCGACCAGGGCATCCGGCCCGGCACCACGCTCGAGGTCCTGGCGAAGCTGAAGCCGGCCTTCAAGGAGGACGGCGTCATCACCGCCGGGACGTCGTCGCAGATCTCTGACGGCGCCGCCGCGGTCCTGCTCGCCTCGCGCGAGACGGCGGAGCGGCTCGGGCTGCCGATCCGCGCCGAGGTCGTCGACCACGTCGTCACCGGGGTCGATCCGGTGATCATGCTGACCGGCCCGATCCCCGCGACGCAGCAGATCCTGGCCCGCAACGGCCTGGCGATCGGCGACATCGACCGCGTCGAGATCAACGAGGCGTTCGCGTCCGTCGTCGTGGCGTGGGGCAAGGAGCTCCAGCCCGACTGGGAGAAGGTCAACGTGAACGGCGGCGCGCTCGCGCTCGGCCACCCCCTCGGATCGTCTGGCGCGCGGCTGATCACGACGCTGGTGCACGAGCTCGAGCGGTCCGGCACCGAGTACGGCCTGTCGACGATGTGCACCGCCGGCGGCCTCGGCACCGCCACGCTGATCCGGCGCGTCTGACCGCCATCACCAGCAGTGAGCGTCCTTTATTGGCTCCTATAGCGACGACGAAAGGACGCTCACCTCGTCGAGTCTTCCTGCTCCCGACGAGGCAGGGGCGCTGGCGGCGCAGCCCCGCTCAGGCCGGCGCGGCGGCGCCGGCCTGTTTGGCCATCTCCGCCATCTGCGCGGCTGACACCTCCGCCGCCGCTTCGATGTCGGCCGAGCGCACGAGCATCGCGACGGCGGCGGCCGACACGAGCGCCAGCACGGCCGCTACGAGGAAGACCGTGTCGAGCGAGGCCGTGTACGCATCGAGGTAGGTCTGGTGTCCGCCGGGCAGCGTGTCGACGACCTGGCGCGCGCCCTGCGTCAGCGCCTCGCCATCCGGCAGCCGCGCCGGCGGGGCGGCACCTGCCGCACTCGAGATCTTGTTGACGAGCTCGCGCGTGTGGCGCTCGACGAGCGCCGCCATCCCGGCGCCAAAGGCCGCCGTGCCGACCGCGACGCCGACCTGGCGGAACGTCGAGTTGATGCCGGACGCCATGCCTGCCCGTCGCACGTCGACGACGCTGACCGCCGTCGAGGCGAGCGGCGGGTTGGTCATGCCGATGCCGATGCCGCAGAGCACGAAGCCCGGGAGCATCGCCGTCCACTCCGAGCTGCCGTCGACGGCACGCAGCGTCAGGACGCCGACGCCGACGAACGTGAGCCCGAGGCCCATGAGCAGGCCCGGCGACACACGCGCCGACAGCCGGCCCGAGATCGGCGCGACGAAGAACGACAGCAGCGTCAGCGGCAGGAACCGCAGGCCGGCCTCGAGCGGCGTGAAGCCCAGCCCGTTCTGGAACCACAGCGTGATGTAGAGGAACAGGGCGAACATCCCGGCCGACAGCGCGAACGCCGCGAGCGAGACGCCGACGAACGAGCGGTTGCGGAACAGGGTCAGGTCGAACATCGCCTTGGGGCTGCTGCGCTGGATGAAGAAGAACGCCACGAGCAGCACCGCCGCGCCCACGAACGAGCCGACGATGATCGCGCTCCCCCAGCCTTCGGCGTTGCCGCGGACGAGCGCGAACACCGCGAGGAACAGGCCGAGCGAGAACGTGAACGCGCCGGGGATGTCGATGCCCTTGGAGAACGGGTTCTTCGACTCCTCGACGCTGCGCAGCGTGATCAGCAGCGCGAGGATCCCGATCGGCAGGTTGACCAGGAAGATCCAGTGCCACGAGGCGATCTCGATGAGCACCCCGCCGACGAGCGGTCCGACGGCGACCGCAGCGCCGGTGGTCGCCCCCCAGATGCCGATCGCGGTGCCGCGCTCCTTGCCGTGGAAGGTCGACGCGAGCAGCGCGAGGGAGGTGGCGAACATCGCCGCGGCTCCAAAGCCCTGCAGCGCCCGGGAGACGTTCAGCATCAGCGGCGATGTCGATGCCGCGCATAGGACCGACGCCGCCGTGAAGCCCACGAGGCCGATCACGAACACCTTCTTGCGGCCGATCTGGTCGGCGAACGCGCCCCACGTGAGCAGCAGCGCGGCGAGACCCAGCGCGTAGGCGTCGATCACCCATTGCAGATCCGAGAAGCTCGAGCCCAGGTCGGCGGCGATGTCGGGCAGCGCGACGTTGACCACGGTCACGTCGAGCAGCAGCATCAGCGTGGCGATACAGACCGCGAACAGCGTCCACCAGCGGGCGGAGTCAGGTTCGGCGATCTCGGTTGCGGGAGCAGGCGCAGCAGACATCGGCGTCAGCCTAGGCCAAAGCGGAAACCCCGTTCCGGATGTGCTCGTGCAGGGCTCGCGCGCTCGCCCCGAGACGGCGGTCGGCGGGCGCCGCGATCGACACCTGGAACGCCAGCGCAGCCCCGCGCAGCGGCACCGCGACCAGTCCGCGCTCATCGGCGACCAGCGACATCGGCAGCAGCGCGATCGCCAGCCCAGCACGGACGAACTCGACGAGCGTCGACGTGTCGTTGATCTCGTAGGCGATCTCGCGGCGCAACCCAGCGGCAGCGAACACGCGGTCGTTCTCGGTGCGCGTCCCCCACAGCAGCGGCAGGTCGGCGCAGGGCTCAGCGGCGACGTCCGCGAGCGTCAGCGAGCGGCGCCTCGCGAACGGATGCGACTCCGGGCAGAGCACCGACACCTGCTGGACCGAGAGCGGCGTCAGGTCGACGCCGGGCTGCGGGGATTGGGCCGAGACGAACGCCAGGTCGAGCCGGCCCGCCGCCACCTGCTCGATCATCGCGAGCGACCCGCCGCCGTGCCCCACGACCACCTCGACCAGCGGATGCGTCTCGCCGAACGAGGCGATGAGCTGAGCCGGGTTCGGCGCGGGCGGCCGCATCGACTGCATGATCCCGAGTCGGACCGTGCCGCGCAGGCCACCGCGGACTTCGTCGACGGCGTCACGCGCCGCGGCCGCCGCCGCCAGCGTGGCGCGCGCCTCTGGCAGCAGCGCAGACCCGGCGTCGGTAAGCGCCGCCCCTCGCGCAGTGCGCGTGAACAGCGGCGCGCCGAGGTCGGCTTCGAGCGTGCGGATCCCGGCCGAAACGGCCGACTGCACCACGTGCAGCCGCTCCGCGGCACGCGAGAAGCTCGCGGTATCCGCGACCGCGACGAACGTCTCCAGGTGCCGCAGGTTCACACGGCCGAGCCTATCGCGAAACGTGATGGCTGCTAGCGCTCATTTGCGTTGCACGTGATGGCTGGTCGCGGCACCGTATCCCTATGACTTCGCCCGCCACCTCTCGCCACAGCGCTGGGTTCTGGGCCGTCGCCTACGCGTTCCTCGTGGTGATGGCCTTCTCCGCGATCCCCACGCCGCTCTACGTCCTCTACCAGCAGCGCGACGGCTTCTCGTCGCTCACGATCACGTTGATCTTCGCCGTGTACGCCCTCGGCGTCGTCGCGAGCCTCTTCCTCGTCGGGCACCTGTCGGACCGCGACGGGCGCCGCAGCTGGATGGTGCGCGCCGTGCTCCTCACCATCGTCAGCGCGATCGTCTTCCTCACCTGGGAGAGCCTCGCGGGGCTGATGGTGGGCCGGCTCCTCAACGGCCTCGGCGTCGGCGCCATGACCGCCACGGCGACGGCGTGGATCGCCGAGCTCCATGCGACGGCCAGGCCAGGCGAGTCGCCGCAGCGGGCGCAGACGGTGGCGACCGCGTCGAACCTCGGCGGCATCGGCCTCGGCCCCCTGGTCGGCGGCGTCCTCGCGCAGTGGGTCGCCGGACCGCTCACGACGCCGTACGCGGTGATGCTCGTGGCGCTCGTCATCGCGCTCATCGCGGTGTTGAGCGTCCCCGAGACGCGCGAGCCTGCGGACCCGAAGCCGGCCTACCGGCCGCAGCGTGTGGCGGTGCCCGACTCCGCGCGGCCGGTGTTCGCCGCTTCGGCGACCGGCGCGTTCGTCGCCTTCGCGCTGATGGGCCTGTTCAACTCCCTCGCCCCGGCGTTCATCGGCGGGACGCTCGGGCACCACTCACGGGCGCTGGCTGGCTTCGCCGCGTTCATCGTGTTCGCAGCCGCGGCGGGCGCCCAGGTCGCCACGGGCCGCCGCGGCCCCGGCGAGATCACGGATCTCGGCATCAAGCTCATGCTCGTCGGGCCCGCCCTGCTGATCGCCGCCGTCTGGCTGCCGAGCCTGCCGGTCTTCCTCACCGGCGGCGCGGTCGGCGGCGCAGGCGCGGGGCTGCTGTTCAAGGGCGCGCTCGGCGCGGTCGCCGCGGTCGCGCCACCCGCGCAGCGGGCCGAGGCGCTCGCTGGGGTCTTCCTTGCGGGCTACGTCGGCCTGACCGTGCCCGTGATCGGGCTCGGCCTGCTCACGCAGGAGCTCGCCGCCGACGTCTCGCTGACGGTCTTCGCAGCGCTCATGATGCTCGGCGTCGTGGTGACAGCAGCGCAGCGCGCGGCGCTGGCGGGGTCCGCCGCCGAGCGCGCCGCAGCGGCCTGACCCGCGAGGCCGTCGAACCGGTCGTGTTTGGCGGCGCGTACCTTCGTGGGCCGACAACGAGGCCGCGCTCGGGTAAGCACCGTTTCCCAGTTTCACCCGGTCTCGCAGGGGTCCCCGCCGGTACCTGAACGCTCGCCCTTGCAGCGCCGCCGCGGCATGGTAAGTTCGATTTCCCGGAGCCCGGCGGCCCCGTCCCAGAAGTGGCCGCCGACCGTTCTGGGACCAGAGAGCGCTGTCTCGCTCTCGATGAGTCAACACGTTCGAGAGGAACGTCTATGTCCCGCAAGATCCGTGCGATGGCCCTGGCCATCACGGCCTCCGCTGCCGTCGCGTCGGCACCGGCCACCGCTTCAGCTGCAACGCCTGCCGTCGGCACCTCCGTCGTCGCGCTGTCGACCGGCGGCTGGAACGTCTGCGCTTGGTTCTACCAGTGGAAGGCGTGCGCGTCGGTCACCCAGAAGAACGGCCAGTGGGTCGTCGGCGCGAACGCCGGCGGCACGAACGTCGGCGCCAGCGCAGGCGCCCACCCCCGGGGCCACCCCTTACCCGCAG
>JAEYAL010000271.1 GCA_023404805.1 Actinomycetes bacterium | reverse complement strand
GCTGCGAGCTGCGCGCCGGCCGAGTCGCCCGCGAGCACCAGCCGGCCCGGGTCCGCGCCGAGCCGCCGAGCGTGGCGCCGCACGTAGCCGAGGGCGGCGTTGGCTTCGCGCACCGGCACCGGGTACGCCGACTCCGGAGCGCGTGAGTAGTTGACCGCGACCACCGCGAAGCCGGCGTTGGCCAGCAGGCGGTAGTAGGTGGCCCAATCGGCCTTGTCTCCCGCGACCCAGCCGCCGCCGTGCAGCCAGACGACAGCGGGCAGTTCGCCACGGGCACCCGCTGGGCGGTAGACGTCGAGGCGGTTCGCGGCACGCGCCCCGTAGGCGAGGTCGAGCTGCTCGACGACCCCGTCCGGATCGTGGGCAGCGAGCTTCTTCTTGAGGTCGGCGGCCTGCCCGTCGAGCGTCGCGCGGATCACGAGCGCGCCCGGCGCCGGGTCGTGCGTCACGACGAACCCGGCGGTCAATGCCACCGCGCCAGCGGCAGCGGCGCCGGCGAGCACCCAATGTCTGCGCCGCCAGCTCATGCCTCCGACGCTACGCGGCCAGCGCGGCTCGCGCGCCGATCGGGCCGCGTCGGGCTAGAGCTGGTCGTCGAGCGATTCGTCGCAGCTGGCGTACGAGTCGTAGCCGAGGCTGGCGCCGAGCTTCGCGATCCGGCCCAGGGTGCGCGCCTGGATGCCCCAGCTCGAGTTCCACTGGCCTTGGAAGTAGCCGCAGAAGAAGTCGGCCGTGAGGTCGTCGGCGAGCGCGAGATCGCGGATCTCGTGGGCGTGCGGCTCGAGACGGTCGAGCAGCCACAGGAGGTGGTCCTCGAGCGTCGCGGTCACCTCGTCGACGATGCCGTCGGTGCTGACCGACCACAGCCCGCCGGCGTACGGGCTGTAGAGGATGCCGGTCGTGCGGCTCAGGTTCAGCTGCCCGTAGCGGTGGGCGTGGCGGGGCCGCAGGCCCGTCAGCTCAGTCAGGCGGTCGGGGTCGAGGCGGCGCCCCATCAGGCGGAACGACACGTGCTTGCGGTCCTCGGGGCCGTCGCTGCCCGGCGGGATCGTGTGGTCCGGCTGCGGATCAGGCGCCGGGAAGGCCGGGATCGCGCCGAGGCGCCGGCTGCCCCCAAGCCAGCCGACGTACGTGCGCACGGCCGCGCGGACCAGCGTCTCGCCGGGGCCGTCGACACCGCCCGTGCGGCAGAGCGGGTGCACGCGAGGCGCGCGGAGCCAGTCGGCGCCGAGCCGCGCCGCGGTCGCCTGGACGAAGACGCGGTCGGCGTCGAGCTCCGCAGCGCCGCGGCCCGCAGCGGTCTCCCCCACGATCGCGTCGGCGGCGACGCTCGCCAGCGCGCGGAACCGCTGGCGCCAATCGGCGGGCAGGTCCTCCCACCAGGTGTTCGCGACGTCGACGAGCGGCCGGCGGGTATGCAGCCAGTTCGGGTCAGCGGTGGCCTCAAGCCACGGCGTCAGACGCGGCGGCTCCGAAGCCTCAGGCCCGTCGAGCCGGTCAGCTGCGGGATCGAAGAACCAGCTCCGCACGACGGAGTGCTGGGCCGAGGCGATCTGCTCGACGAGATCGGCCGTGGCAGCCGGCATCGCGGGAGAGGTCTCCATACCCCCACAGGCTCGACCATCAGCGCCTCAGACTGAAGGGGTGCGCGCCCTATTTCGGGCGGCTAGGCGCCGGATTTCGCCTGGTCCGGCGCATCGGGAGGCTGCTTCGCCCTCCCGCGCCGCCGCGGCTGCCCACCGCTGCCCGTGCGTTCAGGCGCCGAGGATACCGTCGACGAGCATCAGCAGGTCGCGGACGCCGATCGGTTTCGTGAGGTAGTCGAGGGCGCCCGCGGCCTTCAGCGGCTCCGCTTGGCGGGCAGTGGCGTCGGCGCTCAGGATCACGACCGGGATATGCGCCGTGCGCTCGTCGGCCTTGAGCTGGTCGAGCACCTGGTCGCCGTCGAGATCCGGCAGGTGCAGGTCGAGCAGGATCATGTCCGGCTGGTGCTCGAGGGCGAGGTCGAGGCCGAGCGACGCGAGCATCGCCGGCAGCACCTTCACGCTCGGCCGCGCTCGGAGGATCTCCTCGATCAGCCGCACGTTCGCGACGGTGTCCTCGATGTACAGCAGGCTGCGCGGGCCGTCGTACTCCTGCGGGTCGAGCAGGGCGTGGTCGGCTTCGATGACGTCGTCGAGCGCGACGGGCTCGCCGCGGCGCAGGTCGATCGAGAAGGTCGTCCCCTCGCCGACGACGCTGGCGGCGTTGAGGGTCCCGCCCATGTTTTCGACGAGGGTGCGGGAGAGCGCCAGGCCCAGGCCGGTCCCCTCGACACCCGACGTCGCGGCTCCGAGGCGCTCGAACGGCACGAACAGCTTTGGCAGCAGCGCAGCGTCGATACCGGGACCGGTGTCGGTCACGTCGATGCGCACGCGGTCCGGCGCGACCGGCACCACCGACACGCGGACCTCGCCCGCGTCGCGGTTGTACTTGACGGCATTGGAGAGCAGGTTGACCAGCACCTGCTTGAGCCGCTGCGCGTCGGCGATCAGATACCCGCTGCTGAGGGCGACTTCGGGCGCATGCAGCGTCACGCCCCGGCCGCGCGCGAGCGGCGCGACGAGCTCATAAGCACCGGCGAGAAGGGGTTCCAAAGCGATCGCTTCAAGCGAGATCGCGAGGTCGCCGGATTCGATCCGCGAGATGTCGAGCACCTCGTTCACGAGGTCGAGCAGGTGGCGGCCTGCCCGGTGGATCACCGACGCCCAGTCGTGACGCTCCTCGTCGAGGTCCGACAGCGTGAGCAGCTCGCTGAAGCCGAGAATCGCGGCGAGCGGCGTGCGCAGCTCGTGGCTCATCCGCGAGAGGAAGACGTTCTTGGCCTCGCTCGCGGCGCGCAGCTCGTCGTTGACGATTCGAAGCTCGTCGGAGCGCCGGAGGATCTCAGCTTCCTGCTCGCCGCCCTGCCGCTCGAGCCGCACGAACTCCGTCACGTCTTCCGCGCGGTGGACGATGTAGAGCAGTCGGCCGAATTCATCGACGATCGGTGTATTCGCCGGACTCCAGTAGCGCTCTTCCCACTCGCCGTCCGTACCAGGAACCGGGATGTCGTACTTCTGCACCGCCATCGTGTCAGCCACGCGGGTGCGGACGACCCGAGCGAGTGATGCGGACAGGTTGTCGACGCCGGTCGCGCCATCGTCATCCGGGTTGTCGGGGAAGACGTCGAAGATGCCTCGGCCGACGATCTCCTCGCGCTTGGTCAACGTCGCGGCGGCGTACGCGTCGCTGACAGCGACGATCCTGAGCTCCGGATCGAGCACCAGAAAAAGCGCCGACGCCGATTCGAACAGCACTCGGAAATCAGGCAGACCCAACCTCGCCATCGGCACAAAGGTAGCCTGTTTATGCCACGGAAACAGGTGATGAGCCAGCTACCTACCATTCTCATCGTCGATGACGACGACGCGATCCGCCGGTTGATCGCGACGATCCTCGCTGGCCGGGACTATGAATTCCGATATTCCGGCGATGCTCCGTCTGCTGTTGCGTCGATGCACGAGAAAACGCCAGCGCTGGTGATCCTGGATGTGAACGTGCCTGGCCAGGGCGGCGGACTCGGCGTGCTGGACCACATCCGCGGCGAAGCGTCGCTCGCCGAGGTCAAGGTGCTGCTCGTCTCCGGCGTCGCTGAGGCGTACACCGATGGGTGGGGCGTCAGCCTCGGCGCCGACGGCCATCTCGCCAAGCCGTTCGAGCTCGCGGCCCTGCGCGACGCGGTGGCCGGCCTGGTCGGCAGCTCGTAGCCCTGCGCGCCCGAAGCCGCGCGGGCGGAGCTTTCGGCGGTCGCCCGTGGAGTCCCGCCGGGGGTGAGTCAGTCGGCGACGATGGGCCCGGGCGCCCGCTCGAATCCGCGCACCAGGGCTTCGAACACGCGCGCGGACTCGTCGACGGGCCGGCCATCGCGGTGCACGCGCCGGGCGGCGTAGAGGCCGGAGACGATGATCGCCTCGGCGACCACGCGGGCGTCGAGGTCGTCGCGGATCTCGCCGCGGCGCTGGGAGTGGCGGACCAGCGCGCCGACGGCGGGCGTCAGCACCTTCATGAGGCCGGCGTCGGGGACGGCCTCCTGGCTCATGGCGTCGGAGTAGCGCGTGCGGCGCGGCAGGCTGCTGCGCACGAGGCTGCTGAACGTGCCGAGCAGCGTCGCCCGCCCGGAGGCCAGCGCGCCGATGTTGTCGCGCAGCTGGCCGCGCACGATCACGGCGACGTCCTCGGTGAGCGCTTCGCGGATCGCGCTGAGGTCCGAGAAGTGCCGGTAGATGGTCGCCCGCGACACGCCCGCCGCCTCGGCGATCGTGACCAGCGACGGGTCTTGCTCGACGGCCAGCACCTCGGCGGCGGCGTCGAGGATCAGCTCGCGGTTGCGGTGGAAGTCTGCCCTCGCCGTACGGCGGCGGGGACGCGTGGCGGCGGCATCGGGTGCCAGGTGCATGTGGGACTCGGGGTTCGCTCGGGGACTACGGCGAGCCCGCCGTGCGCCGGTGATGGCCGTCACACAGGGGTCCTACAGCGTTGCACGCGGGTGAGCCCCGCTCAACTGCGGCGACTCCATCCGACGCGCACGGGCGCCTGACCGCCTGCGGTTGCAGGCCGATCCGGGCGCTCGCAGCGAAGCCGGCGAACTGAGAACTCGTGTTCACCGCTGATGCGCGCGGAGGGACTCGAACCCCCACACCGTTTCCGGCACCAGGACCTAAACCTGGCGTGTCTACCAATTTCACCACGCGCGCAAGGGCTGACGGAGAGGCGCGGCCCGGTCCGTGACGGCCGCCACACCGGGCGGCTGCACGGCGGGGCGCATGCGCGCCGCCTCAGCGGTCTAGAGTATGGCCGACCTATGCCGACCGTGCGCAAGCCCAGCCCCGACGTGGTCATCACCCATCCCAACCGCGAGTCCGCTGCGGCGAAGGGGACCCGGGCGACGGTCATCGTGATCGAGGCGGCCAGTGCGGCGCTGCTGTTCCTCCTGATGATCGTGTCGTGGAAGGTGCAGTACGGCGCCGTCCCGCTGCAGTTCCTGATCGGCCTGCTCTTCGCGTACTTCGCGTACGCCGTCAGCCAGTGGCGCTCCGGCGTGCTGCCGATCGCCGCGGGCACCGCCATCGTCTCGGGCGTCTTCGCCGCCGTGTCGATCCCGAGCTGGTTCGACCGTGGCGGCACCGGCTACGACGACCCGCTCGTGAACGAGTCGATCATCGGCGTGCTCGTCTTCGCCTTCGTCGTCCTGCAGCTCGTGAACGTCGTCGTGTCGCTGAAGGCGTTTCAGCAGCAGTGGCAGGTCGAGCTCGAAGTCCCGCGCGACGAGCTGCACGCCGGCGCGCACGTCGCCGCCACGGCCTAGCGGCGGGACCTCTTCGCGGCCGAGCGGCGGGCCTGTGCTCGCCGCCTCGCGGCAGCCGCTGCTCAGCCGCGCCGCTGCACGGGCGGCAGCCACGTGATCTGCATGCCGTAGTCGCGGCCGGCGTTCTCGCCGGAGTCGATGCCGTAGTCCTCGCGGCGGATCACCAGCTCGCCATCCACCTGGTAGAGCGCCAGCGCCACGACCACCGGCCCGCTCGTGCTCACGTGCGTCGACTCCACGGTGCTGTCGTCGTGCAGCGTCATCAGCAGGCGCTGCGGGTCGTTGCCGCGGAAGCCGCCCATCAGGATCAGCAGCCGCCGCAGCTCATGCACGTGCCGCAGGCCGACGAGGATCCGGTGGTGCGTCAGCTCGACGATCGGGCGGCGCCCGTACTCGGGTGAGGTGAACGTCCCGACGGAGGCGTCGACGAGCCCGACGGTGCCGTCGGTCAGCTCCCACAGCGCCGCGACGGTGCCGTGGCCGGCGATCTCGAAGGTGAGCGATCCGATCGCCGACTGGCGCCGGTCGAGGGTGACCGTGGGGCTGTCCGCGGTGAGCAGGACGCGCCCGTGGACGCGCTTGACCGCCGGCACGGCCGGGCCGACCGGGGCCTTCGGCGCGCGGCCGAGCGAGAGCGACGGCCCGCTCGGCGCAGCGGGCTCAGGCGCAGCGCGGCGCGGCGCCTCCCCCACCTTGGGCCGGCGGCGCAGATACGTGAGGTGCTCGCGCGACGCCGTCCGGTCGAGCGCCATCTAGATCGCCACGCCGAAGTCGGCAGCCACGCCCTTGAGCCCGGTCGAATAACCCTGCCCCACCGCGCGGACCTTCCACTCGCCCTTGCGGCGGTAGACCTCGCCGAAGATCAGCGCGGTCGACTGGCTGCCGGACGCGATCACCACGTCGTGGCGGACGAGCTCGGTCCCGCTGCGGTCCGTCAGCCGGAAGTACGCGCTGCGCACCGAGCTGTAGGTCGCCGGCTTGCGCAGGTCGGGGTCGATGTAGACGACGAAGGCGATCTTGTCGACGTTGTCGGGCACCGACGCGAGGTCGAGCTCGAGCTGCTCCTCGTCGCCGCCGTCGACGTACTTGACCTCGCCGTCGGGCGCCGCGAGCTGGTTGAAGAACACGAAGTGCTCGTCCGAGATCGCCTTGCCCGAGGCGTCGCAGATGATCGCCGACGGCACCAGCTCGGTCACCGGCCCGTTGCTCTCGATCAGGCGCCACCCGAAGCCGACCACGATCGTGCCGACGACCGGCATGAGCTCGCTGAGACTGGCGTTGGCGCCCTGCTGGAGGTTGATCGAAGTCGGCATCGCTTAGAGGGCCAGGTCGGACTGTTCGAACTTCGCGCGCAGGAAGCGGCCCTGCGTCTGCAGCTGCTCGGCGTCGTGCGAGTACACCGCGCGGCTGAGCTCGTGGACGGCCAGCTCGAGCGTGACGAGCTGCTCGAGCAGGTCGTCGCCGGGCGTCCGGCCGTCGGCGCGGGGCGTCTGCGCGAACTGCGGGTTGAGCCCCGTGTACGCGTTCAGCGTCGTCGGCAGGTAGTCGGTGACCATCCCTTGCACGGCGATCTCCTCGTCGACGCTCGGCGGGTTGCGGGTCAGGTGGTCGAGGAGCGGCAGGAGCACGTCCTCGATCTTGCCAAGCTGCGGCAGTGCAGCCACGGGCAGGCGGTTGCCGTTGCGGCGCGCCTCGCGGCGGGTCTTCTCCAGCTCGCGCTGCATGCGCTCAGCGAACGGCTTCTGGTTGACGATCGCCTGCACCGCCGCAGGCGGCGGCACGGCGGCGCGCTCCTCGTCGCGGTTGCCTTTGGAGAACGGGTTCCACATGCGGTGGGCGCTCTACTCCTGCGTTCAGCCGTTGTTGTCGGTCGCGTTCGAGCGCTCCAGGTACGGCGCGGCCTTCGCGAGCTGGCCTTCGAGCGCCGTGACCGTCGTCTGCATCGACTTGACGGCCTCGCCGCGGAACGTGTCGATCGAGTCCATCGTGGCGAAGACGTCGTTGAACGCCTGCTCGAGCTTCTGGATGTCGATCGTCGAGGTCGCCGCCTGCTGCTGGATCGCCGCCGACTGGCTGCGCAGCATCGCGGCGTTGTTCGCGATCACGTCAGACGTCGTCGTGTTCAGCGCCTGGATCTGGTTGAGGACGAGCTTCTGGTTGGTCAGCGCCTCGGCGACGATCACCGCGGTGCGCAGCGCCGACAGCGTAGTGGTGCGGGCGCGCTCGACGCCCTTGATCAGCTCGACGTTGTTCTGCTTGACCATGTCCATCGCCAGGTAGCCCTGCGCCGCGACCGCCAGCTGCGTGAGCAGATCCTGGCGGCGCTGGCGGACGGCGAACTGCACGTCGGCGCGGAAGGTCTTCGCGCGCTCGGGGTCGCTCACATCGAGCTGCGCGAGGCGAGCGTCGAGCGCGCCGTCGAGCTGGCCGAGCAGGATCGCGTACTCGGTGAGGTCGCCCATCAGCTTCCAGAGGTTCGCGCGCTCCTGCTCGATCGCGGCGTTGTCCTTGCGGAGCTCGTCCTGGCTGGAAGCCAGCGCCTTGGTGATGTCGTCGAGCTGGCTCTGGGCAGACTTGTAGCGGTCGAAGTAGGCCTGGATCTTGTTGCCGCCCGGGATGAACCCGAGGATCTTGCGGACCGGCTTGCCTTCGAGGTCGGCGCGGTTCGGCGTGAGCTCGACGACCGTCTGGCGCAGCTCGTTGAGCGTCTTGGCGGTCTTGGCCTGGGCGCCGACGTCGGACTTGCCCGACGAACCCGCGAGCGCCGAAGCGGGACGCTCCAGCATGCGGTTGGTGACGTTCGACGACGACGCCAGCTCGGCTGCGCCGACCTGCCCGATCTCGTCGATCTTCTTGCTCAGCTCGGGGCTGTTGGGCGTGAGCTGCTCGAGCTCGGCGACCCACGCGTCGGCGGTCGTCTTGAGCTCAGCCTGCCGCTCCGGCGCGACCGGCAGCATGCCTTCGGCCTGCGACTCCTGCACGACCGGCACCGCGGACGGCGGCGTGAGGCTCAGCGGCGGGCTCAACGTCGGTGCGGCGGTCTGGACTTCGCTCATACCCGCGAGTCTATGCGCGCCGCGGCGGGAGGCGAGCCAGGTTCGCGACGCGGCGGCCGGCGGCGCCGGTAGGGTCGGCCGATGTCCGCGCCCATCTTCACGTCGATCGTCGTCGCGACCGACGGCTCCCCGACCGCCGCCCAGGCCATCGCCAAAGGCGTCGAACTGGCCTCGACCATCGGCGCCGAGCTGCGCCTCGTCGGCGCCTACGAGTCGAGCAAGGACCAGCAGCGTCTGGAGACCGCGCTGTCGCAGGCCGCAGACGACGTCCGCAAGGCCGGCCTCGACGTCGAGACCTACGCGCGGCCCGGCGACCCGGTCGATGTCGTGATCGACACCGCCAAGGAGCTCGGCGCCGACCTCATCATCGTCGGCAACCTCGGCATGAAGAGCGCCAAGCGCTTCATCCTCGCGCCGATCCCCGACAAGATCAGCCACCGCGCCGAATGTTCGGTGCTCGTGGCGAACACGACGGGCTGAGCGCGCCCGAACTCCCGTCATCTGCGGTCGTCTAGCGACCGCGATCCACGGAAGTTCGCTGCGCGGCGACGCTCCGCGGCGGCGGCGCGTAACATCGGGCGCCCACCGAGCGGCGGTGGCGAAATGGTAGACGCAGCGGACTCAAAATCCGCCGGTGGTGACACCGTGGGGGTTCGAGTCCCCCCCGCCGTATAGCCTGCTAATCAGCACTTTCCGACCCGTCGAGCCCCCAAGCTTGGCGGGTCGATTTCGTTCCGTTCCCACCCCGAGTTCCTACCTACGGGGTACCTCGCGGGGCCGGATCGTCGGATCAACGCCGAAGTGGCACGACCAGCTGTCGCACCCCGCCCCGTTTTCCTTGCGCCGGAGTCCCGCGCATGCAGATCTCGGACGGCGCCCAAATCGCGGCAACGTTGATTTGGAATCGGACCACGCAGACAGCTAGGCAGAGCCCGCAGCGAAAACCGTCAGGCGACGCGAACACCAAGCCACTCCCCACGGCCTCTATCAACACATAAGACCGCCCCTACAGACGGCAACGGATTGCGAGCGGACCGGAAACGTGGTCGCCGAGATCCGGTCGATCGGGAACCCCTTGACCACATAGGCCAGGCCGTCGCTCTCGTCACCGCCGGTCGACAGCCGCCCCTGGTCGCGACCGCCGCCAGTCCGTATCGTCGCGCGACATGGACCTGCTGCCCCATCAGCCACTCGACAAGAACGCGCTGGATGCTTACCGGGACGATGCCGACAAGCCCAAGCTACGCACGACTGCCTTCCTTTTCCTCGACCTGCCGGCGCGCCTCGCGATCGCGCGCTCGATCGGCCTGATCGACTAGCGGTCCGAATCGGGCGGGTTGCCTGACCTGACAACCCGCCCGTTAGCCGTTTCCCTAGCGCACCCAACCGAGCGCTCGGGCAACTGCGAGGCGCGCTTCAGAAGGTGTCTTACTGCTGACCGAAACGAAGAGTCCGTCGTCGGCGAAGGTCGTTGCCCATGACTCGCCAGGCCCCGAATGCGCGACGTAGGCCGTAACACCATCGACTTGAACACGGTCTCCAGGACCCTCGATGCCTCGAGCTGCATCTTCGCGCGACGGCTGGAACACCTCAACTAGGTACGTGTCGCCCTTGTAGACGAGCTCAGCTTGGTAGTTCACTCGGACCGAGCCTGAGCCAGTTGTGGCAGTCGCGGCTTGCTCGGGGCGGCGCTCGACTGCGCGAGCCACTTCGACCCCCGACGCAGCGCTGCCAAGCTCCGGATCAAGCCGCAACTGCCGCTCCGGAACCCGCAGCATGTTCTCATCGGGAGAGATCGCCGTGCCACTCGCGTCGCCGACCTCCGGTGGCAGCGGAATGCTCACGAGGTTGGCAGTGGCGGCAGAGTTGTCCACGTCGAAGTCAACTACCGTCGCCTCTTTCTGCCGAGGCTCATTCAGCGCCACCACACCAGCTGTGGCGGTACCGCCCAGGGCTAGCACGCCCAGGCTGGTGAGGACGAGATGGTGCCCCGCCCACAACCGCGCTCGTGCCGTCCGACTTGAGCGCACCGCCAGCCGTTGTTCCACAACCGCGAAAGACGGTGTCGGAAGCGGTTGCGGCACCGGATTTGCCGCCTCGAATCGGTCCCAGGGATCCATTGACATCATGCTCCTTCGCCCGCGGCGACGTGACGGTGATGAGTGCGCTCTTCCGCTGCCGGATCGAGCGCCCGCGCGAACCGAGTTCGCGCGCGGTTAAGCCGCGTTGAAATCGCGGAGGCGGAGACGCCGACGACCGCCGCCCCTTCGGCAGGCGAAAGGCCATCCCAGCCGACGAGCAGCAAGACCTCTCGGTCCTGCTCTTTCAAACTCGCGAGAGCCGTGAGCACTGTGCCGTCCGATGCGCTGCCGCCTTGCACCCCGGTGCGTGCGTCTTCGGCGAGCTTGATGTAGAGAGCAGCCTGCCGGGCCGCGAACCGTCGGTGGTTCGATAGAACGCGACGAGCCACGCCGAGCAACCACAGCGAGGATCGTCGGGGATTTCCTCCGGGCGCCGCAGCGCCACGACGAAGACGTCCCCAACCACCTCGTCCGCCGATGCAGGGTCGATCCGTCGACGCGCATACGCCAGGACTGCTCCTGCATGCTCTCGAAACAGCGCCTCCACATTTGGATCTCGTCGGTCCACGAAGAAGTAAGTGTCCAGTAATGGCACGGCGAGCACAGCCGGACCGACAGTTGGCGCGCTGCAACTACCCGCCGTCCGAGGAAGATGGCGGCAAAGCTTGCGCGAAGTACGCCCGCACTATCTCGCGGGAAGCATCTTCTGTGGCAAATGCGGCGTCCGAATGGGCCGGGCGAGCCATCGGGGTCGCAGCTTTCACGATGAGTTCTTCTCCTGCCTGAGCCGTTCCCGCCCCAGTGGCTCGTGCGGCGCGTTACGCACCTAACGATGAGCTAGAAACAGCCGTCGCCGAGCTGCACCGGCAAGACTGGCTCACCGACGCAGAACTGCGCGAAGGCGGATCCACTTCAGGTTCTGGCGGAGGAGAAGACCGCTGTGGCACGCAGACACGCCGCGAAGTACGAGCGTCGCCTCGCCGACCTCCCGTAGACGCTGCGCGTCAACCGACGTTGAACGCAGGGTGGCCCCGAGGTAGATCGTCCATCGCCACGGGCTGGAAATAGGAAGTGGCGTCGTACTTCCAGATTCCCTGCTCGATGAAGCCGATCCACGTTTCGACCAGTTCGCCCAGCGAAGGGAGCCAGATCTCGAGGGGCTCGCCGACATCGAATCCGACGATGCGCCCGGTTTGGGACGAGTACTGGAGACACTCGATGTGGAACCACGGCCTGTCCGTCGTCACCGGCAACAGGACTGACGGCACGCCAGGCTGGATGTCTTCGTAGAACGCCAGAGCTGCCTCAAGCGACAAGAACTCGCGGTCTCCGCCGAGCATGTGCCCGGCCGCTCCGTTGTGCCAGCCCCACCAGGTGTAGAGCTCTTCAGGTGGTTCGAGGTCCTCGTACGGGGCGAACGCCGCATCGATCGCGTCGCGGGTCAGGCCAGGCTCGAGGTGATCGACGATCGGCGCCCCGGCTCGCCGCCAGCTTGCCTTGAGCCGCTCGAGTTGCTCCGCCGTGAGTGGCGCCATGGACGCAACCTAGTCCACGGCAGCGGACGCCTCTGCGCGCGCGAAAGCAGGCCCGCCTGCGGGATCAGGCCGCGAGGCGCGCCAGCAGCGCGGTGCGCAGCTCCTCGTAGCCGCCGGCGGCTGCAGAGCCGAAGCCGGCGTCGGCGGCGAGCCCTGCGGTGGTACCGACGAGCAGCGACGCCGCAGCACGGCAGTCGGCGTCGGCGTCGATCTCGCCGAGGGCTTTGAGCTGCTGCAGCTGCGCCGCGACCGCGTCGACGAGCGCGCGGCGCGCGAGGCGCGCCTGCTCGGTGATCTGCGGACTCGGGCCGAGGCTCTCGTAGAGCAGCATCGTCGCGAGGCGGGCTCCACGCGGGTCGCCGGCGACGACGGCCCAGTAGTGGTCGAGCACGGCGCCGAGGGCCTGGCCCGCTCCGTCAGCCTCGGCAGCCAGCCCCTCGCCGCCTTCCGCCGCGACGCCATCGCGCCACTCAGACTGCCAGCGCTCGACCAGATCGGCGAGGACCGCTTCGAGCAGTTGCTCGCGCGTGCCGAAGTGGTAGTTGACGGCGCCGCGGCTCAGCGCCGCACGCTCGCCGATGTAGTGCACCGACGCCGACGGCCAGCCCTGCTCGGCGATGACGTCGCCGGCGGCGTCGATCAGCCGGCGGCGGGCATGTTCGCTGCGCGCTGCGGACCACGTCGACACGGACCGGCACGCTACTGCATAAAGGCGACGTTTCTCGCCTTAATCCGGATTACCGTTTGCCGGGCGGGGCAAACGCGCGCATCGTGTCACCCACGACGCGGTCCAACAGGGCGTCGTCGACGGGCTGGCCGGTGGCGAAGGTGCGCATCCAGATCGGAGCCGTGAGCATCTCGCCGACGTGCAGCGGATCGACTGCCGGATCGATCTCGCCGCGCTCGACCGCCCGGCCGACGACGTCGCGCAGCACCCGCTCGCGCCGCGCCCAGTGCTGCTCGCGGATGCGGCTCATCTCAGCGCCCGACACCGCGATCATCGCGTGCAGCGACGCCTGCAGTTTGCGCTCGGCCAGCGCCTGCGCGATCGTCCCGACGAGCATCCGGAGCTCAGCGGCCGCCGACCCGAGGTCGGGCACCGCCATCGCTGCGCGCGCGTCGTCGGTCATCTTCTCGACCGCGTCGGCGAGCAGCGCGCCACGCGTCGGCCACCGCCGGTCGACCGTGCTGCGGGCGACCCCGGCGGCGTCAGCGACCCGTGCGACGGAGACTTCGTCGTGACCGACCTCGAGCAGCTCCTGGACCGTGGCGTCGAGCACTGCCTGCCGGACTCGCGCGCTCCTGCCGCCAGAGCGGACTCCTCGTGTCGGCCTACCGGAGTCCGGCACCGAACCCCGAACGCGAGTTCAACAACGACGAATGCAGCATCCGCGCCAGGCTAAATGAACGCCCCTGTAGCCGCGCGCCGCTGGGCGCAGAATTAAGAACTTCTGCCTGGAACCGGGGACACCCGCAGCGGCGGGCAGGAACCCGTCGACGGCGCAGCGCCCACCAGCGGCAACGCCGCGTCGGCCCGACCCCGCGTCAGCGGCGACCGGGCCAGGGCCGGTTGAGGCGCGGGACGACCGCGCCGGCCACGCCGCGCAGGAACCCGACGATGTAGTCGCGCCAGTCGAAGGAGTCGCGCCAGACCGTGATCAGGCCGTCTTCGACCTCAAAGCGTCCCCACACCCAGAAGCGCTGCTCGACCCGGCCGTACACGAGCGCGTCGTCTCGCTCCGTGAGCACGACGTTGCCGTCGGACGCGACCGCGTGGAGGTGCACCCGGAAGCCGACACCGAGGCGCCCCATGAGGAGCTGGCTGAGCCACGCGATGCGGGCACGGCCGCGGAGCGTCGGCAGCGACACGTTGATCCACTGCGCGTCCTCGGCCAGCAGCGACGCGGCGTACTCCAGCTCGCCGTCCTGGATCGCGGTGAGGAAGCTCACGACCACGGCTTGCGGGTCGACCGGACCGGCCGCACCGCTAGCGGCTGCGGGCGGGGTGACGTCTGCAGTGCTCATTCCTCAACCCACCAGATCGATCACGGGGCCATCGACCGGCTCAGCCCCAGCCGCCACGAGCGGCCACAGCGCGCCGGTGAGCGCCGGAGGCGTCACGATCACGCCGTCGGGGATGTCCTCGCCAGACGCGCCCGCGCCCGGCACCGACGGCAGGTACCGCACGTCGAGGCCGACCTGCTCGCACAGCAGCGCACCCGCCGCGACGTCCCACGGGCGCACAGTGCGCTCGTAGTAGGCGTCGAGGCGGCCCGCGGCCGTCCAGACGAGATCGAGGGCCGCGGCGCCGGTGCGGCGGATGTCGCGGACCTGGTCGATGTAGCCCGCGATCACCTGCGACTGGTGCTTGCGCACCGCCGGCGCGTAGGCGTAGCCGGTGCCGATCAGGGCCGTCCCCAGCTCGGCAGGCCGTGCCGACGCATCCGGCAGCGGGTTCACCGCGCCGTGCCGGTCGACGAGGAACGCGAGCCCTCCGCGCGCCGCGACCCACAGCTCCTTGGCCAGGGGATCGGCGACGACGCCTGCGACGACACCGTCGGCGTCGCGCACGGCCACGGACACGCACCACGCGCGCAGGCCGAAGAGGAAGTTCGTGGTGCCGTCGAGCGGGTCGCAGATCCACACGTAGGCGTCAGCCGCGGCGTCGCGCGCGGCGAGCACCGCGCTCTGGCCGTAGACCTCGCCGCTGCCCTCGCCGGCGTCGTTCCCGGCGACGGCCGTGCCATCTGCCCGCGCGAGGCCGCCCTCTTCACCGAGCACGAGGTCTTCGGGACGCCGCTCGGCGAGCACCGCGCGGATCGCGGCCTCGGAGCCGAGGTCGGCCTCAGACACCATGTCGGTGCCCGTCGACTTCGTCTCGCTCGCGTCCGACAGCTTCCCGAAGTACTTCAGCAGCACCTTCGCGCCAGCCTCGGCGGCATCGCGCGCGACCTCGAGCAGCACGCTCTCGATCGACGGGTGCCCGGCCAGCGCCGAGAGGTCGAACGCGGGCGAGCGTGCGCCGCCGCCTTCGGCCGCGCTCATGCCGGGGCCTTTCCGAGCGCCCACGGCCGGGCCTCTTCGAGCTGCGCCGCCACCCGCAGCAGCACGTCCTCGCTGCCGGGGCGCCCGACGAGGAGGACGGCGACCGGCAGTCCGTCGGCGTCCACGCCGGCCGGGACCGAGATGCCCGGCCAGCCGTGCAGGTTCCAGGGATAGGTGAAGGCCGTGCGGCGCGCGGCCGCGAGGACCGTCAGCTCGCTGATCGGGCCGTGCTTCTCGCCCACCGGCGGGGCCGAACACGGCGCGGCGGGCGTGAGCAGCAGGTCGTAGCCGTCGAGCGACCGCTCGATCTTCGCGATGTCCTTGGAGGTGTTCATCGCCCACGGCATCAACCGGCGCAGCACCTTGGCCGGCCGGGCGGCGCCACGGGTGACCGGCTCGATGGCGGAGGGGTCGTCGAGCGCGGCGATGTCGCGCGCGGCCGACACCGAGTAGCGCACGGAGAACTTGTTGTGGGTCTGCCCGAAGTCCATCTTCACGGCGCCGAGCGTGTGGCCCAGCTCGCTGAGCAGCGACGCGGTCAGATCGACGGCGCGCGACCACGCCGGCTCGATCTTGCCGCCCTGTGGCAGCGGCTGGTCGAGGGCGCGGTCGAGGCTCGTCGCGATGCGCAGCGGCGCCGGCGGCTCGGTGATCGCGGCGGCAAACCCACGCGGCTGCTTGAACAGCAGGTCGTAGAGCAGCGCCGCGTCGGCGACCGAGCGCGTCAGGCCGCCCTGCGACACGAAGCCCGTCCACTGCTCGCCCATCGGCGCGTCGGCTACCGAACCCGGCGTCGCGAACAGGCCGGGCAGCCCGCACCAGGCCGCCGGGAGCCGGATCGATCCGCCGCCGTCGGCGCCGAGCGCGATCGGCACGAGCCCGGCCGCCACCGCGGCCGCCGAGCCACCGCTCGAACCGCCAGGGGTGCGGCCGGTGTCCCACGGGTTGCGGGTGATCCCGCCGAGCGCCGACTCGGTGTACGGCACCAGGCAGAGCTCCGGCGTGCGCGTCGCGCCGACGAACACGCCGCCCGCCGCGCGGACGAGCTTGATCACGTCGGCGTCTTCGGTGAGCACGTGCGTGTAGCCGCGGCTGCCCTTCGTGACGACGACGCCCTTCATCGGGACCTCGTCCTTGACCGCGACCGGCACGCCGGCCAGCGGCAGGTACTCACCGGCAGCGAGCCGCTCGGCGACGGCGTCGGCCTCCGCGAGCGCCTCCTCGTGCCGGACGCGGATGAACGCGTTGAGCTTCGGGTCGGCCGCGTCGATCCGCGCCAGCGCGGCCGCCACCGCCGCGCGCGGGGTCAGCTCTCCAGCGCGGACTCTCGCGGCGGTCGCTCCCGCGCCGATCCAGCGAAGCGCTTCGGCGAGCGCGGCGCCAACGTCCACGGCATCGGTCATCGGCGGCACCAGCACGTCCCAGCAGGCATGAGCACGACTGTATCGGCGCGGCGGGCTCGCACCACCCCCGCGCTGGTGCAACCGGGAACACGACAGACGACTTTTCCGATGCCGTTGGCATCGCTAGGCTCCGCGCTTCGCGCGCTGGACGGTTCCCATACCGCCGAACAACGGTCCACATACCGGGGTCATTCCTCAGCGCTCGGCGTCTCCCCTCCGAAGAACCCTGCACGCCCCATGAGTCCCGCCGTGTTGACCGATCCCCTCCAGGCGCCCAGCGAGGCTGCCCGACAGCACGCCTCGCAGGCGGCAGAGCGGTTCGCCGCAAGCGCGAAGAAAAAGACGAAGAAGCGCAAAAAGAAGGCGACGCCGAAGTGCACGGCGAAGGACCTCAAGAAGCAGGCCGCCTGGAACAAGAACCAGAAGCTGCCGAAGAGCAAGCGCAAGAAGCTGACGAAGCCGCGCAAGTGCATCGCGCCGAAGAAGCCGTCGCCGACGGGCCCGGTCGCCGCACCGCCGGTCACCACCCCGAGCCCCGACGCCTTCCCGACCAGCCCGACGGCGGAGCGCACCGACGGCCTGCGCCCGTACTCCGGCCCGTTCGGCGTGCAGCAGGCGACCCGGCTGCTGTTCCGCGGCGGGTTCGGCCCGGCACCCGGCCAGGCTGAGGAGTTCGCGGCGCTCGGCCTCAAGGGCGCCGTCGCGCGGCTGATGAACCCCGGCGGGGCGAGCCTGCAAGGCCCAGCTCCGTCCGGCGATTTCCTCGTCGGCGGCCAGTTCGCGCCCGAAGACCGCTGGGGCCACGGCCACCTGGAGTGGCTCGACCGCTGCGTCCGGTCGACCGACCAGCTCGGCGAGCGCATGACGCTCGTCCTGCACGACTGGCTCGCCATCAGCAACGCCGGCGTCGGCGCCCGCCAGATGCGCAATTCGATCGCGCTGATGCGCGACAAGTGGCGCGGGTCCTTCCGCCAGCTGATGCTCGACCTCACGGTCGACCCGGCGATGCTCGAGTGGCTCAACGGCCTCGGCAGCGACAAGTGGTCGCCGAACGAGAACTACGCCCGCGAGCTGATGGAGCTCTTCTGCCTCGGCGCCGACCGCGGCGCCTACACCGAGGCCGACATCCGCGAGATGGCCCGCGCGCTCACCGGCTGGCGCGCGGACTGGAGCGAGGAGGAAGGCCTCCACAACTACCGGTTCGACAAGACCCGCTGGGACAGCAAGGAGAAGGTCTTCTTCCGCGGCAAGACCTACGAGCGCCGCGGCAACTTCGACTGGCGCGACACCGTCAACGCGGTGATCGACCACCCGCTGCACGCGTCGTTCGTCGCGCTGAAGCTGTGGGGCGCGTTCATCCCGACACCGCCGACGCAGGTCACGCTCGACGAGCTCACCGCGCTCTACCGCAGCTCAGGTGAGCGCCTGGAGCCGCTCGTCGAAGCGATCCTCCAGCACCCCGACCTCTACAATGGCCCCTCGGTGACCAAGTCGCCGGTCACGTACGTGGCCGGCATGCTGCGCGCCCGCCGCCGCGGCATCGACGACGACGGCTGGATGTGGCTCTGCAGCGGAGCCGGCCAGGCCCTGTGGGAGCCGCCGAACGTCTCCGGCTGGAACGAGCGCGCGTGGCTCAACACCACGACGTACTCCTACCGCTGGATGTGCGCCTCCAACCACGTCCGCGAGCAGGAGCTCGACCACGACGGCTACCCGACGAACGAGACGCCGCAGCAGGCGGTCGAGGCCGCGCTCGCGTTCTGGGGCAACCCCTGGATCACGGGCGAGCAGCGCGCCGCTCTCGACGGCCTTGCCAACGACTCGGCGGCCACGAGCTATTGGTCCGACAAGGCCCGCAAGGCCGACCGCCAGTACGCGCTGCGCATGCTCGCGGTCGTCAGCCCCGACTACCAGGTCTCCTAAGGCCGCTCCCCCAGGAACCTGCCATGCACAAGCACTGCTCCAACTACGCCCGCTCCCGCCATGCCGTCGCCGGCGACGGCCTGCCGTTGATCGAGCCGGGCATGCCGGCTCCCGCGGGCACCGGCCTCACGCGCCGCTCGATGATGCTGCGCTCGCTCGGGATGGGCATGGCCGTCTACGGCGCCGGCGCCATGAACGCGCCCGCCGCCGTCGAGGCCGCGATCAACGACGCGCTCGCTGAGCACAAGGTCATCGTGTCGGTGTTCTTCGACGGCGGCTGGGACTCGCTCAGCGTGCTCGCCCCGTTCGGGACCGACCACAAACACGAGGCGCGCGCCGCGGAGCTGCGCCCGAACCTGTCCGGCGCAACCGCCATCCCGCGCACGGCCACCCCGTTCGCCGCCGACCCGAGCCTGTCTTGGAACCCGGCGGCGAACGGCCTGCGCGACCTGTGGAACGACCCGAACGTCGGCGTCGCCGTCGCCCCGGCTGCGGGCTACCCGGACGCCAACGGCTCGCACTTCACGTCGCGCCACTTCTGGGAGGTCGGCGCGCTCGACGTCGGCGGCACCACGGGCTGGCTCGGCCGCTACCTCGACCGCGTCGGCCGGCCTGACGTGCCGATCCAGGGCATCTCGATGGGCGGCTACCTCTCGCCGTCGCAGGCCACCGACCGCGTGCCGGTCTCCGCGCTGTCGAACATCGACGACTACAACTACTGGTACCCCGGCATCTGGGGCCCGATGGACGACGCCGCCACGGCGCGGATCCGCGCGCTCGGCCGCACGGCGACCGCCGACCCGCAGCTCGCGACCTCGCGGATGGTCGCCGAAGCGTCGTTCCAGCTCGTCGACGACCTGGGCCACGCGAAGACCGCCGCCGCCCCGGCGGCCGGGCTCTACGCCACCGACACCGAAGGCAACGTGCAGCAGGGCATCGCCCGGCAGCTGCGTGACGTCGCCCGCCTGCTCGACACGAGGATCAACGGCGGCGCGCTGCCGATCCGCTGCATCTCGCTGAGCGCCCAGGGCGGCTACGACACGCACAGCGACCAGGCGGGCTCGTTCGGCGAGGACCTCAAGGCCAACTGCGACGCGATCAAGGCGTTCTGGCAGGACCTGCGGAACCGCGGCGAGGACGACCGCGTGCTCATGCTGGTGTGGTCTGAGTTCGGCCGGCGCCCGGAGGAGAACGGCTCCGCGGGCACCGACCACGGCGCCGCCGGCGCGGCCTTCGTGATCGGCAAGAACGTGCGCCAGGGCCTGATCGGCGAGTTCCCGGGCCTCAAGGCCTACGGCGCCTCCGACTCCGGCCTCACGGAAGACGAGAACCTGCGGTACACGACCGACTTCCGCTCGATCGAAGCCGCCATCCTCGAGCAGTGGTTCGACACGGATGCGGGCGCGGTCCTGCCGTCGGTCGGCGGGCTCTCGCGGCCGCAGCTCCTCTGACGCCGTTGCACGTGCCGCGGATCCGCTTGCAGCGCTGCAACGAGCCAGCTGCCGCGTTCCTGGCGCGGCAGCGTGGCGCGCGACATCAACTTGCGGCGCGCAGCGCCCGATTGCAAGGGTGCTGATGGTGAACGCTCCCCATCCCCCAGCAGGCGGGCCCCGGCGGCGTTCACGTGCCCCCGGCGCGGGCTGGCTGCGCTCGCGCACGCTCGCTGTCGCGCCCGTCCTGGCCGCGGCGGCGGTGCTGGCGGTGCCGTGCGACTGCCCCGACCACACCGGCCACCATGCGGCGCCCGCGGCCGTGGCAGCTGTGCACCATGGCGGCGTGCACCAC
>JAEYAL010000308.1 GCA_023404805.1 Actinomycetes bacterium | reverse complement strand
CCGACGGCCCGGCCGCGCTCACCGGCCCGGCCGCCCGCGGCGACTGGGCCACCGTCGACGCGCAGCGCGCCGCGATCGCCGAGCGCACGCCGCACCTCCTCCCCCTCTTCGACGCCGTCACCGATGCGTGCACTCGCATCGCCGGCACCTCCCGCGACGCTGAGCCTGCCCTGGCCGGCGCCGCTTCCACCACCCCCAGCCCCATCACCGCGGAGTCCGCCTGATGCTTGCCACCCCGTCCACGCTCACCGTCGCTCGGACGGTCGATGAGCTTCGCGCCGCGGTCGACGCCGCCCACGGCGCCGGCCTCACCGTGGGGTTCGTCCCGACGATGGGCGCCCTCCATGAGGGCCACGCGACGCTCGTGCGCGAGGCGGCCAAGAGCCACGCGGCCGTCGTGATCTCGATCTTCGTGAACCCGTCGCAGTTCAACGACGCGTCGGATCTCGCGAACTACCCGCGCACCGAAGCAGCCGACTTCGAGCGCGCCGCCGCCGCTGGCGCCACGATCGCGTTCGCCCCGTCGTGCGACGAGATCTACCCGGCAGGCTTCGCGACCACGCTGAGCCCCGGCCTGATCGCGACGCAGCTCGAAGGCGAGCACCGCCCCGGCCACTTCGACGGCATGGCGACCGTGGTGGCCCGGCTGCTCGGCCTGGTCCGCGCCGACGTGGCGTACTTCGGCCGCAAGGACGCCCAGCAGCTGGCGATCATCGAGCAGCTCGTGCGCGACCTGGCGATCCCGACGCGGATCCAGGGCGTCGACACGGTCCGCGAGGCCGACGGCCTGGCGATGTCGAGCCGCAACATGCGCCTCGACAAGACCGACCGGGTCCGCGCCCTGGCCCTCAGCCGCGGGCTCTTCGCCGCGCAGCGCCTCGCCGACGGCGGCGAGCGTTCGGCCCGCGCTCTCGAGGCCGCCGTCCAGGTCGAGCTCGACGCCGCCGCGCTGCCGACGGACTACGCGACGCTCGTCGACGCCGCCACCTTCTCTCCCGTCGACGCGCTCGATCGCGAGTGCGTGCTGGCCGTCGCCGCCCATGTCGGCGCCGTCCGCCTCATCGACAACCTGCGGCTCACGCCGTCGTCCCAGCCGACCGCACCCGCGGCCGCCTAGCCCTCCCCTCTCCCGCACCCCAGGAGAAGCACCGCCATGCAGCGCACGATGCTGAAGTCGAAGATCCACCGGGCCACCGTGACCGGCAGCGATCTGCACTACGTCGGCTCGATCACGATCGACCCCGACCTGCTTGAGGCCGCCGACATCCTCGAGCACGAGCAGGTCGCCGTGGTCGATGTCGACAACGGCCAGCGTTTTGAGACCTACACGATCGCCGGCGAGCGCGGCTCGGGCGTGGTGCAGGTCAACGGCGCCGCCGCCCGCCTCGTGCACCACGGCGACACGATCATCGTCATCTCGTACGCCCAGTACGACAAGACCGAGCTCGAGACCTACGAGCCGAAGGTCGTCCACGTCGAGGCCCAGACCAACCGGATCCTCGACGTCGATGACGCCGTCGCGACCCTGCTGAGCGGCTCGGCCGTCCGGTAGCTACGCGGTTACTCCCAGGAGGCACTCAGATGTCCACCTACCCGTCTCAGAACCCCACGATCACGGTCCCGAGCGACGCCGGCGCGCTGCCGATGACGCTGCCGCGGATCGTCGACCAGCACCGCCGCGGCGACAAGCTGGTCATGGTCACGGCCTACGACTTCCCGAGTGCCCGCGCGGCTGAGGCCGCTGGCGTCGACCTCGTGCTCGTCGGCGACTCCGGCGCCATGACGGTGCTCGGCCACGAGTCGACCGTCCCGGTCACGCTCGACGAGCTGCTGATGCTCGCCAAGGCCGTGCGCCGCGGGATGACGCGCCCGTTCATGGTCGCCGACCTGCCGTTCGGGTCCTACGAGGTGTCCGACGAGCAGGCGATCCAGACCGCGATGCGCTTCGTGAAGGAAGCCGGCGCCGACGCCGTCAAGCTCGAGGGCTGCGGCCCGATGGCCGTCAACCGCGCCCGCGCGATCGTGCAGGCCGGCATCCCGGTCATGGGCCATGTGGGCCTCACCCCGCAGACCGCCGTGATGCTCGGCGGCTACCGCGCGCAGGCCAAGGACGCCTCGGCCGCGATGGCGCTGATCCACGGCGCTGAGGCGCTCGAGGACGCAGGCTGCTTCTCGGTCGTGCTTGAAGCGATTCCCTCGGTGGTCGCCGAGGCCGTCGTGTCGCGGCTGACGGTGCCGACGATCGGCATCGGCGCTGGCCCGTCGACCGCCGGCCAGGTGCTGGTGTTCCACGACCTGCTCGGGATCCGCGAGGGCCGCGGCGGCAAGTTCGTGCAGCGCTACGCCGACCTGCAGGACGCGATGGACCAGGGCGTCGCCGCCTACGCCCACGACGTGCGCACCAAGGCCTACCCGGGCCCCGAGCACGAGTACGCGATGGACGCCGCCGAGGTCGCGGCGCTCCAGGGCGCGATCGACGAGCTGCCCGCGCGGCTCTAGAGCGCGTCGACGCCGCAACACCGTTCGACGACGGCCGCGCTCCGAAAGACCGGGGCGCGGCCGTTTCGTGTTCTGAGCAGCCGCCGTGCGCTAGGCGGTCGCGAACTCCCGGATCGCCGCGGCGAGCGCCGCGGGCTGCTCGAGGCTGATGAATGCGCCCGTGCCTGCGATGTGGACGACGCGGGCATCGGGCATGATCTCCGCGAGCTGGCGGGCGTGGCGAGCCGGGAACCAGGCCTGCTCGGGCGCCCAAGGCATCAGCACCGGGCGGTCGTACGTCGAGAGGCGCTCCTCCGCCGCAATCAGCCGCTTCGACGAGACCGCCGCGAGGAACTTCACGGTGTCGCGGAACACCCTGCGGTCGGCACCCGACGGGGCGAGCCAGGACTGCAGCAGCGCGTCGTCGATGGCGCGGTGCGTAAGCCCGCCGTAGACCGTCGGCAGGTGGCGCACCGCGCGGAACCGCGAGAGGGCCATCACCGGGCCGGCGAGGGCGGGCGTCTTGGCGAGCCACTGGTACGGCCTGAACCCCGGCGGGAAGAAGTGGCTGAAGCAGTCGCACGGCGTGAGCACGACGCGGCTGACGCGTGACTGGCCGGCATCCATCCACAGCTGCGTGATCGCGCCGCCGGAGTCGCTGGCGACGATGGTGACGTCGGTGAGTTCCAGAGCGATGGTCAGCGCTTCGAGCAGCGCCGCGATGCCCTCGGGGGACTGGTCAGCGTCCGCGTCCATCGGCGTGCGGTGTGAGCCCAGCGGCAGGTCGGGCACGACGCAGCGGTAGTCGGCGGAGAGCTCGGCGACCAGCGGATCCCAGACGCGGCCGTCGACGAGCAGGCCGTGCACGAACAGGAGAGTCGGCCCTGAGCCGATCTGACGCACGTGGATGCTGCCACCCGGCACGGCGACCGTGCCGCCGGTGTACGGCAGGTCCGGTGTGCGGAGCTCCGGACCAGCCGCGCGGGCCGCACGGCGAACGCGGCGGCGCGCCAACGGTCCTGGATCGGCTGGAGCGCCGCGGTCCGGCCCCAGCTCGTGGGGCTGGTGCGCGGCCCCGTCGGTCGTCCCTTGGTCCTTCACGTTCAGCATGGCGCCGGTCCTCCTCTAAGTTCCGTACGGCCTGTACGTAAGCAAGCAAGCCCACCCTACATACAGGCTGCATGTATGTCGAACGAATCTCGCCAAAACCAACGCTCGGCGGCTACCCGCCGCAAGCTGCTCGACGCCGCACGCACCCTCTTCGCAGAGCGCGGCTACGCCGCCGTGGGCACCGAGGAGATCGTCCGCGCCGCCGGAGTCACCCGCGGCGCGCTCTACCATCAGTTCCCCGACAAGGCCGAGCTCCTGGCGGCGCTCATCAACGAGATCGACGCCGAGGTGTCGCAGCAGATCGTGAACGGCGCACTCGCCGGCGCGACGAACCAGCTCGACGCGCTGATCGCCGGCGGCGAAGCGTTTCTCGAAGCCGTCGAGCGGCCCGAGGTGCACCGGGTCTCGCTGATCGACGGCGTCTCGGTGCTCGGCTGGGAGCGCCGGCGCGCGATCGGCCAGGAGCACGGCCTCGGCCTGATCGAAGCGGTCCTGATCTCCGGCATGGATGACGGCCTGATCCGCCGCACCCCGGCCCGGCCGATGGCGCATGTCCTGCTCGGCGCGCTCGACGAAGCGGCGCTCTACGTCGCCGCAGCCGAGGACCGCGATGCGGCCCGCGACGAGATGCGCGTCGTGCTGCGCACGCTGCTGGAGGCGCTGCGGGCATGAACCGCGGGCGGCGTGCGGCGGCCGGCGAACTCCCGTCATCCGCGGTGGCTGGGCGACCCCGCACCACGGAAGTTCAGGCGGACGCGACCGCGGAGCATGAACTCCCGTCATCCGCGGTGGCTGGACGACCCCGCACCACGGAAGTTCCCGCGGACGCGACCGCGGAGCATGGACTCCCGTCATCCGCGGTCGCTGGACGACCCCGCACCACGGAAGTTCACGCCGGGCGCGAGCGCGAGCATCGCGCACCCACCAGCAGCCCGAGACAGCTGTCCCCCGGCCGAGAAACTCGTGGCATTCGACGCCATACCGTACCGTATGGTTTGGGCATGTCCATGAATCCGTTCGCCCCCACCCGCCAGCCCAAGCGCAAGCGCAACCGCGCGCTCGCCGCGGCGGCCGTCATGTCGTTCGCGACGCTCGGCGTGCACATCGGCATGGGCACCCCCGAGATCCTCGAGCCGGTGCTGCAGTCCAACGCCCCGGCGGTCGCCCGCGAGGTGACGCGCGCCTGCTGGCACCTCATCTCGCTGTCGCTCCTCGCCATGGGCGCTTCGTACGCCTACGGGATCGGGCGCCGCACGCCGGCCCTGATCCTCACCTGGAATCTGCTCGCCGCTGCGTTTGGCATCGTGTTCGTCGTGGTCGCCATCTCCTCCGGGCTCGGCTTCGACGAGGTTCCCCAGTCGATCGCGTTCTTCGCGATTGCCGGCACGGGCTTCGCCGGGCTCTACCGGTCGCTCTACGTGCGCGCCGAGCCCATCGCCCAGCACGTCCTGCGCACATCGGCCACGCTTCCCATGACCGACGCCGCCAACCCCAGCCATCGCCCCGCGCACTGAGACCGACTGGCTCGAGCTTGGCCTCGAGCTGCTGCGCACCCGCGGCCCGCAGGCGCTCACGATCGAGGAGCTGTGCCGGGCCGCGGACCGCACCAAAGGCGCCTTCTACCACCGCTTCAAGGGCGGCACCGACGGCTACCGCGACGCGCTGCTCGCGCACTGGCACGCGAAGACCACCGACCACGTCATCGACCGGATCCCGTCGAACGACGCCGAACCGGATGCGAACGCCCGCCGCGACGCGCTCAACGCGCTCGTCATGCACATGGACATCGCGCTGGAGCGCGCGATCCGCTCGTGGGGCGTCTACGACGCGGCGGTCCAAGCGGTGATCAACGAGACCGACCGCAAGCGCGTCGACGCCGTCGTCGCGATGATCGAGCCTCGCGCCACAGCAGAGGAGACGCGCGCCGGCGCCGCCGGGCAGTACGCGACCTACCTCGGCTTCGCGATGTTCCAAGACGAGGAGCTGCTCACGCTGCTCGGCAAGTGGGGCCCGCGCGCCGTCGTGGAGTTCAAGGACGAGCTCACCGCTGGGCCGCTGCCGCCACCAGAGGACTGAGCGGCGCGGGCGGCCGACGAGCCGAGACGCCCTAACTCAGCAGGTAGCGCTCGAGCTCGGCGCGATGCGCCGGCCATGGGTCGCGGACGGCGCCTGCGCGGGGCTCGAAGGCGCGCGAGAGCGCGAGGCCGCGAATGGCGCTGATCACGACGGCGAACCGCGGATTGAGGCTCATGCGCTGCTCGTTCTCGATCGGCGAGAGGCCGAGCTCCGGCTGGAGGTTGGCGGCCGCGCGGGCGAGCAGGCGCTCAAGCGGGACCATCCGCGCGTAGAGCTCCTCTTCGTCGCCGGCCGCGATCCAGAGCTTGACCATCACCGTGAAGAGCGGGCCAGAGAAGTCGCCCCACAACAGGTCGAGCGACGCGCGCACGCGCTCGGGGCGGTCGTCGGGCATGGCGTCGAGCGCGGTGCGGAGGGCGACGAGGCGCCGCCGCACCAGCTCTTCGACGGCAGCCGCGACGAGGTCGACGCGGTACTGGAAGTGGTGCGTCACCGCGCCGACGGACACCTCGGCCCGCTCGGCGATGCGGCGGGTGGTCGCGCCGGCGTAGCCCAGCTCGGCGACGCACTCGATCGTGGCGTCGAGCAGACGGCGACGAGTCTCCGCGCGACGCTGATCCTGGGTGCGGCGTGCGGGTGCGGTCACGGAGGCCAACGGTAACTGTTCACAACCGGTGACCGCCGCGAGGCTGGACGGTCAGCACGCCACACCCGGTCGCGGGATACGTGTGGCGCCGCGACAAGACTAGCCGAAAAACCGAACCGTCGTTCGGTTTTGGTCGTCAAACGTGGCATGCTCCGCCGCATGCCAGCACCCCCGCTCGCCGGACTCCGCGTCCTGGACTGCTCCCGCCTCCTCCCCGCGCCGTACTGCTCGCGACTCCTCGCCGACCTCGGCGCCGACGTGCTGCGGGTGGACCACCCGGAGGTCGGACGCGGCGACATGGTGCGGCTCACGCCGCCGTTGGCCGATGCCGCAGCGGGCGGCGCCCCGGCGGACATCGACGGGGCGCACGCCGACACATCCGCGGCCGACGGGCTCCCGGACGACGCCCGCTCGTGGACGTTCATCGGCCTCAACCACGGCAAGCGCTCGGTCGCGCTCGACCTCACCGACCCCGGTGACCGTGAGCAGTTCCTCGCGCTCGTCGAGGGCGCGGACGTGGTGCTGGAGAGCTTCCGACCGGGCGTGCTGGACCGCAACGGCGTCGGCTGGGAAGCGATCCACGCCCGCAACCCCGCCGCGATCCTGTGTTCGATCACCGGCTACGGGCAGACCGGCCCGGACGCCGCCCGCGCGGGCCACGACATTGGCTACCTCGCCCGCGCCGGCGTGCTCGGCATCTCAGGCGAGCCCGGCCGGCCGCCGCTGCCGATGGGCGTGCAGGTCGCGGACCTCGCGGGAGGCGCGCTCCCCGGCGTGATCGGGATCCTCGCGGCGCTGCGCGAGCGCGACGGATCGCCGAGCCAGCCTGGCTCGGGTCTCGGCCAGCACGTCGACGTGTCGATGACCGACGGCGCGCGGGCCCTGCTCGCGATCGACGGCCCCGCCGCGCTCGCTGGCGTGCCCGAGGCGCCCCGCGGCCACGCCCCGCTCGGCGGCGCGCTGATCGCCTGCTACCGGACCTACGCCTGCGCCGACGGCGACGTCGCGCTCGGCGCACTGGAGCCGAAGTTCTGGCGCAACTGGTGCGCCGGGATGGAGCGGCCGGACCTCGTCGACCACCAGTACTGCAGCCCCGGCAGCGCCCCCGCCGCCGAGATCGAGGCGCTGTTCGCCGCCAGGACGCGTGCCGAGTGGCGCGCCTTCGCCGACCAGTACGACTGCTGCCTGGAACCTGTCCTCAGCCCGGCGGAGTCGTTCGCGGGCGCCGCCGCGGCCGCAGCCGGCGGCGCCGAGATCGCGCCGACGATCGACGCCGTCGGCCCGGCGGGCGAGCCCGTGC
>JAEYAL010000289.1 GCA_023404805.1 Actinomycetes bacterium | reverse complement strand
GGGCGACGTACGGCGCGATGGCCTGCGGGTCGGCGGCGGCGGCGACCGGAGCCGGAGCTGCGGCAGGCGCGGCAGCGGCTAGGGCGACCGCAGCGGAGGGTGCGGGCGTGGCGAACGCAGCCGCCGGGGCGGGCGCGGGGGTCGCCGCCGTCGCCGCGAATGCTGCTGCGGCCGTCGGCACTTCCACGGGAGCGGGCGCGGCGGCGATTCCGGCGGCCACGGGCTCGGCGGCAGGGTCGGGCGCAGCCACGGGCTCATTCGACAAAGCCTCGACCTCAGCCGGAGCCTGAACCTCCGCGTCGGCCTGCTTGCCGACCTTGGGCGCCGCGGCGATGGCCTTGGCCAGCGCGGGCGGCGGGACATCCGGCGTGCCGTCGCCGCGCGGCGCATCCGCCGGAACGGCGACGCGCGTGCGGCGGCGGCCGACACGGTGGGCGGGCTTGCCCGGCGCCTGCGTCAGCGCGGCGAGCGCCTCTTCGACGCTCGGGGCGTCGGTCAGTTCAGCAGTCTTGGGGGACGTGGTCTGCGTCATGGCGTCGTCGCGGTCGCACCGCTGGTGGTCGGAGAGACAGGGAGGTCGCCGGCGCGCACCGCATCGACGCGGCCCAGGTCGGCAGGCACCGCGACGAGGCGGTAGCGCGGGGTGTCGAAGACGGTCAAGAACCGCGGGTCCTCCCCGCGCGCGGCGAGCGGGTACATCGAGCGCAGCTCGTCGCCCTTCGCGTTCTTGGCGAACAGGAAGTACTTGATGTCGGCGGGCGGGCGGCGCGCAGCGCGGCGCCACGCGTCGTCGCCGCCATCGGCGCGGTCCAGGAACTGCGACGGGCGGCCCGTCAGGCCGATCACGCCGAACGTCTGCGCGTTGTCGGTCAACACGCGGGCGCGGTCGTCATCGAGGAACTCGGCCATCGCGCGCTCCGACAGGATCCCGACCTCCAGGCCGCCCCGCGACAGGGTGCCTTCCTGGTCGTCGCCCGTCTTGACCGCCCGCTGGAACGCCTGCTCCATCGACTGGTACGGGTAGACGTCAAGCGCCCGCCAGGTGATCGGGATCGACACCGCGAGACCAAGGGCGCCGAGCACGAGCACCAGCGGCCGCGCTTGCGGCAGCGACTGGAACAGCCAGAGGATGCCGACGATCGAGACCACCAGGATCGGCAGCGCATCCTGGAGGTCGATCTGGGCGAGGTCGTCACGAGCCAGAGCCAGCGCGCCCGGGGTGGCGATCGAGACGATGAGGAAGACGACGAGCCAGGCAGCGAGCTCGTTGCGCTGCGCGATGGCGCAGGCGATGAGCGCGGGCGCCACGACGATCGCGAGCGGCGCCCCGAGGACGACCAGCTCGGCGGTCTGCGAGAGCACGTCACCGAGCGACGGCGGGATCGACCCGGACGACGCGGCGTTGACGGTCGTCGTCGCGGCGTCGGTCAGCCAGAACACCGGCTCGCCGACGACGACGGCGCTGAGCAGCACCCAGAGGCCGATCATGAAGACGCCGGGGACGAGGAAGAGGATCAGCGACCCTTCGATCTCCTCGTCGGCTGCGCGGTGGCGGCTGAGCGTGACGCCCACGAGCGCCGCGCCGAGCAGGAACCACGGGATGAAGCCGTAGCTCGCGAGCGACGCGAAGGCGAACGCGAGGCCGCCGGAGACGAGGTAGCGCGTGTCGACGGTTGCGTACCAGCCGACCAGCGCGGTCACGGCGATCGTCGCGAAGGCGATGCCGACGATGTCGCCACCGCCGCTGGCGGCCGCGAAGGCGACGAGCGGGTTGAGCGCGATGAGGACGAGCAGGCCGTAGCGGGCGGGGCCGATCTCCGCGCGGTCCATGGCGCGGTTGAGCCCGACCATCGTGATGCCGCCGAAGATCGCCGAGCAGACCGGCAGCGAGACGAGGCTGCTGGCGACCGACGTGACCACGACGAACGGCAGCAGGACCACCGTGGTGAGCGGCGGGAACGCGAAACCGATCGCGGCCAGCTTCGGCGGGTCGTTGTGCCAGACCATGAGGCCGCGGGTGAGGCGGTCGAGCGCGTCGAACGGGACGACGTGCAGGGTGCACACGACCCAGTAGCCGAGCGCGCCGAACGCGAGGGCGAACAGCGTGAAGACCGCGAGGCTCTCGAGGCGGCGGCCGCGGGCGCCCTCGTCGGTGTGGCGCGGCGGGAGCTGGACGATCGCCGGGGCGTCGCCAGTCTGCTGGTGGGTCTCCGGCTCCGCGTGCTTGGCTGCGGGCGGCGTGGCGACGGCGCTCACTGGCCGGCCTCGTGCTGGTTGTCGAGACCGTGGACGGTCTTCTCCCAGTAGAACGGGTTGGTCATCAGCTGCCAGAAGCCCTTCCAGGCGGCGAGGCTCATCAGGCCCCAGTAGATCGGGCTGAGCAGCGCGTACTTGGCAAGGCCGAAGTAGCCGCGCTGCAGCGAGCCGGCGACGTTCATGTAGAGGAACGTGAAGTTGCCGATGAAGAGCATCGACGCGGCGGCGTAGAACACGAAGCCGGGGAACAGCTCCTGGATGAAGCTCGCCTGGGTCAGGACGAAGATCGTCGTGAGGGCCCAGAAGATCGGGTTCAGCAGGAACACGAACGCGCCGCCGACCACGAGGTTGAACGAGAGGAAGCTCTTGAGCCCGAGCTGGCGGAGCAGCTGGAACGGGTGCCGCATGTGCACCAGCCAGGTCTGGTAGTAGCCCTTGCACCAGCGGGAGCGCTGGCGGATCCAGTTGCCCACCTCGGAGTTGGCCTCCTCGAGCGTGGTGGAGTCCATGACCTGCGTCTCGTAGCCGGCCTTGTGCAGCCGCACGCCGAGGTCGGCGTCCTCGGTCACGTTGAACGGGTCCCAGGCGCCGAGCTCGCGCAGGCGCGCCGTGACGAAGTGGTTCGAGGTGCCGCCAAGCGGGATCGGCACGCCGTCCTGGTCGAGGCCCGGGAGCACGAGGTCGAAGTGCATCGCGTACTCGATCGAGAACCACTTGGTGAGGAGGTTCTGCTCGCGGTTGAAGTAGTTCAGCTTCGCCTGGATGCAGGCGACGTCGTCGCTGCCCTTGCGGAAGGCCACGATCGCCTTCTTGAGCTGGTCCGGGTCCGGGCGGTCCTCGCCGTCGTAGATCACGACGTACTCGCCGCGGGCGAAGAGGAGGCCGTAGTTGCAGGCCTTCGGCTTCGTCTTCGGGAGGGAGTCCGGCACAACCAGCAGCTGGTAGTGCGGCGGCAGCCCCAGCGCGCGGATCGCTTCGATCGTCTCGGTGTCGTCCTCCTCGCAGAGGAGCTTGATGTCGAGCTTGGTCTTGGGGTAGTCGAGGGCGTCGAGGCCCGCAGCGAGGCGGCCGACGATGCTGGCTTCCTTGTAGAGCGGCAGTAGGAGCGTGTAGACCGGCAGCGTGCGCTCGTCGAGGGCGGCGATCTCCTCGTCGGTGACCGACACCTCGAGCTTGTGGCCGAGGGCCAGGTACGCCAGGCGGAACCGGTAGAGCGAGACGGCCAGATAGAAGATGCTGCAGAGGCCGGTGAGTACGATCAGCGTGTTCGTCGGGCTCAGGACGAGCGCGACGAGCGTGATCGCGATGCCTACCCACAGCGCGACCTTCTGCCCGCTGGAGAGCACGCGGTGCGCCGAGTTCTGCGGCGCGAGCTCCATGAGCGTGTAGGTCGCGTCGTGCATGTCGCGCTCCCCGTGCACGCGCTGCATCAGCTCGGTGATGGCGGTGCGCGTGGCGAGCAGTTCGCGGACCTCGCCGCCGGTCTGCTCGCGCAGGTCGGCGAGCTGGCCGGCCGTCAGGCGCTCGGCGACGGCGACGAAGAGCGTGTTGCCGGACTTCGCGACCGGCACGATCCCCGCGTGGCGGCTGAACGCCTCAGGCAGGCTCGCTGCGATCTCAGGGTCGGCCTCGAAGCCGGTCAGGTCGACGTGCTGGACGTCGAAGTGCTCGCTGAGCACGGCGAGCATCTCCGACTCGGTGATGACGCCGGAGTGGACGAGGATGTCGCCGAGGCGGTCGCCGGTGCGCTGCTGCTCGACGAGGGCGCCCGCGATGTCGTCGTCGGAGGCGACGCCGAGCTCGCGGAGGAGCTCGCCGACGCGCGGCTGGTCGGCGCGGGCCTGCAGGGTGACGAGCTCGGGGCCGTCGGCGCCCGCAGCCGACGGGAAGGCTTCAGCCAGCAGCGCGTCGATCACCTCGGGTGTGGCCTGCACGAGGCGGACGTCGTACCCCGGCACGGCCTGGGCGACGCGCGCGGCGACGTCGTCGCCGGTCGACGCGGAGGCGACGAGGAGGGTGCTGCCCTCCAGGCCGTAGGCCACGACGCCGAGCGCGCGGGAGACGCGCTCAGACAGGAGCCGCGCGACGGTCGGGTCGTGGCGGCCGTCGATACCGGATGCGCTCATCGGGCCTCCACTTCGGGGTCGGCGGTTGAGGCGCGGCGGGTGCCGAACCGGTGCGTCCCGGCGGGAGTGCCGGTGGTGGCGGGCGTGTCACGGCCGCGGTGGCGGACGGCGAGCACGGCGAGGCCGATGACCCAGGCGGCCAGCAGGACGAGGAGCGGCGCCAAGAGGAACGCGATGAAGCCCACGACCCAGAGGCCGAGGATCAATGCGACTCGAGCGAACACGACGAGACCCCAGCGGTGGGTCCCGTTGTATACATCGGCGGTCGGTCGGGGTGCGGCGCCTTGTCCCTGCATCATGCGAGGAGGCAAGGTAGCAAAGGGTTTTTCCAGTTCCTATATGCCGATCCCGAAACTCGCCCGAAACCAACCTGAATCGCGTTATGGACGTCGCGGCTGAACCTGTATACAGCGTCCGCCCGTTACGCCTGATTCCCGGAAAACGCCCGCGGCTCGGGCAGTTCTAACGAGTGGACGTCGAACCTCCGCGGTCGGGGGACGTTGAGAGTGTGCGAATCCGCAAACGACGCGGAATCTGGTGAAATCTCTTGACGATTGCTCAATAAGAGGCTTCCTGGCGTCTTCCCCATCGTTTCGCACGCGTCTCGGCGCAAACGGCAACGCCTCCTCCGCAGATGCCGACCGACCCAGCAACGACGACGGCTCCGGGTCCGCCACCAGCATTTGGTGGCGGACCCGGAGCCGTGTGCTCGGAGGGGCGGGAGCCGCCGCCGCGAGGTCAGTGCTTCTTGCGCGGGGCGAGGACGTCGTCGGCGCTGACTTCGTCCTCTTCCTCTTCAGCGGCGTGGCTCGACGACGCCGCAGCGCCGTGGCCCTTGGCGGCGGGGCCGTGGCTCTTGGCCTCGGCGCCATGCTCGGCAGCGGCCGCGCCGTGACCTTCGGCCTTGGCTTCGGTCGCATGGCCTGCCGCGGCTGCGCCGTGGTCGCCCTCGGCAGCAGCGCCGTGGCCGCCTTCAGGAGCGGCGGCGCCGTGGTCGGCCTTCGCGTCAGCGGCGTGGTCGCCCTCGGC
>JAEYAL010000357.1 GCA_023404805.1 Actinomycetes bacterium | reverse complement strand
CCCAGACGTCGAGCGCTGCGGCCGCCGTGCTGGCGAGGAGCTCCGGCCGCGATACGACGATCAGCCCGGCGCCGCCACCCGCGATGAGGCCGAGCGCGCCGACGTTCCCACGTCCCCCGCCGCCGTCGCCCTCTTCGGAGCGGCCGACGAGCCGCGCCGCGAGCACGCCGGTCGCGAAGACCAGCAGCCCTGCGCCGACGAACCCCATGGCCGAGAACACGACGTCGGCGTCGCGGCCGCCGAGCGCGGCGACAGCACCCGCGAGATTGGAGAGCGGGTGCGGAGTGGTGCCGTTGGTCTCGGTGAGGGCGCGGGCAGCGAGGAGGTCGTCTCCCCACTGCAGCGCCCACATCGAGTCGACGCCGAGGTACGCGGAGCCGTAGGCGACCCGCAGGAGCGCCGCTGTCGCGAGGACGGCGGCAGCCAAGAGCAGCAGCGGCACGGGCGCAGCCCGCGGCGGCGGCGCTAGCGGCGGCTCAGTGGCCGATCAGCTGCTCGACGCCGGCGATCGCCAGCGTCTTCTCAAGGCCCTCGCGGAGCTGGACCTTCGGCTCCCAGCCGAGGTGCTGCTGAGCGCGGGTGATGTCCGGGCGGCGGATCTTCGGGTCGTCGGTCGGGAGGGCCTCGAAGACGATCTCGCTCTTGGAGCCGGTCACGTCGACGACGGCCTCGGCGAGCTCGAGCAGCGTGAACTCGTTCGGGTTGCCGATGTTGACCGGCTCGTGCACGTCGGACTCGGCGAGGGCGATCATGCCCGCGATCAGGTCGTCGACGTAGCAGAAGGAACGGGTCTGGCTGCCGTCGCCGAACACCGTGATCGGCTTGGCCTGCAGCGCCTGGCGCATGAAGGTCGGGATCGCGCGGCCGTCGTTGGCGCGCATGCGCGGGCCGTACGTGTTGAAGATGCGCATCAGGGCCGTGTCGACGCCCTGGTAGCGGTGGTAGGCCATCGTGAGGGCCTCGGCGTAGCGCTTGGCCTCGTCGTAGACGCCGCGCGGGCCGATCGGGTTCACGTGGCCCCAGTACGTCTCGGGCTGCGGGTGGACCTGCGGGTCGCCGTAGACCTCGGAGGTCGACGCGATCAGGAAGCGCGCGCGGTGCTTCTTCGCCAGGCCGAGCGTGTGGTGCGTGCCGTAGGAGCCGACCTTGAGCGTGTGCAGCGGCAGGCGCAGGTAGTCGATCGGCGACGCCGGCGAAGCCAGGTGGTAGACGAAATCGACCGGCTCGTCGATGAAGTACGGCTCGATGATGTCGACCTGCTGGAACTCAAACACCGCGGGATCGCGCAGGTGCTCGATGTTGCGCAGCGAGCCCGTCTCCAGGTTGTCGATGCAGATGACCCGGTGGCCACGCTTGATCAGCGTCTCGCTGAGATGAGAACCGAGAAAGCCGGCCCCGCCGGTCACAAGACAAGTCGCCATAAGGCAGCAGATCCTAGATGACCGGCGGCTCCGCGGGCGGGCCCCGGCCGCGAACCGCCTTCGCTCCGCTTGGGGCGAGCCGCCACGCAGCGGGTCCGGGACATCCCGGAGACTGCTGCGGGCAGGTCCGGGTGGGCAGCACGTCGCCGGGCCCAAAGACTGCGTCCCATGGATGAGGAACCCTCACTGACCCCGCCCCGCCGTGCGTCCCGCCGCGAGGGCTGGCGCGGCGGCCTCGTCTGGTCGCTCGGGCTGGTCGCCACGCTCGGCCTCACGATCCTGTGCGCCTGGGCTGGCGTCGTGCTCGGGGTCCTGGGGCTCGGTGCCGTCGCGCTCGTCGTCGCGGCGCTGCTGCTGGCCGTTCCGGCGCTGTGGCTCCGGCGGTTCATGCTGCCGGCGGCGACGCTTGCCGTCGCGCTGGCCCTGCCGGCCGCGGCGGTCCAGCAGATCGAGACGCGCATCCACCCGAGCGCCGGGGCGCTGATCGTGTCGCCGCGCGCACCGGGCGATGTTTCGACCACGGCCTACCGGCGCGGGTTCGGTCCCATCCTCATCGACTTGCGGGACTACCGGGCCCCCGACGGCTCGATCACGCGCGTCGCGGCCCGCGCCGACGATGCCCGCGTCGTCGTCGCCCTCCCGCACGACCGCTGCTTCAACCTCGATGTCCGCTATCGCGTTGGCGACCAGTGGTTCAGCGACAGCCGCGAACTGGTGCGGCGCGCGGCGGCGATGGCGGGAGGCCCGGCGTACAGCCGGACGTCGCTGGCGTATCGGCCGATGGGGCTGACGCGCGTGGCGGCCGAGACTGAGGAGTCGGCGAACCTCAGCGCGTCGCGGTTCTCCAGCGCGAACCCGAAGCTGCCGACGCCCGACGTGCGCTTCACCCCCGACAAGCTCCTGTTCTTCGGCGCCTACCCTGTCGGGAGCCGCGGGCACGCCCGCCGCGAGGTGCCGCGGTCGAACGCCCCGACCATCCGCCTCAACCTGCAGGCGGGCCGCCAGATCGTCGTCCGCGACTACCCCGACTGGGCTGCTCCGCTGTTCGACGAGTTCAGCCAGAACGGCGACCAGATCGCCGGGATGGGCTGGCCTGGGACGCTGCGCGCGCCGCTGTCACCCGGCGAGCGCGACTGGCGCCTGCGCACCGGCGTGCGTACGAAGCTCAACCGCTCGCGCTGGGTCAAGTGGGAGGGCGAGATCCTCGACTGGGGGCAGCAGCAAGCGGTGCGGATGGCCGGACCGTGCGCGTCCAAGAGCGAGCTGCGACGCCGCGCCTACACCTTCTACACGCAGCCCGAGGCCTTCAGGACTCAGGATGGCCGGGTCCGGCGCCTCGTCGGCGGGCCTTCGACCAGGCATTCGAAGATCCTCCAGCCGGTCGCGCCGCGCTCGAGCAGCGTCTTCAAGGTCGAGATCAACGGCATCGGACAGGCGAAGGTGGTCGACACGCTCGAGTCGCAGAACATCTACGCCGAGCCGGTCTTCACGGAGCAGGAGCGATGAGCGCTGTCGCACGTCCGCGCCCTCGGCTCCGCCGGCTGCCGTTCGCTGCCGGGGCGACCGCCGTCGCCACGCTCGCGTTTGCGATGGCGGCGGGCCAAGAAGGGCCTGAAGTCCCGACGTTTGTGCTGGCTGCTGCGGCGGTCCTCCTGCTGGGCGCTGCCGCGTGGCAGCGCGGCAGCGAGGTGCTGCGCTCGGGCCTCGCGGCTCAAGCGTTCGTCGCTGGCCTGGCGCTCGCGGTCGTGATCGCCGCCTGGTGGCTGCTCGCGATCGTGTCGGCCCCTGGCATCGCGGTCGGCATCCTCATCTCGACGGTCGGCGCGGCGATGTCCGTCATCCCGCTCGTCCGCCCGGACTCGGCCTGGTCGCGGACCCGCGGCACGCCGTGGCAGACGATCGTCGGCGGCCCGACTGGCCGCGCGCAAGCGTCGCTGGCGCTCCGCGTCTGGGGCCCGCAGCTCGGCGGGCTGTTCCTCGTGCTCGTCGGATTGCGGGTGGCCTACGAGGCGAACGTCGGCATTTCGGTCGGCGTCGATCCCGGGCTGTTGGCGCTGCCGCTGCTGGTGCTGATCCTGGCGGCCGTCGGCGTGGTCATCTGGTCGGCGTGGAAGTCGGCCCGCAGCGGCGGCGCCGCAGGCAGCTCGGTCCGGCACGGCGATCCGGTCGCCCGAGACGAGCAGGTCATCGCCGCCCACCTCCACGACTCCGTCCTGCAGACGCTCTCGCTGATCCAGAGGAGCGCCGACGACCCGGCGCGCGTGTCGCAGCTCGCGCGCCAGCAGGAGCGTTCGCTCCGGGCCTGGCTGGCAGGCCGCGATGACACCGCCGGCACGACGCTCGGGGCGGCCGTGCGGCTCGTGGCGCAGGAGGTCGAGGACGAGCAGCCCGGCGCCGTGATCGAGGTGGTCGCCGTGGGCAACGCGCCGCTCGACCGCGAGGCCGACGCGATGGTCCGCGCCGCCCGCGAGGCGCTGCGCAATGCCGTCCGCCATGCCGGGAGTCCCGTGCGCGTGTTCCTCGAGGTCGAAGACGGTGCGCGCGAGCTGTTCGTCCGCGACACCGGCCCGGGCTTCGACCTGACCGCCGTCGCCGACGAGCGCCGCGGCGTGCGAGACGCGATCATCGGGCGCATGGAGCACGTCGGCGGCACCGCCACGATCGATTCAGGCGCGGCGGGCACCGAGATCGCGCTGCGGTTGCCGCCGCCACCGGAGCGGCCCCCGCGGCGATGACCGTCGGCGTCAGCGAACCGGGCGGTGCGGTGCTGCCGACGGTCGTCCTCGTCGACGACCACGGCCTGTTCCGCGCCGGCGTGCGCAGCGAGCTCAGCGGCCACGTGCATGTCGTGGGCGAGGCCGCGGATGTCGACGGCGCCGTCGCCACCACGCTCAAGGCCGCGCCCGACGTGGTCCTGCTCGACGTGCACCTGCCGGGCGGCGGCGGCGTCGCCGTGCTCGAAGAGGTGCTCGCGCGCCGCCCGAAGCAGATGGTCCTCGCGCTCACCGTCAGCGACGCCCCGGAGGACGTGATCGCCGTCGTGCGCGCCGGGGCCCGCGGCTACGTCGAGAAGTCGATCTCCACGGAGGACCTCGTCGCGGCGATCCTCAGCGTCGCCGCTGGCGAGCCGGTGTTCAGCCCGCGCTTGGCGGGCTTCGTGCTGGAGGCGTTCGCGGGCCGCGCGCCCGTGGGAGCCGTCGACCCCGAGGTCGAATCGCTCACTCCGCGCGAGCGCGACGTGCTCCGCCTGATCGCCCGCGGCTACAGCTACAAGCAGGCGGCGCTCAAGCTCGACATCAGCCCGCGGACTATCGAGACCCATGTCTCGTCGGTGCTGCGCAAGCTGCAGCTCTCCAGCCGCCACGAGCTCGCGCACTGGGCCAGCCGCCGCGGCCTCGCGGACTGACGCCGGCCCGGCAGCGTTCTCGTCAGGTTTGCCACGGCAGAGAAGGGCAAACATGACGAGAACGCCCGGTGGCCAGCCACGCCTCACCCCGTGAGGGGACGCGGGGCGCCGGCGCGCCCGGCCGGGCCACCTGCGTTTGCAGTCGGACCGTTCGCCGGTCAGACTCGGGCGCAAGGCTTCCTAAACTGAACCGATTCGACGCGTTTCCCCATGCGTGCTCCACTTTTCCTCACGTTCGATGACGGGCCGGATCCGGTCTGGACCCCGCGCGTCATGGATGTCCTCGGGCGGCACGGTGCGACAGCGACGTTCTTCGTCCTGGGCTGGCGGGTCCGCGAGACGCCCGCGCTGATCGGCGAGCTGCTCGAAGCGGGCCACCGGGTGGAGCTCCACGGCGACGCCCACCTCGACCATGAGCTCGCGACTCCCTCCGAGCTGGCGGCCGACACCGACGCGACGATGCGGCTGCTGCAGGGCTTCGGTGTCGAGCCCGAGTGGTGGCGCGTGCCGTTCGGGCGCCCGTCGACCACGACGCGCCTCCTCGCTGAGCAGTACGGCCTCCGCCTGGCCGGCTGGGACGCGGACTCGCACGACTGGCGCGGCGACGGCTGGGCCCACCAGCCCGCGCAGGTCAGCGACGCCGCCGAGGGCGGTGGCGTGGTGCTGCTGCACGACGCGATCGCCCCCGGGATCGGCCGGACATCGGCGTCGAACACGCTCGAGGTCGTCGAGGCGCTGCTCAAGCTCGCTGCGCGCGCACGGACGCCGGCGACCGTCCTCCCGCCTGCCGAAGACACGAGCTTCCGGATCCCATCGGGCGCGCCGCGCTCGCCGTTTGCGCGCAACGAGGCCACGCAGCGCGCCTGGAAGGGCCTGGACCGCTGGCGCCGCGGCGACGTGTCGCCGGCGCAGCCGGGCGAGTCTTCACCGCAGCCGAGCGAGTCTTCGCCGTCTGCCCCTGAGTGACGGGCGCCACGCCCCCGCGCGCCAGCGAAACCGCGGCGCGCGCTGTTGGCGTACCCTGGGAGCGATGGGCGATGCCGTGGCCGCACCTCTACTCGTCCGCGCGCTGAGGCGCGAGCCGGTGGAGCGAACCCCCGTCTGGTTCATGCGCCAGGCCGGCCGCTCCCTGCCCGAGTACCTGGAGATCCGCAAGCAGGGGTCGCTGCTCGAGATCTGCCAGCGCCCCGAGCTCGCCGCTGAGGTGACGCTCCAGCCGGTCCGCCGCCACGGCGTCGACGCGGCGATCCTCTTCTCCGACATCGTCACGCCGCTCGATGCGATCGGCTTCGGCGTCGAGATCAAGGGCGGCGTCGGCCCGGTCGTCGAACGGCCGATCCGCCGCGAGGCCGACCTCGCGCGTCTGCGCGACTTCGAGCCCGACGTCGACATGCCCGCGCTCGCCGAGACGATCAAGATCATCGTCGCCGAGCTCGGCCGCGAGACGCCGCTGATCGGCTTCGCCGGCGCCCCGTTCACGCTCGCGAGCTACCTCGTCGAGGGCGGGCCGAGCAAGCAGCAGTCGCTCACGAAGGCGCTGATGCTCCAGGACCCGGCGTTGTTCGACGCGCTGCTGCGCCGCCTCTCGGCGATCGCCATCGCCTCGCTGCGGGCGCAGGTCGCCGCGGGCGCCCAGGCCGTGCAGGTCTTCGACTCGTGGATCGGGACGCTGACCCGCCGCCAGTACGAGCAGTACGTCCTGCCCGTGATGCGCGACCTCTTCACCGAGCTGGAGTCGCTCGGCGTGCCGCGCACGATCTTCGGCGTCGGCACCGGCCACCTGCTCGACCTGCTCGCCGAGACGGGCGCGGACTGCGTCGGCATCGACTGGCGCATCGACCTGCGCGACGCCCGCCAGCTCGTGCCGGAGCGCTGCGCGATCCAGGGCAACCTCGACCCCGCGGTGCTCCTCGCCCCGCGCGAGGTGATCCACGCCGAGGTGCTGCGCGTACTCCAAAGCGCGCCGGCGACCGGCCACGTCTTCAACCTCGGCCACGGCGTGCTCCCGGAGACCGATCCCGAGGTCCCCGGCGAGATCGTGCGCCTCGTCGCCGAGCACACCGCCAACAAGACCCTCGCGTGAGCACACCCCCGCAGAAGATCGGCCTGCTGGCCATGGCCTACGGCACGGCGACCGATCCGAGCGAGGTGATGGAGTACTACACGCACATCCGCCACGGCCACGCGCCGTCGCAGGAGGTCGTGGACGAGCTCGCCGAGCGCTACGCGCAGCTCCCGGGCGGCCGCTCGCCGCTCTTGGAGATCACGCGCGCGCAGATGGATGCGCTCGCTGCGGCCGTGCGCGATGCCGGCACCGAGCTGGTCGCCGTCGAGCTGGGGCAGAAGCACTCCTCGCCGTTCATCGAAGACGCCGTCGAGGCGCTCGCCGCGCAGGGCGCCGACCGCATCGTCGGGATCGTCTTCGCGCCGCATTGGTCGACGATGTCGGTCGCCGAGTACCTCGGCCGCGCGCGCCGAACCGCCGCAGAGGTCACGCCCGATACGCCGCTGGATCTCGTCGACGACTGGCACCTGGCGCCCGGCTACATCGACTGGCTCGCTGGCGCCGTGCGCGCCGCGCTTGCCCAGCTGCCGGAGGACGTGCGCGGCAACACCGAGGTCGTCTTCACCGCGCACTCGCTGCCGGTGCGGATCCTGCAGGACGGCGATCCGTACCCCGTCTCGCTGCGCGAGACGGCCGAAGCGGTCGCGCAGGCTGTCGGTCTCGAGCACTGGTCGACGGGCTGGCAGAGCGCCGGCCAGACCGCCACGCCGTGGCTCGGCCCGGACATCCTCGAGATCCTGCCGCACCTCAAGGAGGACGGCCGCGAGGGCGTCATCGTCTGCGCCTGCGGGTTCGTGAGCGACCACCTCGAAGTGCTCTACGACCTCGACATCGAGACCAAAGCCGCCGCTGAGGATCTCGGCCTGGCGTTTGCCCGCACCGCGATGCCGAACACCGAAGCGCCGTTCATCGCGACGCTCCGCGATGTCGTGCTCGACGCGATCCGCAGGGAACCAGGCCCGTCGGCTGCCGAGCAGGCCGCCGCCGACCGCCACGCGACCCACACCGGCAAGCCCGAGCACGCCGGCCGCCAGGGCGCCCGCGGGACCCTGACCGACCAGCCCGACCGCGCCTCGGCCTAAGCCGACGCCGGCGGCGAACGTCCTCGCCTTCTCCGCCAGGGCGGCGGCTATGTCGGGACGTTGGTCGGCGCGAGGCTTCCCGCCCGCGTTAGCGGCGCTTCGCCGCCGCCACCTTCTTCGGCGCCGACGACTTCGCGGCCTTGCCTGCGCCGTTGGCCGCCGTCACGGTGCAGCGCAGTTGGCGGCCGGCGGTGTTCGACGGCACCTTGAGCGTGGGCTTGGCCTGCTTGCGGATCGCCGTCCACTTGGCCTTCTTGCCGGTCTTGGCGGAGGTCTCCCACGCGTAGGTGTAGGCCAGCGGGGCAGAGCCCTGCCACGCGGCGTTCTTGCAGGTCACGGTCTTGCCGACGCGCACCGTGCCGGTGAGCTTCGGCGCCTTCGCGGCGCTCGGCAGGACCAGCTTCGTGTCGGCCTGCGGCGCGCCGCCTCCGGGGCCGGGCTGCGCGCCTGGGTTCGACGGCGGCGTCGGCATCACGGGCACGGGACGCGCCTTCGGCACGAGCGCGACGATCTCGCCTTCCCAGTGCTTGAACTTGAGCGGCGCCGTCACCGTGAGCGGGCTGGCCGACTGCACGGTGGCGCGCTCCTCGGTCTTGCCACCGGGGTTGACGACGATCGCGTCGCCCGGTTTGAACCAGTCCGACTTGCCCAGCGCGCGGCCGAGCGACCGGCCCGACGCCGCACCGAGCTTGTCCTGGCCGATCACCTTCACCGACGTGTCGCCTGGCGACGCCGGGCTCGTGATGCCGGTCTGCGGCACGGTCTTCACAGGCGTGCCCTTTGGCGGAGCGGGGACGGGAACCCAGCGGCCCGTGTCCGGATCGAACTGCGACATCGTCCCGTCGCTGTTCTCACGCACGAGCGGCGAGTCGTCGCCCGAGTCGTAGTCCGCGCCGTCCTCGCCGGGAACACCGAGGTAGGGCTGCGGGCCGTCCTCGTCGGCGGGCACCGTCGAGGGATCGGGGAGCGCGTCGCCGATCTGCGTCTGCGCGATCCCCTTGATCACCTCGCCGACCGTCATCCGCATGCCCTGCAGCTGCATGAAGCCGTCGAAGCCCTTTGAGAGGTCGAGCTCGGTCTTCCACTTGCGGGTGTCGAGCTTGATCGCCTTCGTCTCGCCACCAGGCATGTACGCGAGCAGGGCTTGGCCGTCGTCGCCGCTGGCGATGTCGAAGTCCTTGAGGTACTTCGCGCGGCCGGCCGCGTCGTTCCACGTCAGCGACTCCGGGTGCTGGAACCCCATCTCCGCGAGGTCGCGGTAGATCTGGAAGCGCGTGTCCTCGTCCGGGATCTTCCCGTTCTTGTCGACGATGGCGATCATGTCCATGTCGCCGGTGAGCGGCTTGTAGCCCTTGCCGCTTGCCGTCTCGCCCATGATCTGCGGCTGGAACGCCGGGAGGCCGTCCTTGGTGCCGGGGACGTCGGCGCTCTTGCCGGCCTCGGCGAGCTTGAACTCGCGCTTGTCCCACACGTCGCCGAACTCGATCTCCGGGTCGACGTTGCCGTTGGGGTTGAGCCCCCACTTCTTGTTCGGGACGGGGATCTTGCCGAACTTCTCGCCGGTGTCGGTCGTGACGAACGCGTTCATCTTCTTGCTCTCCTTCACGAACTCGTCGGCGCGCTGCTTCCAGCGGGCCTTGACCTTCGCGAGGAGCTCGCGGCGCTCGAAGAAGCCGAGGCCAGGGTTCTGCGCGAGCACCCCGGCTTGGACGTTGCTCCACTTGTCCATCTGCTTGTACATCGCGAAATCGAGGTGCTCTTCGGCGAACCCGAGGTACTTCACGTCGAGCGACGACACGTTCTTGGACTTGACCATCTCGATCTTGCCCAGCGCGCCCTCGGCCAGGCGCTTGATCGACCCCGGGCTGCGCTCGCGCATCGAGATCACGAAGTCCTTGTCCTTCAGGTAGTTGCGCAGCTTCTCGTCGAGGATCGAGTCCATCCCCCAGTACTTCTTGGCCTGCGCGAAGTCGACGGCGTCGCCGGGCTCAAAGCCCTTGATGCCCTTCGCCGCCAAGCGGCCCGCCTTGCCGGCTTCCTGCGCCTCGTCGGCCTTGTGGAGCACGCCGAGGCCGTACTTCGCGACCGTGCGCTGGGCGCCGATCACGCTGGTGGCGGCGTCGATGATCAGGTCGGGGGCGGCTTCGCCGAGCAGCTCGCCAGCCTGGCCGGCGATCTTGTCGACGTCGCCGTGCTCGTAGGCCTCGAACATCGGCACGAGCTTCTTCTGCAGCGCCTGGTCGACCGCTGCGCGGGCCTGCGCCAACGAGACCTTCTTGAGCGCGGCGTAGGCGCCGGTCAGCTCCTCGGAGATCTCCTTCATCGCCTGCTGGCGCTCGGCCGGCGACATGTACTTCCACACCGTCGACGGCAGGTAGAACATCCACGTCGCGGCGTGCTGGGCGCCGAGCGCCAGCCCCTTGCCGGTGTCGATCGTGCTGTCGACCCACTTGCCGAAGCCGCGCGCGAAGCCGTCGGTGAAGTACCAGGCCAGCGACGGCGCCGACCAGTCCGAGGTGGTCGGCACGCTGGTGTCGATCGAGACCTGCCGGCGGGTCGCCGGGTCGCCGTTGGGCTGGTCGAGCACCGCGATCTCGTCGGGGTGGAGCTGGCGCTCCTCGCCGTTGTCGGGGTCGTCGACCCAGCCGTCGATGATCAGGTCGACGGTCGACCGGGTCCCGCCGTTCGGGTCGCTCGAGAAGTTGCCCGAGAGGAGCAGGTTCTCGCCGGGGCCGAGTTCGACGATGGTGCCGAGCGGGTTCTTCGTGACCGACAGCGAGTCGTCGACAGGCTCGCCGACGGTGTTGCCGAGCTTGTGGGTCAGCACGCGGACCGTCACGGTCTCGCTCGGGCTGACGTTCTCGATCTTCGAGCTGAGCGGCCAGAGGCCGCCAGCCTTGCTCTGCGTGACGGCGGCGTTGTCGGGCAGCACCCGCAGCAGCGTCGGCTGGCCGATCCGCACGTCCGCGCGGTGCGATCCGGCGGCCTCGCGCGGGCCATCGCCGTCGTCGACGACGCCGCGCACGATGCCGGTCACGCGTACGCGCGCCTTCTCCTGGGCGAAGGCGGTGAGCTTGAGCTGCACCGACTCGCCTGCGGCGAGGTCGCCGATCGGCAGGTCGCGCGCGATCTGGCCGCCGGCGGTGCCGCCCTGGACGATGCTGGTGCCGCCGCCCGCGTCGGTGTACTTGAACCAGACGAGCGGCTTGGGCGTCGACGGGTCGCGCGAGATCTGCGTCTTCGGGACCGCCAGCATGTCGAGCTTGGCGTTCTCGATCGTCTCGCCGAGGATGTTCTTCACGTCGACCGTGACGCTCGTCTGCTTGGCGATCGGCTTGCCGGTCTGCGCGTCGAACTCCAGGTCGAGTTCGCCTGGGACGGGCGTGACCTTCACCTCGAGGTCTTGGCCGAGCTTGGCGTAGCGGCTCGGGGAATCGCTGACGTAGCCGCCTGCGGCGTCCTTGCCTTCGATGCTCGTGGAGAGCTCCAGCTCGCCTTGGCTATGGGCGGTGAGCTTGGCCTTGAAGTCGCGGCGCTCACCGGGCGCGAGCGTGAACGGGGCGGGCGCCGCGTCGGCGTCGAGTTCCACGAGGTCCGATCCGCCGAAGACCGTGAGCACGTCGTCGCCGGAGAAGGTGAGGTCGCTGAGGTCGCCGACCCCCTCGCTCGCGCGCACGCGCACCGTGATGTCGATCGGCTCGTCGAGCGGCAAACGCCCACCGACTTCGATGTCCTCGTCCCAGAGGATCGACGCGCTGAGCGACGGCGCAGCCGCATAGACCGTCTGCTTGGCCGCGGCAGTGAGGTCGGCCTCGGTGTCGGTGGTCGTGAGCTTGACGAGGTAGGCGCCGGGCTTTGCGTAGCGGTGGATGAACGTGTCGCCGGTCTTGGCCGTGCCGTCGCCGAGGTCCCACTCGTTGAGCAGCGGCCGGTTCAGCGGGCTCTTGGACGTCGACGTGAAGTCAAAAGCGCCCTTCTCGTTGCTGAGCTCCTTCGCCGTGAAGCTCGCGCTCGGCTCGTCCTCGACCCAGAGCTCCACGCGAGGATTGCCGCCCCACTCCATGTACTTGGCGTACATATCGCTGCAGTCGTCGCTGCCGTTCTTCCACGAGGTGCCCCAGACGACCTGGTGGGTGCCTCCCGGCGCGGTGAAGACGGCGCCGCCGTGGTTGACGACGTCGTGGTAGTCCGGAGCGTTGCCGCTGTCCGAGCGGCTGTCCTTCCCGTTGAACTCGGCGATGCCGGAGGCCTGCTTGGCGTACTCGTAGCCCGACCAGCGGATAAAGGCCACGACGACGCAGGACTTGACGCCGTAGGTCTTCGTCTCGACCGCGTAGGAGCCCTTGATCTGGATGTAGCGCGCCGACGCGGGCGACGCAGCGCTGAAGAAGCCGGCGACGACGAGCGTCGCCGCGACAAGGAGGCGGACCAGGTGGGTGGGCACGGCACGCTTTCTGGGACGAGGTAGCCGAAAAAGGCGACGGTACCGAAGGGGGACACCGGCGGCAATACGCAGGAGTGCGTACTCACACAGCTTGCGAACCCGGCGTGCGCCCGTGCCCTGCCGCCGCGCTCACGCGTCAGACTGGGCAGTGGTGTTTCGCCGCTCGCCGCTCAGCAGCCCTCCCCGATGCGTGTCATGGCGCGGCTCCGCATCGCGGCGGGGGTGACTGCCGTGGCGCAAGCTCCCGTGACCCGCGTGGCCGTGATCGGCGGCGGCATCTCCGGTCTGGCGGCCGCGCACCGGCTGCTGTCCCAGGCGCCGGACGGCGCGCTGCAGGTGACGGTGTTGGAAGCCTCTAACCGGTTCGGCGGCTGGATCCGCACTGACACGTTCGCCGGGCGCCCCGTCGACTTCGGCCCGGATTCGCTGCTCGTGCGCGCGCCCTGGGCGGCGGAGCTGTGCCGCGAGCTGGGCATCGAAGACGAGCTGGTCGCCCCGGGCTCGGGATCGGCGCGCCTGCTGGTGGGCGGCACGCTGAAGGTGCTGCCGCCGGGGATCCTTGCCGGGCTGCCGGGCGGGCCGATGCCGTTCGTGCGCTCCGGACTGCTCGGGCCGGCCGGCCTCGTCCGCGCCGGGCTCGACCTCGTCCTGCCGGGGCGCGCGCCCGACGGCGACGAGTCGATCGGCAGCCTCGTGCGG
>JAEYAL010000201.1 GCA_023404805.1 Actinomycetes bacterium | reverse complement strand
GCGCTGTCCCGACGCGCGCTGGTCCCGACAGGCGTGCGGCCTGTCAGCTTGGGGCCCGTGCTGCGAGGCGGCGCGATGGTGGGCGCGCGGCCTGCGGGCAAACTGAGGTGGGTACGGACCGTCCGGTACCCAGGAACATTCTCGCTGAGTGTGCCACCTCCGGCGGGCGAACGTGGACGTTTGACCCCTGTTTTCGCCGTCGTGTGACGGACGCCCCGTCCAAGCCGTTCCGTCCGGTCGGAGCTGGACACCGGTACGAGTGGTTCTCGCGGCCCGAAATTGCGGGGTGTTCCTGGCCGATTTCAGGGATGCCTCTGGTATCGGACTCGTTATCGGCCGCAATCCTCGGTAATCTGTCCAACGTGCAAGGGCATCCCACCCCAGAGGCTCGGAAGACCCGGCGTGAGCGACAGGCGGAGACCCGTCTCCAAGTGATCGCTGCAGCTCGCCGGCTTTTCCTCGACCGCGGTTATCACCGCACGACGCTCGCGGCGGTCGTCGAGGCCGCTGGGTTCACAAAAGGTGCGGTGTACTCGAATTTTTCGAGCAAGGCTGAGCTGGCGCTCGCCGTGGTCGAAGAGATCGAGCGTGAGAACGTCGAGGGGCTCGCGCGTGCGCTGCAAGCCGCTCCTGATCCGGCCGCTCGCCAGCAGCTCGTCACCAAGTGGGGCGAGGAGATTCTGCGCGACACCGACGCGATCCGCCTGCGTTCGGAGCTGAACTTCGCGGCGATGGACGATCCGGCACTGGCCGACACCATGCGCCACAAGAGCCGCAACGTGCGCGCGTCGGTGGCCGTGATGCTGCGCGGGATGGAGAACCCGGACGGGTTCCTGCTCGACATCGACCTGCTGGCGTCGGCGCTGATCTCGCTGGCTGTCGGTGTCGGCCTGCAGAAGCTCAACGACCCCGAGTTCGACGTTCAGGCGTTTGTGACCACGGCGAGCGTGCTCACCGGCTACCCGGTCGAGCGCACCGACCTCCAGGCTCAGAGCTAGCCCGTGGCCCGCGGGCCGGGCAGCCCGGGTGCTTCCTCCGGTCTCGAGGCGATCGCCTGGGCAGAGCGGCAGATGCCGGTGCTCCGGCGCGTCGCCGACCGTCTCGCCGAGGGCGAGCGGCTCGGTGGCGAACGGGTCGGCGTCTGCCTGCACGTGACCGCGGAGACGGGCGCGCTCGTGCGCGCGCTCGCGCGAGGCGGCGCGCAGGTCGACCTGGTGCCGTCGAACCCGTTGTCGGTCCACGCCGAGGTGGCGGAGGCGCTGGCCGACGAACCAGGGGTCGATGTGCACCTGGGTACACGGACGCCGGCTGGGCACGAGCGGGCGTTGACCACCGTGGCCGAACGCGGCCCCGCGATCGTGATCGACGACGGCGCTGACCTGGCGCGCGTCCTGCATGCCGCGGGCACGGCCAGCTCCGTCACGGGCGGCACCGAGGGCACCACGACCGGAGTCCTGCGCCTGCGCAGCCTGGCTGAAGGCGATGCGCTCCAGTACCCGGTGCTCGCGGTCAACGACACGCCGATCCGGCATCTCTTCGACAACCGCCTCGGGACGGGGCAGTCCGTGCTCGACGGGCTCGTCCGCACGACCAACCTGCTGCTGGCTGGCAGCCGCGTCGCGGTCTTCGGCTACGGCGCGTGCGGCCGCGGCATCGCGCTGCGCGCCCAGGGCCTCGGCGCCACCACGATCGTCTGCGAGGTCGACCCCGTGCGCGCGCTTGAGGCGCGGATGGACGGCCACGACGTGATGCCCGGCCTGCACGCGGTCGCGCGGGCCGATGTCGTGATCACCGCCACGGGCGCGATCGACGTGCTCGGCACGGCCCACTTCGACGCGTTGCGGGATGGGGCCATCCTCGCGAACGCCGGCCACTTCGACGTCGAGATCGACACGGCGGCGCTTGCTGCCGCGGCGACCGAGCGGCGCACCGTGCGGCCGCTCGTCGAGGAGTTCGACCTCGGCGGCCGCAGCATCGTGCTGCTCGCTGGCGGCCGTGTCATCAACCTCGCCGCTGCCGATGGCCACCCGGCGGGCGTCATGGACCTGCTCTTCGCCGGCCAGGCCGTCGCAGCTGCGTGGCTGGCCGAGCATGGCGGAACGCTCGCCCACCGCGTGCACCCGGTGCCCGATGCGATCGACGCGGACCTGGCCCGGCTCGCGCTCGAGGCGCAGGGCGTGCAGATCGACGAGCTCACGGGCCGCCAGCGCCAGTACCTCACGAGCTGGGCGCCGGTGACGGACCAGTCGCACTAGCCCGCCGCAGGCGATCCGATGACGTCCCGCAGCGGGCAGGTCCTTGGCATCCGCCGGAGCGGGGCTGCGTCGTCGCGGACCAGTCGCACTAGCCCGACGCAGGCGATCCGATGACGTCCCGCAGCGGGCAGGTCCTTGGCATCCGCCGGAGCGGGGCTGCGTCGTCGCGGACCAGTCGCACACCAACGAGAAACACGGCGCACACGTCCTGCCCGGCCGGGAACGATAGGTTTCCTGCTGTGAAAGCCATGGTTCTCGCCGCCGGCCTCGGTACCCGCCTGCGGCCCATCACGTACGAGCTCCCGAAGCCGATGGTCCCGGTCGTCGACCGCCCCGTGATGGCGCACATCGTCGATCTCCTGAAGTCACAGGGGATCACGGAGATCATCGCCAACCTGCACTACTTCCCGGACACGATCCGCGAGTACTTCGGCGACGAGATCACCTACCGCTACGAGCCTGAGCTCCTCGGCACGGCCGGCGGCGTGCGCAACTGCCGCGACTTCTTCGGCGACGAGCCGTTCCTCGTCATCTCCGGCGACGCCCTCACCGACCTCGACGTCGCGTCGTTCCGCGCCACGCACGACCGCCTCGGCGGCATCGCCACGCTCTGCGTCAAGCAGGTCCCGGACACCCGCGAGTTCGGCGTCGTGATCCACGACGAGCAGGACCGGATCCTCGGCTTCCAGGAGAAGCCCGAGCCGTCCGAGGCGAAGTCCGATCTCGGCAACTGCGGCATGTACCTCTTCGACCCGAAGATCTTCGACTATTTCCCCGACGAGGATCCGGTCGACTGGGCGTTCGACATCTTCCCGAAGCTCCTCGCCCAGGACGTGCCGTTCCACATCCACCGCGTGGACGACGGCTACTGGAACGACGTCGGCTCCCTCGCCGAGCTCAAGTCCGGCACCTTCGACATCCTCACGGGCGCGCTCGCCCTGCCGACCGTCACGGGCACCGGCCCGGACACCGTGCACACCGGCGAAGGCACCACGATCGGCGACGGCGTCGAGATCACGTCGCCCGTCTGGGTCGGCGAGAACGTCACCATCGCTGACGGCGTCCGCCTCACCGGCCCGGTCGTCATCGGCGACGGCGCCACCATCGGCGCCGGCGCGAAGATCAAGGACGCGATCGTCTACCCCGGCGCCACCGTCGCCGACGAGACGATCCTCATCGGCGGCTCGTTGGGCGCCACCGGCATCATCGCGGCGATGAAGCCTCGCGCCGCGTCCGCCGTCTGACGGACTCTCGCCCGCCGTCTGACCTAGGCGAGCACTCCAGCGCCGCGGAGTGCGGCGCAGGCCGCGTCGAATGGTTCGATCGAGCCGGCGGCGCGGCAGGTCACGTGCGCGCCCTCGAGCGTCGCCAGCAGCAGCGCGGCGGTTGCGGCAGCCTCCTCGGCCGTGGCTCCGGCTGCCTCGAGCCGGACAGCCAGTTCGGTCCGCCACGTGCTGAAGACGTCGGCCGCTGCGTCGTGCAGCGCCGTGCCGGCCGGGCTCTCGGTGCAGGCGGCCGCGGCGGCGCAGCCC
>JAEYAL010000149.1 GCA_023404805.1 Actinomycetes bacterium | reverse complement strand
CGCCCGGGTCGTCCGCGGCCCGGCCGATCTGCGCGCGCTCGCGTTCCGGCGCGAAGACGGCACGGCCGCGCTCGCGCTCTGGCGGGCTGTGTCCGAATGGGACAACCAGGCGCTGCTGCCGACCCCGCCGCAGCCCGCGGCGGTCGAGGTCGACCTGCCCGCTGGGGCGGTGGCCGCCGGCGGCGCGCTGGCCACCGACATCGCCACCGGCAAGCGGCAGCGGCTGTCAGACCCACGGCGCGTCTCGCTGGAGCTGACCGGCGCGCCGATCGTGCTGACCGGGCTGCGCTAGCTGTAGCTAGCGCTCGTCCGAAGGCCAGCGGAAGCCGCGCAGCGACTCCGGGGCCGGCAGCGGCGACGAGGGCAGCTCGCCGCCGGGCTTGAAGCCGTGGAACGCGACTGGCGCCGTGTCGTTCGCGCCGTGGGGGTGCATTAGCGACGCGAGCAGGATGATCTGCCCACGGCCGATCGAAAGCTCGAACTGGCCGCCGCCGTACATCTCCGCACCGAGCTCCTCGAGGCGGTCGTACACCGCCAGCAGCTCCTGGATGGAACCGATCCGCGACGGCTTCACGTTCATGCGCTTCGGCGTGACCGGCAGCGCATCGATGTCGGCGACGCGGTGGATCGGCGCGTCCCAGCTCAGCCGGTGCGCGTCGCGCTCCGCCATGAGCTCCGTCGTCTCGCCTGGGGCCACGTCCTCGAGGGTCGCCTTGGGTGCGGCCGCGGCGATCTTCAGCGCCTGGCCGGTCGGGATGTCGGTGTCGACGATCGTGCCCGTGTAGAACGCCTTGAAGTCGATGCAGTCCGCGCGGTCGAGCGCCGACAGCTCGGCCAGGAACGCGTCGTCCCAGTCCGAACCCGCATCGAGCTTGAACCGCAGGCCGGGCACGGCGTCGAGGTACGGCTGCAGGTTCGCCACGCTCGGCGGCGAGCCGACGCCCGCCGACGAGACGAACGTCACCGGGCGCGGCGTGCGGTCGAGCGCCGTGGCGATGTCGGTGTCGGCCTGGCGCAGCGCGAGATCGAGCGCCGCGGACTGCCACGCCCATCGCCGGTAGTCCAGCGAGGCCGCATGCTCCGGGCCGCCGGTCGGGAAGAGATCGGTCGCGTCGACCTTGTCGCAGAACGACCCGAGCGTCCACGTGCCGACCGGGTCGAAGGGCGGGCCGTGATGGCGCACGTCGTCGTGCTCGGAGGCGTCGTAGTCCACGTCCTCGCCGAGCCCCTCCTCACCGAGGCCCTGCAGCGCGATCAGCGTCGTGACGCGCTCAAAGCGCGCCAGCGCCAGCCGCGGAAACGACAGGTCGACCGCATCGACCGTGAGCGGGAGGACCTTCAACCGCTCCCACGCATCTGCTCCCCAGGGCATGGCGCGTCAGGCGTCGGCAGGCGCCGGCGGCGCCAGCGACTCCAGGGGCGGGAGCCCCTCGACATGCCCGGTGCCGCGCTGCTCGCCAGCCGCCGCCAGCTGGCGGAGACGCTCGAGCTCGCGCTCGCCGAACCGGCGCACCGGATCCGACGGCTCCAGGCCGTCGATCAGGCGCGCGATGCGCCCACGCAGCTGCAGCGCGAAGTGGGGCGTCGCAGGACCCGACAGCTCGAGGATGTCGTCGATCGTGGCGGGGCGCCCCAGTCGGGCGCTCGATTCAGCTTCGCTCACGGCGTCGCCTCCGGGGCGTTCAGGGTGTCGGCGGAGTCACCGATCGCGTTCGGGTTGTCGGACTTGATGATCTCCAAGAGCGAATCTATCCGGGCCTGCGTCGATACCTCGATCGCCGTCGTCGGACCGACCAGCCAGCCGCGGTTCTGGAACGTCTGCGTGACCGGGTGCTGGTCGTCATATCCCGGCTGCACGTCGAGCAGGTAGCTCTTCAGCGCGGGGGAGACGTGGTCGGGCTCGTCGACGTAGAGCAGCGCTGGGTACGTCCCGCCAGACGACAGCGCCGCAGCGGCCATCGCCGACGTCGGATCCTTGGTCGGGGCGAACACGAACGAGTGGCCGGGCAGGCGGTAGTTCCAGCCGAAGTCCTGGTCGGAGTAACGCGCGAACTCGATCGACAGGTCGGCCGGGCCGCCGTCGTCGTTCGGCGGCTGGATCCGGTAGACGCTCGTGCCCGGGATGTCCTTCAGCGACCGGATCACGAACGAGCTGACCACATCGGAGCTGCCGAGGACGTAGATCCGCGGGTTGTCGTGCTCGGCGATCGCCTCCTTCGTGTCGGCCGGAAGCGTCCCCGCGCCCGTGAAGAGGATCGGATCCCCCGAGCGGGCCGCCCACGCGGCAGCCGGCGCGGCGCTCGCAGCATCCTCGCTGTTGACGATCATGATGCGGCTCGACGCGCGCCCGCGCTGCTTGGTCAGCTGGCGGTCGACGGCCTTCGCCAGGCCTGCCGGCGTGGTCGCCGTGACGTAGCGGTACCGCATGCCCTCGGGGCGGGCGGCGGTGCCGATGCGCAGCACCTGCGCGCTGTTCATCGCCTTCGCACCAGCCGGCTGGAGCTGGCGCAGCGCTGCCGACGACACCGGCGGCAGGTTGCGGCCGTCGGCCAGCAGCAGCGGGAAGCCCAGCGGCTTCGCCGCAAACGGCGCTGCCAACAGGATCGCCCGCCAGTCATCCGCGCCCGCGAGCGCGATCGCGTTCGGGCGCAGGTCGCGGGCCGTCGACGGGAACATCGTCAGCGCGGTCGTCGCCGCCACCGCCGCCGGATCGACGGCGTCCAGCCGTGTCGTGTTCTTCGTGAGCGCGCGCGGAACGGGCAGCGCAGACGAGGTCGACGTCGTCGACCCATCGGTCGTCGGCGTGGTCGGAGAAGGCGAGGACGTCGCCGGAGCCGGATCGTCGCCGCCGCACGCGGACAGCGCGAGCGTCGGGAGCAAGGCACCGGCGAGCAGCAGAACCGGAAGGGCGCGAGGCATTGCGCCGCACGATAACGATGCGCCAGCGCGTCACGCCGCAGCCGACCTGGCGTGCGACCGCGCACACAACCCTCAGGGTGACCCCAGCGCTGCCGATGACCGGAAGAACAACGGGCACGCTCCACAACGGCTCGCGGACGCACCAAAGCGTCTGAGTGCCATGGGCGCCGTTCGCACGATTCCGCCCAACCCTTGTGGTACCGTGCCCGTCACGCCGAATTGACCCCTGCGAGGGGTCAACCGGGGGAACCAAACCCCCATTGGGCCTAATCCCCACGCTGGAAGCGAGGGGACGCGCACTGCGCGAGGCCGTCAGCTAACTCCGGAGGCGCCCCCCATATGCATCGCACTGCCTTTTCCGTCCTGCGTACCGTCACGCTTGCCGTCGCCCTCGGGCTGACCGGCGCGACGACCGCCTCCGCCGCCCGCACGGGAGGAGTCACGCTTGGTGACCCCGTTGCGCCGAAGTCGGCGACGCAGCCCACGGTTGATGGCACGGTCGCGAAGCTCCTCGACGACGGCACCGCCGCCGCCCCGCTCGGCGCGCCGCTCGAGGTCCAGCAGGCCATCTGGGCAGCGAACAAGCTGATCGGCAAGCCCTACCGCTACGGCGGCGGCCACGCCCGGTTCAACGACACCGGCTACGACTGCTCCGGCACCGTCTCCTTCGCGCTCAAGGGCGCCAAGCTCCTCAAGAGCCCCCTCGACTCCTCCTCCTTCATGAAGTGGGGCGTCGCCGGTGAAGGCGAGTGGATCACCGTCTACACCAACCCCGGCCACGCGTTCGTCGTGATCGCCGGCCTGCGCCTCGACACCTCCGCTACCGGCGACCCGAGCGGTAACAAGGGCCCCCGCTGGCGCCCGACGCTCCGCGTCACCAAGGGTTTCAAAGCCCGCCACCCTGATGGTTACTAGCGGCGCAAGCCGTTAGCTTTCCGGAGCGGCGTCACGCAGCTGACGCGCAGGACCTGAATCCGGCGCGTCGAAGCTAGGAATGCGCAGGGCATCCTGCGCAAAGAACCCCTGCTCCTGCGTACAGTCTGCTGTCAGCGATGCGTCGCACCACCCTCATCGCCGGCGTCGCCGGCTCCTGCTTCGCCCTCTGGGCCGCCGTCCCGCTGCTCAGCACCGGCGCGCCGAGCGCTGCCGAACTCGAAAAGAAGATCGACAAGACGTCGGGCAAGATCGAGTACCGCAAGGGCAAGGAAAAGGTCCTCACGCGCGACATCGCCAAGTACTCCGGCCGCGTCGCCGTGCTCGAGAAGCGCGTCAACGGCCTCTCTGAGCGCCAGTCGACGCTCGAGGAAGACCTCGGCAAGAAGCGCGCCGTGCTCGGCGCCACCCAGGCGGAGCTCCGCGCAGAACGCGCCCGCCTGGTCCGCCTGCAGAAGCGCTTCCGCGAAGTCCGGACCACGCTCGAAGCGCGGCTCGTCGAGCAATACAAGGAAGGCAGCACCGACCTCGCGTCGGTGATCGTCGAAGCCGACGGGTTCCAGCAGCTCCTCGAGCGCGGCGAGTACCTCGGCCGCCTCGCGGAGAAGGACCAGCTCATCATCAAGGTGGTCTCTCAGGCCAAGACCGAAGCGACGCGCACCGAGAAGCGCCTCGACTCGCTCGAGCGCCGCCAGCAGAAGATCACCGCCGCCGTCGCGGCACGGCGCAACGAGGTCGCGCGCGTGCGCAGCAACGTCGCCGCCACCGAAGCCGACGTCCGCTCCGCCCGCAACAACAAGCGGGCGCTCCTCACCACCGTCAAGGGCCAGCGCAAGGAGCTCGAAGAGGACCTCGCCGAGATGCAGAAGCAGCAGGCGAAGATCAGCGGCGCCCTCAACGGCGCGCGCAACCAGCCCATCAAGAAGGGCAGCGGCCGCTTCGTGTGGCCCGTCAACGGCACGCTGACCTCACCGTGGTGCGAAGCGCGCTCGTGGGAGAGCTGCCACCCCGGCATCGACATCGCCGTCCCGACCGGCACCGCAGTGCACGCCGCCGACTCCGGGCGCGTCGCGATCTCCGGCTGGGTCGGCGGCTACGGCAACTACATCTGCATCCAGCACACCGCCTCGCTGTCGACGTGTTACGGCCACAACTCCAAGCTGATCGCCCGCGTGGGCCAGCAGGTGAGCCAGGGCCAGACGATCTCCCTCGCCGGCTCGACCGGCCACTCCACCGGCCCGCACGTGCACTTCGAAGTGCGCATCAACGGCGCGGTGACCAACCCGATGAACTACCTGTAGCCGGGCCGCCGCGCGGCCGCTCGGCCCGCGCGTGCGGAGGCCTGCCGTAGCCGCTGTTCAGCCCGCCGACGGCACGAGCCGGTCGACGATCTGCGCCACCCGCGCAGACCGGTCCCCGATCGGGAGTGCTCCCGGCGTGGTCAGCTGATCGAGCACCAGCCCGTCGACCGCCAGGTGCAGCAGGACGATCTCGTCCTGGCCGCCATCGAGACCGGCCGCGCGGTTGAACGCCAGGTCGGCGTCGAACTGGCTCCGCAAGAACGCCGTGAGCGCCACCTGCACCTCCGGGCGGCGCGTCGCCTCCAGTCTCAGCTCGAGAAGGGCGATCGTCAGCTCGGGCTGGGCCGTCACCCGGTCGACGATGTCGGCGATGAGCGCATGGAGCCGTTCCCGCGAGGGCGGCTCGGACGCCGGGTGCGCCAGCACCTCCGGCGCTGGGCTCAGGCGCTCGTAGATCCGCGCGGCCAACGCGTCGTAGAGCGCGGCGCGCGTGCGGAAGTAGTTCGACGCCGTGCCGGCCGGCTCGGACGCCGCGCGGTCGACGGCGCGGTGCGTGAGGCCGCGGGCGCCCTCGGCGGCAAGCACCGCGATCGCGGCATCGGCGAGGGCTGCGCGGCGGGTCGGGTTCACGGGCATGGTTGACAGCCTAACGCCCGACCACTACGTTCGTAGTACTCGACCACTACGGAAGTAGTGGTACGGCGCTGACGAAGACACCCAGGGGGAGACCACCATGCAATTCGACCGCTTTTCGACCACGCTGCTGACTGACGACGTCGCTGCGGTGCGCGACTTCCACGTGCGCCACTTCGGATGGCGCGTCACAGGCGACGCCGGGTTCTTCGTGGCACTCGCCCACGACGAGCAGGCCTACGAGCTCTGCGTCCTGCAGCGCGATAGCGAGACGGTGCCCGCCGGGTATCGCAAGCACGCCCAAGGGCTGATCCTCGGCTACTTGGTCCAAGACGCGTCCGCGGAAGCCGCGCGGCTCGCAGGCGAGGGCGTCGGCGGGCTGACGCCGGTCGTGGATGAGGTCTACGGCCAGCGGCACTTCTTCGTGACCGACCCGGCCGGCGTCCTGATCGACGTCATCCAGCTCACGACGCCCGATCCCGAGTGGGTGGCGCAGAACTGGACGGCGTCGGCGTGACGTGCTGACGTCGCGGGGCGGCCGTTGCCGCCGCGCCCACGGGCGGTCTTCGCCCGGCTCGCTCGGAGCTACGCCGGGGACGCGGGCGGCCGCGAGCGCGTGTACGCGAAGAGCGCGGCTCCGGCGGCGACCACGATCAGCGCCGTGATCTGCGCCACCGTGAGCGCGCCTTCGACGCTCGGGTTGCGGCGCCACAGTTCGACGACGAACCGCTCGATGCCGGTGAGCACCAGGTAGAGCGCGACGAGCAGCTGCGGCGAGAGGCGGTCGCGCAGCTGCCAGAGGACGAGCGCCACGAGGCCGATCCAGAGCGTCTCGTAGATCGGCGTGGGGTGGACGACCTCGTCCGTCGGGACCACGCCATCGGGGTACGCCATGCCCCACGGCAGGTCGGTGGGGATGCCGTAGTCGCCGTCGCCGCTGATCTGGCAGCCGATGCGGCCCAGGGCGTAGCCAAGGGCGAGCGGCGCGACGGCCGCGCCGGCGAGGGTCCACAAATCGGCGCCGCGCCACCGCGACCACGCCCAGACGGCGAGCGTGCCGCCGATCGCGCCGCCGTACCACGTCAGACCAGAGCCGCCGATGAGGTGGCCGACGGGGTCGCTGACGATCTCGCCCGGGTCGCCGAGCGCCCACCAGAGGCGCGCGCCGACGATGCCGCCGACCAGCGCGGCGCCGGTCGCTTCGTAGGCGAGCTCTGGATCCCACTCGAGCTCGGCGAACCGCCGGTAGAGCAGCGCGCCGGCGGCGAGGAAGGCGAGCGCCACGCACAGCCCGAAGGTCTGGATCGTGAGCGGCCCGAGTTCGAGGGAGGAGACCACGGCGACGGACAGTACCGGGGCGGTCCCGTGCCGCGCGCCTCGTCGCGCCCCGGGTCGCCTCGCGGCCGCCGGTCGGCCGGCTGGTCGCGAGGCCGGGGTCCCGCGCTGGTCAGTGGCGGAC
>JAEYAL010000136.1 GCA_023404805.1 Actinomycetes bacterium | reverse complement strand
GCGCCGAACGGTTCGCGATCCTGGCGTCAGGCTTCCTGGCGGGTGCTGGCGGCTGGCTGCTCGACCTCGCGTGGGGCCGGCGGGAGCGGGCCGAGGGCATCCCGGCGCTGCCTAGCCATCCCCTTCGGTGAAGATCTTCGCCGAAGCCAGCACGGTGCCGGAGACGGACTTCGCGTCGGCCGCCTTGCCGAGCGGCTTGATGCCGAGCACGTCCTCGACGGTGCGCAGCAGCCCGTAGGGGTCCAGCTCCGTCTCGTCGGTGCCGCCGGCCTGCGCGAACCGCGAGAGCAGCAGCGTGCCGTTGCGGCTCGGCTCATCCGACGGGCCGCCTGCGAACGTGATCGCGAGCAGGCCGGCCTCCGTGTAGGCCTTCGACGCGAGGATCTTCGGGACGACCGTCTTGAGGAACGCATCGGCGCCGGCGAGGCCGCTCTGGCCGTCGCACGCAGGCTGGTCGCTGCCGTCGTGGCAGAGGTTCGGCGCGATATAGGAGAAGTTCGGCGTCGCCTTCGGGTCAGCGAGATCGGCGTCGAGCTTCGTCAGCGGGCCGACGTCGGCATCGCAGCCGCTCAGGTCGAGCAGCGAGTGGAAGTAGATGAACGGGTTGTTCTTGGCCGCGTATGCGTCCCCGGCGCGCGGCGACTGGGTCGTGTCGGCCTCATTTGAGACCGGGCGCCGGCAGGTCGCTGCTGCGCCGCCCGGCCCCTTCTCGTGGTCCTCGGCGTACGCCTGCCAGGTGAGGCGGTTGCTGGTGACCTGGTCGCCGAGTGACACGACCGAGTTCGGGTAGACGCAGCCGTCGGCGGTGATGAGCCCGCCCTTGGCGACATCGGTCAGCGGCGGGATCTCCTGGTACGTGGCGCAGCCGGCCTTCGTCGCGGCGTTCGGCGGCTGGCCGCCGATGAACGCCAGGCGGTCGGCGAGGTCGGACTTGCCGAGCGATGAGAACTTCGTGAGCAGCGTGCCCTTGCCGCGCAGCTCGCCCGAGAGGTACGGCGCCGCGGAGCCGCTGCCGAACGCAGCGTCGAAGCCCCGGCCCTGCAGGGTGATCACGAACACATGCTTGATGTTCGTCTCCGGCGGCTCGTCCGACGGGGTCGTTGCAGCCGGCGTCTCGTCGTCGCCGGAGTCATCGCTGTCGGTATCGGCCGCAGCGGTCTCGCCGGTGGCGTCCTCGCCAGCGGTCGCGGCGACGGTCGGCGTCTCGGTATCGCTCGCCGCGGCAGTCGAGGCGTCCGTCGACGCCGGCGTCGTCGTTGCGGCGTCGGTGGAGCTGGCCGTCGTGCCAGCCACGTCGCCCGTCGCTGCCACAGGCGTCCCGCCAGCGAGCGCGCGCTCGGCCGCCTCAGACAGCCCCGACTTGCCGTCGCTGCCGACGAGCACGAGGATCGTGGCGAGCGTCGACAGCACGCCGACCAGCAATAGCTGCATCCGCGTCATGAAGCGGGGACTCCCTTCGCAGCCGCGATGCCGCTCGGGCGCAGCACGTAGCCGCAGCGCGAGCAGAACCGGGCGTGTGCGGTGTGCCGGCTGCCGCAATCCGGGCAGTTCCCGGCGGCCGGGCCATCCTCGCCGCGGAGCAGCTGCTCGACCTCGGCCAGCTCAGCGTCGACGCGCTGCAGCGCCGCGGCGCGCTTGGTGAGCACGTCGAGGCGGATGTGGTCGCGGATCGCCATCTCGTAGAACACGCCGCCGAGCTCAGCCTGGGCGAGCGCGAACTGCTCGGTGAGGCGGTCGCGGCGGGCGGTCAGCTCGGCAGTGGTGAGCGGCGCCTGCGGCGGCACGACGGGCTGGGCGGTCGTCGGCTGGCCGGGAGCGGCGGCGGGCTGGCCGACGGCAGGCTGCACGGCGGTGGGCTGCTGAACGCTGGTCATGGGATCACGATCACGTCGGGGAGGTCGCGCTGGGTCTTGATGTACTCATCGCCCTTGCGCTTGTTGATCTGGTCGACGGCCTTCTTGGACTCGGCGATGTCCTTGGCGGTCGGCTTGCTGCCCTCGAGCTGGCGGGCGCTGCCCGTCGGGCCGGTCGCGATGATCGGCGCCTGCTTCGTCGACGTCTCGATGCCGTCGATCTTGGGGCCGTCGTTCTTGCTGTCGTCGGCGTCGTCCGCGGCGTCCGCGTCGGCGTCGTCCGTTGCAGCGGCGTCGTCGGTCCCTGCGGCGCCGGCGCCGTTCACCGCCGCGACGCCCTGCGTGGCCCGCGCGGCCTTCAGCGCTTCGATCACGGCGTCGCTGCTGTCTGCCGAGCCGCGTCCGACGAGGATCCCGATGCCCGCCGCGACCGGGAGCAGCGCGATCAGCGCTGCCGCGGCCGAGGTCGAGACCGTGCGCTTCTGCGACCCGGGCACGGCCACGACGGCGCCCTTGGGCCGCCGCGCCTGCGCGAAGTACCGCGCGACGGGGTCGTTCGGGCGCCGCTGGTGCGCGCCGCAGACGACGCAGTAGCGCTGGGCGTCATCGACCGGCGACTGGCACTGGTCGCATTTGTCAAACGGAGATGGGGGAGTCGTCATCCGTGGCGCCTCATTCGAAGATCGTCGGGGTCGCGTACGCCTGCGCCGGGGCGGCGGGGTCGCCGGTCACGGGTACGTCGAGGGATTGGGTGGTGTCGCGCGGCAGCTCCTCGAGCGTGCCGACGCCGGCCGCGACGATCTCGTCGCCGTCGCGGGCGACCACGAACACGGGAAGCCGGAGCTGGGGGACCGAGCCGTTGGCGATCGAGACGCGGACCGTGCCCGGGGCGACGGGCCGGCGCGGGTCCGTGACCTGGCCGGGCGTGGTCGGCTCAGGAGCATCGGCACTCGGCGCGACCGCGACGCGGAGCGCCGGCAGCGACGACGCCGTGGAGATCGGCGGGGTCCGCGGCGGGCCGATCCGCACGAAGGGCTCGTCGCCGGGCTTGCCGCCGCGGCCAGGCGGGCTGCGGAAGACCCACGTCGCTTTGGCCCCGGGCGCGAGCGACGGCAGGTGCTTGCCGAACCACTCCACCTCCTCCGAGGCGTTGAGCACGATCTTCTCCCCGTCGCGGACGACGCCGACGGTGATCGGCACGTCCGTCAGGACCTTGCCCGCCTCGCTGTGGAGGTCGACCACCACGGCCGTCGACTGCTTGTCGCGCAGCAGCGCCACGGCGTCGACGCGCACCTCACCGGTGCGCTCCTCGACGACGGGCGTCGTGCGCGTGCCGATGTCGCGCTGGGCGACGAGCTTGGCCCGCGCGTTCTGATCGAACGTCGACTCGCACCCGGCGAGGGCGCCAGAGGAGACGGTCGTGAGCACCAGTGCCGCCGCCATCGCAGGCTTACCCGAACGCGCCACTGACGTAGTCCTTCGTGCGCTGCTGCTGGGGGTTGCCGAAGATCTGCTCGGCCGAGCCGTACTCGACGAGCTCCCCGAGGTACATGAACGCCACGCGGTCGGCGATGCGGTAGGCCTGCTGCAGGTTGTGGGTGACGATCACGACGGCGACCTCCTCGCGCAGCTGCACGATCAGGTCCTCGATGACCTGCGTCGACTGTGGGTCGAGCGCCGAGCACGGCTCGTCGAGCAGGAGCACCTCCGGATCGGCAGCGAGCGCCCGCGCGATGCAGAGCCGCTGCTGCTGGCCGCCGGAGAGCCGCAGCGCCGGATGCGAGAGGTCGTCCTTGACCTGCTCCCACAGGCCGGCGCGCCGGAGCGCGAGCTCGACGCGCTCCTTCAGCGCGGCCTTCTTCGGACGCCGCGACGCCTGCTCGCGCAGCACGTACGCGACGTTGTCGAACACGCTCATCGGGAACGGGTTCGGCTGCTGGAACACCATCGTCACGCGGCGGCGCAGCGCGGTCGGCTCCAGCGACGAGATGTCCTCGCCGTCGAGCGAGATCGTGCCGTCCAGCGACGCGGTCTTCGTGAGCTCGGTCAGGCGGTTGAGCGAACGCAGCAGCGTCGTCTTGCCGCAGCCCGACGGGCCGATCAGCGCGAGCACCTCGCCCTGGCGGATCGGCAGCGACACCGAGTTCACGGCGACCTTGCCGGCGTAGGAGAGCGTCACGTCCTCCACGTGCATGCGGTCGATCGCAAGCGTCGCCGATTGGACCTTGCGCTCGGCGCCGACGAACGTCGATGCCGTCGCGTGGCCGTTGTGGCCGTTGGCGTGCCCGTTGAGCGCGCCGCCTGCATGGCCGTTGGCCGCAGCAGACTCCTCCGGCACTCGCGTGACCGGACCAGCCGAGACGATCGTCGGGTCGGAGCCCTCGAGCGGCAGCTTGCGGACGGGCAGCGGCTTCAGGAACCCCATGCCATCTTCCTTCCCCGCCGCACGGCGACGTCGACCGCGAAGTTCAGGATGAGCACCAGCGTCAGCAGGACGAAGGCAGCGGCATAGGCCTTCTCCGGCTGGTTCGCTTCCCCGGTAGGGGCGTTCTGGTACACGAAGCTGGTGAGCGTGCTGCCCGTGCCCTGGAGGGTCGACAGCAGCGGCGTGTCGCCCGCGGGGACCATCTTCAAGGTCGCGCCGAGCAGCAGGATGATGATCGCGGTGTCGCCGATGATCCGGCCGACGCCGAGCATCGCGCCGGTCACGACTGACGGCCGCGCAGCGGGCAGGAGGATCCGGCGCGTCGTGGTGATCTTGGTCTTGCCGACCGCGTAGGACGCCTCGCGCACGTGGCCCGGGATCGCCTGGAGCCCTTCGCGCACGTTGGCGACGATCAGCGGCAGCGCGATGAACGACAGCATGAACGCGGCGGCGAAGAACGACCGGCCGTAGACGATGCCGTCGGTCTCCTGGCTGAAGAACGCCAGCGCCGGGTTCTGGAAGAGCAGGACGCCGAAGAGCGCGAACACGATCGACGGCGTTCCGGCGATCATCTCGATGGTCGACTCGGTCACGCGCGCCAGCCACGCGGGCCGGCCGTACTCGCTGAGCCACACGCCGATGCCGAGGCCAGCCGGGAAGGCGAGGGCCATGGCCATGATCACCATCGCGAAGGTGCCGATCAGCGGGTCGAGGAAGCCGCCGGTCTCGGACTCCGAGAAGCCCGCCGACGGCGAGGTGACGAACAGCTCCGGCTTGATGAACCGGATGCCCTGCACGCACAGGAAGACGACGAGCCCGACCGTGATGACCAGAAACGTGACACCGAGGATCCACGCGATCGCGAGTCCGAGGCGGTCCGTCCAGCGCCACGAGGCGCTGGAGTCCCGGGCCGACCGCTTGCGCGGCGCCGGCGGGGCTGGGTCCGGAGCGTTCGTCGGAGCGTCGGTTGGCGATGAGGAGGCGGCCGGAGGGGTGGTCGGCGGCGCGGCCTGGGTCATGCGCGGACCCCGTACTTCTTCATGGGTTGCTTCGCAGCCCAGCCGGCGAGCGACAGGAACAGCGACGAGAACAGGAGCACCGACGCCATCGCGAAGATGGTGTCGCGCATCGGCGGCGAGGTCAGCTCCTCGGCCGACTGCAGGATCGCCGCGGCGATCGGCTTGGTCGGCTCGACGAAGAAGATCAGGCCGTCGGCGGGGTTCGGCGCGAAGCCGATCCCGCCGCAGACCATCGCGAGCATGATGACCTCGCCCATCGCGCGGGCGGTGGCCAGGACTGTGCCGGCGACCAGCGCGGGGCGGGCGGTCCGGACGCCGATCTTCCAGAACGTGCGCCAGCGGTTGATGCCGAGCCCGAGCGAGCCTTCGAGCCAGCCGCGCGGGACCGAACGGAGGCCGTCGACGAAGACCGCCGTCATGAGCGGGGCGATCATCAGGGTCAGGATCAGGACGCCGGACAGCAGCGAGTAGCCGTTGAGCGAGACGACGTACGAGACCGAGCGCCGCATCTCGTCGGTGATGATCTGCTGGCCGACGAAGGGCACCACGATCAGTACGCCGAGCAGGCCCATGATCACGGATGGCACGCTGGCGAGCAGCCGCAGCACGGGCTCGAGGACGCGCCGCATCCAGTCGGGCGCGAACTCGACGATGAACACGGCGACGAACAGGCCGGCGACGAAGCTGATCGCGACCGCGAACCCGGTCACGAGGATCGTGCCCCAGATGATGGGCCAGGCGTTGAACTCGTAGACGTACTCCTGCTTGAAGTTCGCCGACGAGAAGATCGCCTCGGTCTGGCGGTCGACGTTGCCGCCGCTGCCGAACCACGACCATCCGTTGTGCTGGAAGGAGGGCAGGCCCTCGCGGAACACGAACAGGATGATCGCGATGACGACCGCGACCACGCCGACGACCAGAACGCCGAGCAGCAGCTCGGCGTTCCGGTCGGACTGCAGGCCGCGCGGGGCGGCCTGCGAGGGCTGAACCTCGAGGTCCAAGGAAGCGTCCCTACTTCTTCTTCTTCTTGGGCTTCTTCGCGTTGAACGCGGGGACGGCGCCGAGCTTCTCGAGGACCTTGCCGGCCTCGTAGCTCGTGCGGATCCAGTCCGCGAACTTCACGGCGGCCTTGTTCGGGTTGTTCGCCGGGAGGACGATCCAGGAGTAGCGCGAGAGCGGGTACTTCAGGCTCTTGATCGTCGCCGGGGTCGGGGCGACGCCGTTGAGCGAGAGGCGCTTGACGCCGGCAGCCGGCTTGGAGTTGGCGAGGCCGATGTAGCCGATGCCAGCCGGGTTCTTCGAGACGGCGACGGCGACCTCGCCGTCCTTGTCGGCGATGGTGACGCTCGTCGCTTGCGCAGCGCCCTCGAGCACGGCAGCGGTGAAGAACGTGAAGAGGCCAGCGGTCGCGGGACGGCCGAACGCGGCGATCGGGCTGGTGAGGCCCGACTCCGGGTACGCCGACCACTCCGTGGTCTTGGCGGTGTAGATGTCCTTGACCTGCTTGACCGGCAGGTTCGTGAGCTTGTTGTCCGGGTGGACCGAGACCGTCAGCGCGTCGAGGAACAGCTTCGAGTACGAGAGGCCCGAGTCCGACGGGAGGGGAGCGCGGGTCTGGATCGCGAAGGCCGAGCGGCCCTCCTGCACGTCCTTCGCACCGGCGTTGCCGTTGTTCGAGAGGTACGTGAAGGTGTTCTTCTTGTCGACCTTCTTGTAGGCCTTGAACAGCGCTTCGATGTAGGGCGTGTTGGCGCTGGAGCCGGAGCCCGCGATGGTGGCGGCGCTGGCGGACGACGGCAGCGCGACGGCGCCGAGGGCGGCCGTGATCGCGACCGCCTTGGTCGTGGACTTCATGTGTCTCCTTGGGTGGGAACGCCCGTGGTGCGGGGCCGATCGCAAATCGGCAATTCCTGACCGAGTTTACATGGTTTACGCCTTTGACGCCAAGTCGCATCGCTTTAGTCCAGATTCCCCCGTGTTTGCTGGGCAAACCCGGTCGGGTAAATCCTGATTGGGAGCGCGGCATTCGTCAACCGGGCGCAGGGACGTGCTGGTTCCGCGTCCGCCGCACGGGTCTCCGGGTGGCCGGACGCCGTGCCCGCCGCGGCCCAGCACCGAACGTCCGTTCGCCCCGCTAGACTGCCCGGCGTGGCAGCTTCGAAGATCGTCGTGCGCGGTGCACGGGAGCACAACCTCAAGGACGTCTCGCTAGAGCTCCCGCGCGAGTCGCTCGTCGTGATGACGGGCCTATCGGGCTCGGGAAAGAGCTCGCTGGCGTTCGACACGATCTACGCCGAGGGCCAGCGCCGCTACGTCGAGTCGCTCTCGGCCTACGCGCGCCAGTTCCTGGGCCAGATGGACAAGCCCGACGTCGACACGATCGAGGGGTTGTCGCCCGCGATCTCGATCGACCAGAAGACGACGAGCAAGAACCCGCGCTCGACCGTCGGCACGGTCACCGAGATCTACGACTACCTGCGCCTGCTGTGGGCGCGTATCGGCACGCCGCACTGCCCGAACTGCGGCGCGGAGATCGCCGGCCAGAGCGTCGAACAGATCACCGACAGCGTGCTGGAGCTGCCCGAAGGCGAGCGCATCATGGTCATGGCGCCCGTCGTGCGCAACCGCAAGGGCACCTTCGCCGACCTGCTCAAGCAGCTGCGGACCGACGGCTACGCGCGCGTCGAGGTCAACGGCGAGCTCAAGATGCTCGAGGACGAGATCGTCCTGGAGAAGACCTACAAGCACGACATCTCGCTGGTCGTCGACCGGATCATCGTGCGCGGCGAGTCGCGCAGCCGCATCCACGAAGCGGTCGAGGCGGCGACGAAGCTCGCCGACGGCCTGGTCGTCGTGGCGACGATGCCGCGCGAGGGCGAGAGCGAGCGCCGCACCTACTCCGAGAAGTTCGCCTGCATCGAGTGCGGCACGTCGATCGCCGAGCTCGAGCCGCGCTCGTTCTCGTTCAACAACCCGCACGGCGCCTGCCCGCGGTGCACCGGTCTCGGCAGCCAGCTCGAGGTCGATCCGATGATGGCGATCCCGGACCCGACCCTCACGCTTGCCGACGGGGCGATCATCCCGTGGCGGCAGGCGGGCGCGTGGTCGGGCTACTTCGACCTCGTCCTGCAGGCCGCTGCGGAGACCTACGGCATCGACCTGTTCGAGCCGTGGGAGAGCCTGCCGGCCAAGGCGCAGGAGATCGTCCTCGAAGGCACCGGCGAGAAGATCGAGGTCCGCTACAAGAACCGGCGCGGGCGGATCCGCACGTTTTCGACGACCTTTGAAGGCGTGCGTGGCAACCTCGAGCGCCGCCACCGCGAGTCCGACTCCGACGCGGTCCGCGAGAAGATCGAGCAGTACATGGCGATCCGGCCCTGCCCGGAGTGCCATGGCGCGCGCCTCAAGCCTGAGGTCCGTGCGGTCACCGTCGGCGGGCTCGGTATCCACGAGTTCTCCGCGCTGAGCGTGAAGAAGGCGCGCACGTGGCTCGATGAGGTCGAGCTCACCGAGACGCAGCAGCACATCGCGCGGCTCGTGTTCCGCGAGATCGAAGAGCGGCTGCGCTTCCTGGAGGACGTCGGCATCGGGTACCTCTCGATGAGCCGTTCGGCGGCGACGCTCTCCGGCGGCGAAGCGCAGCGCATCCGCTTGGCCACGCAGATCGGCTCCGCGCTCGTCGGCGTGCTCTACGTGCTCGACGAGCCGTCGATCGGCCTGCATCAGCGCGATAACGAGAAGCTCATCAAGACGCTCGAGCGCCTGCGCGACCTCGGCAACTCGGTCCTGGTCGTCGAGCACGACGAGCAGACGATGCGCCGCTCCGACTTCCTCGTCGACCTCGGTCCCGGCGCGGGCGAGTACGGCGGCCGCGTTGTGGCGGCCGGCCCGCCGGAAGAGGTCATGGCGAACGAAGCGTCGCTGACGGGCCAGTTCCTCAGCGGGAGGCGCGCGATCGACGTGCCCGCCAAGCGGCGCAAGGCGACGGGGCAGCTCGTCGTGAAGGGCGCGACGGAGCACAACCTCAAGGGCGTCGACGTGTCGTTCCCGCTCGGCGTGTTCGCCTGCGTGACGGGCGTGTCGGGCTCCGGCAAGTCGACGCTCGTCAACGGCATCCTCAGCAAGGCCGTGGCCCAGCGGCTCCACCGGAGCACGCAGCGGCCCGGAGCCCACCGCGGGATCACCGGGCTGGAGCAGCTCGACAAGATCGTCCAGGTCGATCAGTCGCCGATCGGGCGCACGCCGCGGTCGAACCCGGCGACGTACACGGGGATCATGGACGTCATCCGCGACCTGTACTCCAAGACGCCTGAGGCGAAGGCGCGCGGCTACAAGCCAGGGCGCTTCTCGTTCAACGTGAAGGGCGGGCGCTGCGAGGTTTGCAAGGGCGACGGCCAGATCAAGATCGAGATGCACTTCCTCCCGGACGTGTACGTGCCGTGCGAGCAGTGCGAGGGCAAGCGCTACAACCGCGAGACGCTCGAAGTGAAGTTCAAGGGGAAGTCGATCGCCGACGTGCTCGCGATGCCGATCGACGAGGCCGTCGAGTTCTTCTCGGCCATCCCGCCGCTGCGGCGCCGTCTCGAGACGCTGCGCGACGTCGGCCTCGGCTACGTGCGGCTCGGCCAGCCCGCCACGACGCTGTCCGGCGGCGAGGCGCAGCGCGTCAAGCTCGCGAACGAGCTCGCGCGCGTGAGCACCGGCCAGACGCTTTACATCCTCGACGAGCCGACGACCGGCCTGCACTTCGCCGATGTGGAGCGCCTGCTGACGGTGCTGCAACGCCTCGTCGACGCTGGCAACTCGGTCGTCGTGATCGAGCACGACCTCGACGTCATCAAGACCGCCGACCAGCTCATCGACATGGGCCCCGAAGGCGGCGACGAGGGTGGCGAAGTCGTCGCGATCGGGACGCCCGAGCAGGTCGCCGGAGTGGAAGGCAGCTACACCGGGCGGTTCCTCAAGGAGCTCGTGACGCCCGCCAAGCCAAAGGCCACGCGGGCCCGCGCGAAGAAGGCGGCTGTTCCCGCCTGACCTGTCGCGGCGGCCCGTACGCTGCGTGCGTGGAGCGTGTCGAGGACCAACCCGATGGCACAGGCCCGCCGCTTGAGCGGTGGATGGCGCTCGCGTTTGCGATCGGCGCGGCGTGTTTCGTCGTGGCGCCGCTGGGGCCGTACCGGGCGCTCGTCGGCGATGCGGCTGACGGCTGGACGTTCTTCGTCGGCTCGCTGTTCTTCACGACCGGCGGCGCGCTCCAGAGCCTGATCGGTTGGGGTGAGCGGTCCGTCGACGCCGCGGGGCGGGCAGCCTGGAACGCGGCGTGGATCCAATCGGTCGGGACGGTCTTGTTCAACGTGAACACGTTCCGGGCGCTCGACGCCGACCTTTCGGGCGCGGCGTACGACCACCTCGTCTGGCGGCCGGACGCGATCGGGTCGATCTGCTTCCTGATCAGCGGGGCGATCCTGTTCCTATCGTCGCCCCGGCTGGGGCGGTGGGGACTGCGGCCGGCCGAGGGCCCCGTGGGGTGGTGGGAGCCTGCCGTGAACCTGCTTGGCTGCATCCTGTTCGGTGTTTCGGCGGTCGCAGCCTACGCCGAGCCGGCGACCGGCGAACTTATCGCGGCTCGCCTGTCGAACTGGACCACCACGCTCGGCGCGCTCTGCTTCCTCGCCTGCGCGCTCGCGACCCTGAGGACCGGCCACACGCGCAAGTCCGCAGCCCACGCCCGGACTGCCGCAGCGGCGTAGACCAACGGCGCGCGGAGGGCCGCCGCAGCGGCGTAGACCGACGGCGCGCGAAGGGCCGCCGCAGCGGCGTAGACCAGCCGCGCGCGAAAGGCCGTGCGGCGTCACCGCCCGACGCCTGGCTTCGAGTGATCCGGTGGGGCGGGTGGTCTCGTAGGCTGCGGAGAGTGAGCGCGCCGATCGTCGATGTCGAGGAGCTGCGCAAGCGCTACCCGAACGCGGCCGACGAGGCGGTCAAGGGCATCTCGTTCTCGATCAGCGAAGGCGAGATCTTCGGACTGCTGGGGCCGAACGGCGCGGGGAAGACGACCACGATCGGCGTGCTGACCACGCGGGTCCGGGCAACAGGCGGCACGGCGGTGGTCGACGGGTTCAACGTCGCCGCGGACCCGACCGCGGTGAAGCAGCGGATCGCGGTCGTGCCGCAGCGCCCAAACCTCGACCGGTCGCTGTCGGCGCGCGAGAACCTCACGTTCCACGCGGCGTACTTCGGATTCAGCCGCCGCGAGCGCAAGCAGCGGGCCGACGAGCTCTTGGACGCGTTTGGCCTGGCGGAGCGCGCCGATGACCGCGTCGACTTCTACTCCGGCGGCATGGCCCAGCGGCTGATGATCGCGCGCGCCCTCATGCACCGCCCGCGGATCCTGTTCCTCGACGAGCCGACGACGGGCCTGGACCCGCAGGCCCGGCTCTTCCTCTGGGACCAGATCGAGGCGCTCCGCGACGCGGGCACGACGATCCTCCTCACGACCCATGACATGACCGAAGCCGAACGCCTCTGCGACCGGATCGCCATCGTCGACCACGGCGAGCGCATCGCCCTCGACACGCCGCGCGGCCTGCGCCAGCTGTTGCCCAGCGACGGCGGCCTCGAACTGATCGTCGACACGGCGGGAGCGAACGGCACACTCACCGCGGCCCTGGAGGCGTTCGGCGAAGTCGAGACCGACGAGGTCGACGGCCGTGCCCGCGCGCGGGTGTTCTGCGACGCCGGACCGGCCGAAGTCGCTGCGGCTGTTGAGCAGTCGGGGGCGACGCTGATCGAACTGCGGCGCCTGGAAGGCACGCTCGAAGACGTGTTCGTGCACCTGACCGGTCGGGACCTGCGATGAGCGCGCCCTCGCACATCCCGCCGACGGCGACGCTGGCGCCGAGCCGCCCGCCGCTCGAAGGGCGCCGCGCGTCAGCCCGAGCCTTCCGGGCGCTCTGCGGCCGCGACGCGTGGGTGGTCATCCGCCACGACCTCGCGGGCTTCCTCGCGCAGTCGCTGCTGCAGCCGGTGTTCTTCCTGTTCGTGTTCGGCCGGATCCTGCCCGAGATCGGGGCGGCTGGCGGCGGCTACGGCGAGCAGCTCCTGCCGGGCATCATCGGCCTCACGCTCTTCCTCACCGCCCTGCAGAACACCGCGCTGCCGCTCGTGATCGAGTTCTCGTTCACCAAGGAGATCGAAGACCGCCTCCTGGCGCCGCTGCCCGCGTGGATGGTCGGCGTGCAGAAGATCGTCTTCGCGGCCGGGCGCGGCATCGTCGCCGCTGTCCTCGTGATCCCGCTCGCGGCGGTCATCCTGCCCGCGGGCGTCAGCCTCGGCGACATCGCCCCGCTCGGCTTCGCCGCGCTGCTGATCTTCGGCGGGATCGCTGGCGCCGCCGTCGGACTCGTCCTCGGCACTGCCGTGCCCGCGCACCGGATCAACGTCGTCTTCGCCGTGGTCCTCACGCCGCTCACGTTCACCGGCGCGACGTTCTACCCGTGGGCCGGCCTCGAGAACCTCGAGTGGTTCCGCATCATCACGCTCGCCAACCCGCTCACCTTCGTGAGCGAGGGCATGCGCGCCGCGCTCACCGACCTGCCGCACATGGAAGTCGGGTGGATCGTGCTCGGCATCGCCGCTGCCACCGCGGTCTTCACGGCGCTTGGCCTGCGCGGCTTCGTCGGCCGCGCCGTCGACTGAGCCGCAGCCAAGGGCTTCAGCGCCGACGACGCGGCCGGCCGACCGGCTGCGCCGCTACTGCGCGCCGGCCGCCGCGCCGAGCGCGAAGCCCGCGAGCGTCTGGCTCGACTGCTCGGGCCTGCCGTCGTTCTGGCGCTCGGCGGCGGTGAGCACGTCGAGGTGCTCGTAGCCCGGCAGCACCAGATGGGGGTCGACCGAGCCGATGCCGCTCTTGCGGAGCACGCCATCCCCGGCGAGGACGACGAAGCGCGGCTTGTTGCGCGTCGGATGCGGATGCAGCAGCGCCCTGAAGTCGCCGCTGCGGTCGCCGGTGGCAACCGCAGCGATGTCGGTGACGATCCGCGTCGGGAACCAGGTCTCGACGAGGTTGGTGGGCCCCTCGAACATGATCCGCGCGAACTCACGCGGGTCGGTGACTTCCGAAGCAGGGGTCGTGACTCCGCGGCCAAGCTGGTCGGCGCCCGTGCCGAGCGCGTCGTAGCTGCGCCAGCCGCTGAGCGCCTGCGCCCGCGTGCGCCGCGGCAGCATCACGTGGCCGCGCTGGAACAGCAGGTCGAGGCCCGGCAGGCCGAAGACCTGCTCGGGGAGCCGGTTGCGGACGAGCGCCGCGCCCTCCGGGTAGCCGAAGCTCGCGCGGATGACGCTCAGCGTGGACGCGTTGTCGTCCCACATCTGCCCGAGCAGCCCGGCGTAGGTGAAGCGGTAGTCGGTGAGGCGCCGCTTGCCTGCGAGGTAGTCGCCGAGCGACGCCGACCCGACCACGCGGTAGTACTCGCGCACGACCGACGATACTGGGATCTCCCGCAGCCACTGCGTCGCCTCGGCGTCCGGGTGGCGCGCGGCGAGCACGGCGACGGCCTCCATCAGCGCCATCGTCTCCGGCCCGATGCCGAGCAGGGCCTCATGCCGCGACACCGTCCCGGCTCGCAGCGCCCGCACGGTCGGCGCGCCCGTCAAGCCCCGCACCGCCGGCAGCAGCGGCGCCAGCGCCTTGACCTTCGGCGGGTCGTCGCTCGTGAGCCCGATGTCGAGCAGCGTCTCAAAGCCGATGAACCCTGCGCACTGGCGGTAGCCGGCGTCGGCGGTCGTCGCCGCGTTGCCGTCGAAGTCCCAGCCCGCGAAGAGCTCCAGCAGCCCGCCGCCGAGCGAGTGAGCCCCGCAGGTCACGTGCTGTTCTCGCCAGGCCTGGTCGGGGAGCTCGCGCGTGAGCACGGTGTGGAAGTCGCGCACCGTCTGGGCGACGCCCAGCTCAGCGAGGACTTTCGGATCGCGGCGCCAGCCAGCGAAGCGGCCGCCACCGACGGCTGCCGAGCCCCAGTAGTAATCCGTCGCCATTGCGGGTTCGGCGCCCGCCTCGAGCGCGTCCAGGCCGGCCAGGTCCTCGAGGCAGTTCGACCGCCGGTCCGTCGCCCAGACCTCCAGCGTCTTGCCTCGCCGCGCCGCCTCGCGGATGGCGTTGCGCGCGACCGGGTCGTAGGCGGTCGCGCCTTCGAGGTTGCCCGGCATCAGCACCGCGACGGCATCGGTGCTCGTCGCTTCCGCCGGACCGCTCCGCAGCCGGTAGCGCATGAACTGGATCCAGTCGCAGGCTTCGGGATGCGCCGAGGCGGTGGCGGGCAGCGGAGCGCGCAGCCGCACGAGGCTCGCGGCGACATCGGTCTGCGGCGACGCCGACACGACCGGGATCTCGACGCGGTCTGCGGCAGCCGAGGGCGCTGCGGCCACGGCCGCGGCCAGCAGGGCCGACGCAGCGATCACACCGCGCTGGAGGGACAGGACGACACGGGACACGCCCGCATCATCCCACGTGCGCTACGGCCCGTCCTGCGTTGCGACGCGCGCGGCGAAGTCCACGAGCGCCTGGCTCGACGGCTCGGGGCGCCCGTTGTTCTGACGTTCGGCGGCGGTCAGCACGTCGAGGTGCTCGTAGCCCGGCAGCGTGATGTGCGGGTCCCCGGACTGCAGCCCCGCCTTGCGCAGCACGCCGTCGCCGGCCATCACGGTGAAGCGCGGCTGCAACCGCGTCGGATTCGGGTAGACGGCACGCGACAGCGCGCCGCTGCGGTCGCCGCTGCCCAGCGCCATGAGGTCGGCCACGATCCGGGTCGGGAACCAGCTCTCGGTGAGGTTGGTCGGGCCCTCGAACGTCGTCCGCGCGAGCTGCTGCGCGTCGGTGACTTCGGATGACGGCGTCGTGTACCCCGCGCCGAGCTGCGCCGCGCCCGTGCCGAGAGCGTCGTAGTTGCGCCAGCCGCTGAGCGCGCCCGTGCCGCGCCTCGGCAGGACGAGCTGTCCGCGTTGCACCGCGACGTTGAGTCCTGGCACGAGGGCAAGCTCGTCGGCGAGGCGGTTGCGGATCAGCGGCGCGCCCTCCGGGAATCCGAGGCTCGCCCGGACCAGCCCGAGCGGCGAGGCGTTGTCGTCGAGCAGCTGCCCGAAAAAGCCCGCGAATGAGAACCGCAGGTCGTCGAGCGAATCGTCCGAGCCAGCCCAGCGGGCGAAGCTCGCCGAGCCGGCCAGGTGGTAGAAGGTCCGCAGCTCGGCGGAGTGGGGGATGCGGGCGATCCACGGGCTGGCATCCTCGGCAGGGCTCGTGGCTGCGAGGTAGCCGACGGCCTCCACCAGCGAGAGCGTCTCGGGCGAGACGCCGAGCAGCTCGACGTGGCGCGACACCGTCCCTGCCCTGAGCGCCCGCACCGCGGTCTGCCCGACGACAGCGCCGAACCCGCGCGTGAGCCCAGACAACCCGGGGATCGCGCGGAGGAACTCCGTCGAAATGCCGCTGGCGAGCAGCGTGTCGAAGCCGAAGAAGCCCGCGCATTGGCGGTAGCCGGCATCAGCTGTGGTGGCGCGGTTGCTGTCGAAGTCCCAGCCTGCGAACGCTTCGACGAGCGGTCCGCCGAGCGAGTGCCCGCCGCAGACCACATGCTGCTCGCGCCACGCCTGGTCGGGCAGCTCGCGCGTGAGGACGGTGCGCAGGTCTTCGACGGTCTGCGCGACGCCGATCTCGGCGAGCAGCCGGTCACTGGCCTTGAAGCCGGCGAACCGGCGCCCGGCGATCGCCGCACCGCCGTAGTAATAGTCGAGCGCCTGTTCGCGGTCGCCGGTTCGCTCAAGCAGGTCCAGGCCAGTGAGGTCTTCCATGCAGTTGGCGCGGCGGTCGATCGCCCAGACCTCCAGGTCGAGCCCGCGGCGCGCCCCTTCGCGGACCGCGTTGCGCGCGACCTGGTCGAACGCGGCGGCGCCTTCGAGCAATCCAGGCATCAGCACGGTGACCGCGTCGGCCTGCATGGCCTGTCCCGGGCCCGCCGCGCGCCGGAAGCGCTCGTAGCCGATGCGGTCGCAGGCGGGAGTGGCGCCCGGGGTCCCCGGCGGCAGTGGCGCCGACAGCGACACGTAGCTCGCGGCGACGTCGGCCTGCGGCGAGGCCGACACGATCGGGGTCTCGATGCGAGCCGGACCGTCGGCCGCGGCAGCGACGCCTGGGGCTGCAGCGGCCGGAAGGGCCGCGACCACCAGCGCCAACCAAAATGAACGCATGGAGGAAAAGGGAATTACCCAATACCGGGTATTTCTCCTTACTCGTGATGCGCCATTTTTTCGCATACCGGAGGTGTACTCCGATGCGAAATGAGCCGCTATTCAGGGATTACCGCTGCTCGGGGTAATCCATCTACCAGCGGCCTGGTAGGGAATTTAAGGGTGTTCGCAAAGTTGACGGTGTGTCGCACTGCGCGACCCACCGCCGGCTGCGTCAGCTGCCGAGCGCGTCGTCGATCAGGTCGGCGAAGGCCTGGCTCGACGGCTCGGGCTGGCCGTTGTTCTGCCGCTCAGCGGCGGTGAGCACGTCAAGGTGCTCATAGCCGGGCGCGACCACCTGCGGGTCGACCGGCCGTTGGCGGACGAACAGCCCGTTCCCGGCGATCACGGCAAGGCGCGGCTTGCGGGTCGTCGCGCGAGCATGCACGGAGCCGCGCAGCGAGCCGGAGCGGTCGCCCGCGCCGAGCAGCCCGATCTCCGTGACGATCCGGATCGGGAACCAGTTCTCCGTGAGGTTCGTCGGGCCCTCGTGGAGGATCCGCGCGAAGTCGTGGGCATCGGTCACCTCGGAGGCAGCCGAGGTGATCCCGCGGCCGACCTGCGCGGTGCCGGTGCCGAGGTCGTCGTAGTTGCGCCACGTCGAGAGCTGCTGCACCTTCTGCTGCCGTGGCAGCATCAGGCGTCCGCCGCCGAACAGCGTGCCGAGGCCCGGGATCAGGGCGGTGTCGACCGGGAGGCGGTTGCGCTGCACGGGCGCTCCGCCGAAGTACCCCATGCTCGTGCGCACGAGGCTGTAGATGCCGCCGTTGTCGTCCATGTTCTGGCCGAGCAGCGCCATGTTCGTGTAGCGGAAGTGGCGCAGGTTGCCTTTGCCGCCGAGCCAGGTCGCGAGGTCCGGGGAGCCGGCGAGCTTGAAGAGCGTCTCGATGCCGGTGCGCGGCGGCACGGCCTGCACGACGGCAGTCGCCTCGCCATCGGGGTCCTGATCGGCCCGCGTGCCGACGAGCTCCAGGGCGTTCATCGTCTCCGGGGAGATGCCGAGCAGATCGACGTGCCGTGCGATCGTGCCCGCCTTGATCGACTTCACGGTCGCCTTGGCCGCGGCCTCCAGCACGCCTGCCGTGAGCTGGCCGGCGATGCCCTTGAACGCCTTCGGGCTGCGCTCGCTGACGCCCGCGTTGAGCGTGGTGTCGAACGCCATGAAGCCCGCGCACTGGCGGTAGCCCGCGTCGGCGGTGGTCGCCGGGTTCCCGTCGAAATCCCACGACGCGTAGATCTCGGTGAGGATCCCGCCGAGCGAGTGGCCGCCGCAGATCACATGCCGCTCACGCCACGCCTGGTCGGGCAGCTCCTGGGTGATGACCGCGTTCCAGTCGCTGACGGTCTGGGCGATGCCGATGTCGGCGAGGACGCGGTCGCTGGCGCGGTAGCCCGCGAACGTCTTCCCGTCGATCGCTGTGCCGCGGTAGTAGTAGTCGATCGCCACCGACGCGTCTCCGGTGCGCTCGACCGCCTCAAGGCCGGTCTTGTCTTCGAGGCAGTTCGCGCGGCGGTCGATCGCCCAGACCTCGACGGTCTTGCCGCGGCGCGCCGCCTCGCGGATCGTGTTGCGGGCCACGGGGTCGAACGCGGTGGCACCTTCGAGGATCCCGGGCTGAAGCACGGCGACCGCGTCGGCCTGGGTCGCGTCGACCGGCCCGTCGGTGCGGCGGAAGCGCTCGTACTGGATCCAGTCGCAGGCTTCTGGATGCGGCGCGGCGCCCGCGGGCAGCGGCACGCGCAGGCGGACGAGGCTCGAGGCCACGTCGGTCTGGGTCGAGGCCGAGACGATCGGCGTCTCGGTCCGCGCACCGGTGTCGGCTGCGGCCGCCGGGCTTGCTGCGAACGCCGCCGCGCTGGCCAGCGCCGCCAACCTCACGCCGGCTGCCCCTGCGAACAGGCTGCGGCCGGCGCGCGGCCGGGGCCGCGGGCTGCGGATCGGCTTGATCATCGGGCTCTTCTCTCGGCGCGGCATGGCGGTCCCTACTCGGTCAGCGCGGAGTCGATGAGGTCGGCGAACGCCTGGCTCGAGCCCTCGGGCTGGCCGTTGTTCTGGTACTCGGCGGCCGTGAGCACGTCGAGGTGCTCATAGCCCGGGAGCTTGACGACGGGGTCGGTGAACTTCGTCTCCCGTCCGCGCAAGCCCGAGCCGGCAAGCACCACGAACCGGGGCTTCTGCCGGACCCCTGTCGGATGGGCGATCGCCTTGAACGCGCCGGAGCGGTCGCCGCCGGCGATCAGGTACTGGTCGACCATGATCCGCAGCGGGAACCACGCCTCGATCAGATTGGTCGGGCCTTCATGGAGGATGCGCGCAAGCTCGCGGGCGTCCGTCACCTCGGATCCGGGCGTCGTCGCACCGCGGCCGACCTGGGTGGCGCCGGAGCCCAGCTCGTTGTAGTTCTTCCAGCCGACGAGCGGCTTGCCCGCTACCTGCTGCGGCATGAACAGCGCGCCTGGGGTGATGAACTGCCCGACGAGCGGTACCTTCGAGAGCGTGGCCGGCAGCGAGTTGCGCCGCAGCGGCGCGCCGTCGAAGAACCCGAAGCTCGACCGCACGAGGCCGAAGACGGCGCCGTTGTCATCGAGGATCTGGCCGAGCGCGCCCATGTACGAGTAGCGCACGCTCCGCATGGAGTCCTTCGACGTCAGCCACCGGTCCATGTTCGGCGAACCTGAGATGTGGAAGAACTGGTCGGTCGTCGCCGAGCGCGGGATCTTCGCGAGCGCGGGCGACCAGTCGTCGTCCGGCGTCCGCGACGCGAAGATCGACACGGCATCGAGCAGCATCATGGTCTCCGGCCCGATGCCGGTGATGTCGAAGTTGCGCGGAAACGACCCGGCTCGCAGCGCGCGGACCGTGGTCTTGTTGATGTTCGTCAGCAGACCCGAGATCAGCGGGCTCACCGGCGCAGCGGGCTTGCCGCCCGTCTCGCCGCCGCTCAGCTTGCTGCTGAGGATCGTGTCGAAGCCCATGAAGGCCGCGCACTGGCGGTAGCCGGCGTCTGCCGTGGTCGATGTGTCGCCGTCGAAGTCCCACGCGGCGTAGAGCTCGGTGAGCGGCCCGCCGAGCGAGTGGCCGCCGCAGATCACGTGCCGCTCGCGCCACGGCTGGCTGGGCAGTTCGGTGGTGAGGACCGCGTGGTAGTCGCGCATCGTCTGCTCGATGCCGAACTCCGCGAGCACCTTCGGCGCGCGGGTGAACGGCGCTGAGAACCGCTTTCCGTCGATCTCGCCCTGGTGGTAGTAGTAGGCCAGCCCGCCATCGATGTCGCCGGTGCGCTCGACGTAGTCGACGCCGGTGAGGTCCTCCAGGCAGTTGGAGCGCCGGTCGATCGCCCACACCTCGATCGACTTGCCGCGGCGCTTCGCCTCGCGGATCGTGTTCCTCGCGACCGGGTCGAACGCCGTGGCGCCCTCGATGAGGCCGGGCATCAGGACCGCGACCGCGTCGGCCTGCGCCGCGTCAGCCGGGCCGCCTGCGGGGCGGAAGCGCACGTACTGGATCCAGTCGCAGGCCTCGGTGTGCGCCGGCGAGCCAGCCGGCAGCGGCACGTGGAGTTTGACGAGGCTGGAGGCGACGTCCGTCTGCGGCGACGCCGAGTCGATCGGCAGCTCGACGCGCTCGGCGGCGCTGGCGCCTGAGGCCAGCACGGCGGTCGCGGCGAGGATGGCGATCGCGGCGCGGCGCGCCGGCCGGAACGGAAAAGCTGGAGACACGGAACGGCTTCCGGGTGTGGTGACAGGGCGGCCTGCGGCGGCCGGGGTGGGCGAGGCGGACAACCCCGTGTGAGCCCGGTCTCAGAGTCTCACAGACGCCCAGCCCGGTTTCTAGTGCTTTGAATCTCGCTCAGTCGTCGGCGCCGGGCTTGCGCCGGCCGGCCTTGCGGTCGCTGTTCTGCCGCTTCGCTGAGAGCCGCCGCTCCTTGGCGCCGCGGCTCGGCTTCGTCGGACGGCGCGTCTGCTGCACCACCAGCGCCGATGCCACCTTGGCGGCGAGCCGCTCGAACGCGAGGTCGCGGTTGCGGCGCTGGCTGCGCGAGTCCTGGGCGAGCGCCGTCACGACCGGTCCGAGCCGTTCGACGATCCGGGCGCGCTGCCAGTCGGTGACGGTCTCGCTGGCGCGCACGTCCCATACGACCTCGATCCGCGACGAGGTCACGTTCGCATGCTGGCCGCCGGGCCCGCTCGATCGCGACGCCCGCACGACCAGCTCCGTCAGCGGGATCGCCAAGCGGCTGTTGATGCGGAGCTCCTCGGCCACGCCTCAGATCATGGCGGAGCCCGCGCATGCTGCACGTCGCGGCGCACGTTGGCGCGCCAGGCGGCGTAGCCTGGCGCCATGAGCCTGACTGGCATCACGCGCTCGCAGGCCGTCGAGTTCTGGCGCAAGTGGCGCTGGTACGAGAAGAACGGCCTGCTGTGGAACCGCGCGGCGATCTACCGCCAGCTGGCGGCGCGCCGCGCGTTTGCCCGCTGGCCGCTGCACGGCCCGGTGCTCGAGATGCTGCGCGAAGGGCGGCTGGAGATCGGCGAGCAGGTCTTCTTCGAGCCGAACGTGTGGATCACGGGCGGGCCCGAGGCGCGGGTCAAGATCGGCGCTGGAACGTTCCTCAACCAGGGCGTGATGGTCTCGGCGATGAACCTGATCGAGATCGGCGAGCACTGCATGTTCGCCAACGGATCGCTGATCACGGACGCCAACCACCGCTTCGACGACCTGACGCAGCCGATCCCGTGGCAGGGCTTCACGACGAAGGGCCCGACGAAGATCGGCGACAACGTGTGGGGCGGGGCGAACGTCGTGATCACGAGCGGCGTGACGATCGGCGAGCGCACGATCATCGGCGCGAACAGCGTCGTGACCACCGACCTGCCGCCGTACGCCATCGCCGCCGGCGCGCCGGCCAAGGTCATCCGCCGCTACGGCCCCGGGCTCGACGAGTCCGCGCCCGGCAGCGACCCGTCTAACTCTGGACATCTGTCCAGCCTTTGATTAGGCTGACGCCATGGACGCCGTCGAGACTCCGCACGCGTACATCGCCGACGAGGCCGAGCTCTCGCTGCTGCGCGAGCTGATCGAGGAGCATGCCGCGATCGACCGCCCGGCGGGAGGCACCGGTGAATTCCGGTCGGCGCAGCTCCTCCGCGATCGCCTGCTCGAAGCTGGGACCAACGCCCGCATCGAGCCCGCGACCTTCTACAAGGGCTGGCCGAGCGCACTCGCGCTCGCGCTGTCGGTGCCGATCGCGGCCGGGTTCCTCGCGCCGCGCCGAGGCCGCAAGACCCTCGCGCTCGCGAGCGTCGCCGCGGGCGCCATGGTCGCCGACGACATCGACAACCGCACGCGCATCCTGCGTCGGCTGCTGCGCCGCCAGCGGCCGACGACCAACGTCGTCGCTGAGCTGGGGCCCGCGGGAGCGCCCGTCACGCTGATCGTGCTCGCGCATCACGACGCCGGCCGCACCGGCGTGATGTTCGACCAGTCGCTGCAGAAGGCGATCTGGGAGCGCTGGCCGCACCGCGTCGAGAGCGTCGACACCTCGTTGCCGTATTGGTGGCCGGCCTTCTTGGCGCCGGTCGCCGTCGGGCTCGGCCTGCTCACGGGGAGCCGCAAGCTGCAGCTCGGCGGCGCCGCGTTCTCGTCGGTCGCGTTCGGGCTGCTGGCCGACATCGCGCGGAGCCCCAACGTGCCTGGGGCCAACGACAACCTCTCGGGCGTCGCGGTGCTGGTGGCGCTGGCCGAGCGGCTGCGCGAACGCCCGATCGACGGCGCGCGCGTGGTGCTCGTGTCTGCCGGGGCGGAGGAGGAGCTGCAGGGCGGCGTCTACGACTACCTCTCGGATCACGGAGCCGAACTCGACCCGGCCTCCACCTACTGCCTCGCGGTCGACACGGTCGGCTCGCCGCAGCTGGTCATGCTCGAAGGCGAAGGGACCGTCGCGATGGAGGACTACACCGACCCGTCGTTCCGCGATCTCGTCGCAGATGTGGCGGGTGCGCACGGCGTCTCGCTGGACCGCGGCCTGCGCTCACGGTTCTCGACCGACGGCGTCGTCACCAGCCGCGCGAAGATCCCGACGGTCTCGCTGGTGTCGCTCGAGCCGTGGAAAGCGCCGTCGAACTACCACCTGATGACGGACGTCCCCGAGAACCTCACCTACGAGACGATCGCGGCGACGACTGAGCTGTGCGAGCGCGTCGCGCTGCGGCTCGCCGCGCGCGCCGAGGCGTAAGGGCGCCCGAGTCAGGCGGCGGCGCTGCGGGAGCGCGAGGCCTGCCGGTCTACTTCGCGTCGGCGGTGTAGGACTCGAACAGCCGGAAGAACGCATCGGCGAGCGGCGCGGGATCCAGGTCGTGTCCGAGGGCGATGCGCCGCAGGCCGTAGCCGTCGGCGAGGCTGACGAAGATCGGTGCGATCGCTTGCGGGTTTGGTGCGCCGACGGCTTCGAGCGCGCTCACAGCGACGCCTTCAAACGCCTCGAGGATCGACGCGACGGCGCGGCGGTCGTCGGAGTCGCGGCGGCTCGTGTCGAGGTACGCCTCGAACTGGGCGATCTCGTGCTGCAGCGGAGCCGCGGTGAGGATCTCGGCGAAGAGCTGGGCGATCTCTCGCGGCTCGCTGTGGCGCTCGGCCAGCACATGCGCCAGCTCGTTGAGCTGGGCGACCCGCTGCTGCGTGAAGTGGCGCAGCGCCTCGAGGATCAGCTCGTCGATCGACGAGAAGAAGTACGTCGTCGTCGACGGCGGGACGCTAGCGCGCTCGGCGATGGCCCGGTGGGTCGCGCCACCGACGCCGCGCTCGGCGACGATCTCGACGGCGGCACGCAGGAGGGCGTCGCGGCGAGCGAGTCCGCGAGCGCGATGGGTGGTAGGACGGGTAGCCACGAGGCTGATCCTACGCGGCGGTGTGACGGACCAGTCCTTAACTCTGGACAGGCTTCCAATCTGGCTGGCGCGTGAGCGTTCACCCACGCGCCAGCAAAGTGCCCGCTAATACGGCGACTTCTGGGCTCAGAGCCCGTACGTCATCCCGATGATGTCGCGCTGGATCTCGTTCGTCCCGCCGTAGATCGTCGACACGACCGCCTGCCGCAGGTACGCCTCCATGTCGTACTCGGTGGCGTAGCCGTAGCCGCCCATCATCTGCATGCCCTCGAGCGCGACGCGCTTGACGACCTCGGTCACCTTCAGCTTCGCCATCGACGCTTCGCGCGGCAGGAGGCGGTTCGGGTCTTCGTCGATCGTGCGCGCGACTTCGTAGACGAGCAGCTCGCAGCAGCGCAGCTCGGTGGCCAAGTCCGCGATCTTGTGCTTCATCGCCTGGAACGAGCCGATCTTCTTGCCGAACTGCTCACGCTCGCGCACGTAGGCGAGGGCGTCGTCGAAGGCGCGGCGGGCCAGGCCCTGCATGACGGCCGCGATGATCAGGCGCTCGACGTTGAGGCCGGCCACGAGCTGGCCCCAGCCGCCGCCGACCTCGCCGAGGATCTGCGACCTCGGCAGGCGCACGTCGGTGAAGAAGACGTCGCACTGCTCGTCGCCGCCCATCGTCGAGATGTTGCGGATCTCCAAGCCGGGCGTGCCGGTCGGGACGAGCGCCATGGTGAGGCCGTCGTGCTTGCGGTCGCCCTCGAAGGAGCGGCCGATGACGAGGATGTCGGTCGCGTGGCCGGCGCACGTGATCCACGTTTTGTGGCCGTTGAGGACGATCTCGTCGCCGTCGACTTCGACCTTCGTGCGCATCGATGCCACGTCGGAGCCGGAGCCCGGCTCCGACATCGCGATCGCCATCACGTCGCCGATCGCGATGCGGTTGAGCACGTCTTGCTTCTGTTCCTCGGTGCCGAACCGCTCGTAGGCGCCCGCGACGATCATCGTGACCGCGACGCCCTCGATCGGCGCCCGGCCGTAGGTCGTCTCCTCGAGCAGGGTGCAGAGGTCGACGACGCCGCCGCCGGAGCCGCCGTACTCCTCCGGCAGCGACGCCCCGACGTAACCCAGCTCGGCCATCTGGCGGTAGAGCGCGTCGTTGTGCAGCGTCGTGCGGCCTTTGGTCAGGGCTTCGCGCTGCTCGCGGCTGCCGGACTCGCCCTGGCAGAAGTCCGCGACGGCGTCGGCCAGCGCCTGCTGGTCCTCGGTGAGGTGGCGCGCAGACGTGACGCCGGCGAGGTCGCGGGCGATCGGGGTGGTGCTCATGCCGCCAAAGATACCGAACAACTGCTCGGTATCAAACCAAATGGTTGTTCGGTCGAGGTTTGCGGCGATCAGCCCCGGCGGCGCCGGCGGGGTGGTCGGCTGGGAGGTACAGCTTGTACGCGCTAGCCGACCGGCCCCCGCTCGGGCCAGGCGGCGGCGGGATCGTCGAGGGCGCACTGGTGCTGGCCGGTGCGCGGTGCGGCGCCGCCGGGCGCCAGCGGCGACCGCGAGAAGCGCAAGCCGGGGGCGGGGACCGGCACGGGCT
>JAEYAL010000131.1 GCA_023404805.1 Actinomycetes bacterium | reverse complement strand
GGCGTGGGCTCGGGCGTGGCCGGCTCTTCGGCGGGTGCGGGCTCGGCGGGCTGCTCGGGCGCGGGTTCCGGAGTCGGTTCGGGCTCGGGCGTGGGCTCCGGGACGGGCGTCGGTTCCGGGGCGGGTGTGGGCTTGGGTGTGCCAAAGCCGTCCGGGACGCTGTCTGGGTTTGCCGGGTCGGTGCCGAGGAGCACTTCGACGGCGTTGGAGGCGCCGTCGCCGTCGGCGTCTTCGTTGCCGTCGTCGTCGCCCTTGCCGGTCGAGTTGATCTTGGTCGGGTTCAGGCCGAGCGCGTACTCGGTCTGGTCGTCGACGCCGTCGCCGTCGGTGTCTTTTTTGCTGTCCGCGACGCGGATGTTCGTGCCGTACCGGGCTTCCCAGGCGTCGGGGAGGCCGTCGTTGTCGGTGTCGGAGGCGAGCGGGTTGCTGCCGAGGGCGAGTTCTTCGTTGTCGGTGAGGCCGTCGCCGTCGCTGTCGGCCGCGCCGGGCATGACGGCGCCGGGCTTGGGGACGGCGGTGCCGTTTGTGCTGTCGGCGGGCGTGGTGACGCCTCCGCCGGTGGTGGTCGAGCCGGCGCCGGCGAGCAGCGAGGTGGCGGGCGGCGTGGCGGTGGTGAGGTCGGAGGTGATCGGGGCGCCGACGGTGCCGGTGCCGCGGACGGCCGTTTCACCGAAGCGGACCACGGTGCCGTCGGAGAGGGTGATGGTGCCGCTGCCGGTGCCGGCCAGAAGGCCTAGGCCGTTTGCCGCCGGCTCGGCGGGCGCCCAGCGCTGGATGGTGGGCGCGGTGGGTGCCGGGTCGCTGCCGCGGACGGCCAGGACGGATTCGTCGATGGCCGAGACGGTGCCTGCGACGAAGACCGTGGCGGCGACGACCACGAGGGTCGGCACGACGAAGGGACTCCATCGGGAGCCACGCACGGTGACGTGGCGAGGGGTGGCGAGAGCGGTGGGCATGAGATTGGGATGCGCGGCGCAGAATTTCCGGGCGCGCACCCGAAGCATCGGTGCGGCGGCCGACATCCTTGAGTATCGATGGACGCTTGATGGACACATCCATGCGGTTTCGATGCTCTGGGGACTGGTCGATGGACGTGCGTTGTATTCGGTGCGTTGTGCGATCAGGCGTCGATCCCTTCAGAGGAACGGACGTTCCGCGCTGAGGATCTGCTGATCAACCCAGATCTGAGTCGTTCGTCACAGATCGCGCGAATGGACTGCAGCTTGCAGCGCGGCGGTCCTACCAGCGGATGAGTCGGCCTCACCGGAGACCTGCCAGTACCTGGGCCGATCGGCGGGAGCCAGTCGGCCGGTCCGCGCCGGCCGTTGAGCTACCGGGAGCTGGACCGAAGGCGGGCGGCGGGAACGGCGTTGCCGCCGCCCTCGGTGGCCTGCTGGCGGGCGATGCCGAGCACGCGCATCGCCTTCAGGCCGAGCGAGAGGCGCTCGCGGCCGTCGCTGGAGCCGACGTCGAGCCCGGCGAGCTCGCGGACGCGCTCGAGGCGGTACCGCACGGTGTGGCGGTGCGTGAACAGCGCCTGGGCCGTGCCGGCGACGTTGCCGTCGTTCTCGAGAAACGCTTCGACGGTGCGGACCAGCTCGGTCTCGTACTGGCGGTCGTAGGCCATCAGCGGCGCGACGGTCTCTTCGTAGAACCGCTCCAGCTCGCCGATGTCGTTCGTCATCGCGGGGAGCAGCAGGCGGTAGCTGCCGGTCTCCTCGAAGTTCAGCAGGGCATCGCCGCCTGCGAAGGCGACGTTGGCGGCGAGCAGCGCCTCATCGCGCGCGCGGGCCAGCTCGTCGACCGACGGCACAGCGCGGCTGCAGCCAACCGTCGCGCGGACCTTGGTCGCTTGCGGCTCGAGCCGGCGGACGAGCTGCTCAGCGACACGCTGCGCGACGGCGTCGTCACCGGGGACGACGACGACGGGCGCTGCGCCGACGCGCTGGAGCTCGATCGAAAGGACGGTGCTGCGCGGCTCCGCTTCGGAGGCCGATGAGGCGACGCTTTCGAGCAGCGCGTCGCGCCACCCCTCGTCGAGCGGGGTGACCGCCTGGGCGCGGACGACGAGCACGGACCGCGGCACGGGCGTGGGCTCGAGGGCGGCGATGCGTTCGAGCAGTTCGACAGGGGGCGCCCCGGCGGCGCGGCCGAGCAGCTCGCCGAGGAGGCGGGCCAGTTCGGCGCCGTCGCTGCCGGCGGGGTCGTGCGAGAGCGCGATCGAAGCGGCGAGCAGGCCGAGCGCGATGTTGACGAGTGGCGCGTCCGGGGCGCCGTCGTGCCATGCGAGCGCGACCGAGCCGACCGTCTGGCCGCCGATCGCGAGGTCGCGCACATCGAGGTTGTCGCGGGTGCGCAGCGTGCGCTCCTCGAGGGCCGAGCGCGCCACGAGGGCGACGGTCGCGCCGCTGGGATCGCGGACGATCGCGCTGCAGCGCAGCGCCGCGCCGAGGGCGCGCGCGACGGTCGGCGGGCTCCCAGCCGTGGCGAGGCGCTCGGCGACTTGGGCCAGCGCGTCGATCTGGGGGGCGTCAGCCATTACGTGAATTCTATGTGGGCCTGCGCCTGGGCTGCGCGCTGCCCGTCACGCAGGCGGCCGGCCGCGGGGCCGCTGGCCCGTCCGTCACGCGGTGATGACGTCCCACTCGTACGCCACGAGCAGTCCGATTCCCACGCCGATCGCGACGGCGATCGCCAGCGTGTAGGCGCTGAGGAAGACGGCCATGGTGCGCTGCAGGCCGCCGTTGAACGAGCGGGCGACGGGCACCGCGACGAGCCAGATCCAGAACCCGAGCGACGTGACGCCGCAGATCGCGGCGACGAGGATCGATGTGGTCTCGGGAGTCATCTAGGAATGGTGGTGGGCGTCGGGCGGCGCCGAGGTGGCAGACGCGTCGTCCTGCGAGACGGTACCGGCCGCGGCGGGGGTCCCGCGCCGCGCCTTGCGTCCAGGCACCTTCGGCTCGACCCGGTCGATCAGCGCCCAGACCGCCGCCGCGGGGCGTCCGACAAAGGCGTGCTCGGTCAGCTGCTCGGCGACCCAGGCGTCGACGTCGGCGCTGCGTTGCTCCGAACGCCGCGCCGCGATGGCGAACCCGAAGGCCGTTCCGACGACGAGGAGCGTGCCGAAGCCGAAGAGCGCCTGCCCGACGAGGCTGGTGAGCTCGTCGAAGTTGCGCCAGAACACCGCGCCGAGCGCGGCCAGGCCAGCCGACCAGAGCCCCGCGGCGACGAAGTCGACGGCGAGGAACCGGACGGCCGGCAGGCGTGACGAGCCCGCCAAGAACGGCACCAGCGGGCGCACGACGCCGATCCAGCGGCCGAGCAGCACCGTCGCATGGCCGTGCCGCTCGAAGAACCGCTCCACGAACTGCACCTGCGGCTCGCCGATCTTGACCCGCTCGCCGTGGCGCAGGAGGAAGCCGCGGCCGTAGCGGCGGCCGATCATGTAGGCGCAGACGTCGCCGAGGAACGCGCTGGCCCAGACCAGGGCGATCAGCGGCCCGAGCTCCACCGTGCCGGCGCCGGCCATGACGCCGCCGAACAGCACCATCGTCTCCCCGGGGGCGACGAAGCCGAGGAAGGCACCGGTCTCCAGGAAGGCGCTGACGGCCACGACCGCGTACGTCCACCGGCCGAGGCGGCCGCCGACCTCGGTGACGATCTCCTCCATGCTCGGCAGCGTGATCACGCCGACGCCGATCAGGGCGAAGGCGACGCCCGCCGCGACGAGGGCGATCCGGCCGCTGCGGTGGGCTCCGCGCCAGCGCCACGACAGCGTGAACGCGAGCAGGGCCAGCAGCAGCGGAAGCGGGCTCACGGCCAGCGGGGCGGGTCGAGCTCGTGGCGGGCTTCGGGCCGCGCGAGGATCGCGGGCCGCTGCGGGGCGATCTCGGCGAGGGCGCGCTCGGCGTCGCCGGGGGCGAAGAGCCCGACGACCGTCGGCCCGGACCCGGAGACGATCGCGTGCTCTGCGCCGGCGCCCTCAAGCACGGTGAGCGCCTCGTCGATCGCCGGGCACAGGCGGCGCGCCGCCGGCTGAAGGTCGTTGATGACGAGCCCGGCGAGCTCAACGCCGGGGCCGCGCTCGGCGACCTGGACGGCGACCTTCAGCGAGGCCATCTCCTCCGCGTCGCGCGGCGGGTGCAGCCGGTCGGCTTCGGCGTAGACCGCGCCGGCCGAGAGTTCGGCGTCGACGGGGAGCACGATCGCGTCCCAGTCCGGGCGGGCGGCGCTGCGCTGGAGCTTCTCCCCGGCGCCGGTCCCGACGCTCCGGCGGCCGCGGACCTGGCTCGGGACGTCGGCGCCGAGCGGGGCGGCGATCGCCTCGAGGCGCTTCTTGTCGGCGTCGCCGGCGAACGCGGCGATGATCCGCAGCGCCGCAGCGGCGTCGGCTGAGCCGCCGGCCATGCCGCCCGCGACCGGGATGCGCTTCGTGATGCGCAGCCGGAGGGGCGGGCCAGCCCAGCCGGTCTCGTCGCGGTAGGCCTGGAGGGCTGCTGCTGCGAGGTTGGGTCCGCTCACGCCGGGGCACTCGACGACATCGCCAGGGAGGCTAGGGTCCTCGACGGCTTCGATCAGGTCGACGAGGTCGAGCGGCTGGAACACGGTCACCAGGTCGTGGCGGCCGTCTTCGCGGACCGGGCCGACGAACAGGCTGAGGTTGATCTTGGCCGGGGCGCTGCAGCGCAGGACCGGCTCCGGCTGGCCGCTCACTGGAGGCCGCCGATGCCGCGGGCGACGAGCGCCGCGTGCAGCGCGCGGAACTCGTCGGCCGAGAGCTGCTCGGCGCGGGCGTCCTCGCGGATCCCGAGCTCAAGGAGCGCGTCCTTGGTGGCGTCCTTGGTGGCCGGGTCGCCGATCGCGATCGCCAGTGACCGCGGCAGTGCCTTGCGGCGGTGCAGGAAGCCCCAGCTGATCAGGCGCTGGATGCCGGGGTCAGCGGGCGGCGCGGTGCGCGTGAGCGTCATCAGCACCGAGTCGACGTGCGGCGCGGGCAGGAACGCCGACCGGGCGACGCTCTTCTGCAGCTTGACGGTGGTGCTGAGCTGCGCGAGGGCGCTCGGAGCGCCGTACTCCTTCGTGCCGGGCCGCGCGGCGAACCGCACGCCGACCTCCTTCTGGATCATCACGAGCCAGCGGTCGACGGTCGGCATCTCGTGGACGGCGCGCAGGACGACGGTCGCGGCGACGCCGTACGGCAGGTTCGCGATGAAGGCGTTCGGCGCCGGGTCCAGCCCAGCCAGATCGAACTGCACGGCGTCGCCGCGGTGCACGGTCGACGGGGTGCCTTCGAGCACGTCGTCGAGGAGGTCGGCGAGCTTGCGGTCGAGCTCGACGACGTGCAGGTGCTTGGCCTTCGCGGCCAGCCGCTCCGACAGCACGCCGAGCCCGCCTCCGACCTCGAGGACGACGTCGTCCTCGGTCACCGCGGCGAGCGTCTCGATCTGCGCCATCACATGGTCGGAGACGAGGAAGTTCTGGCCGAGCGCCTTCTTCGGCGACAGGCCGAACGAGCCGAGCCGCTCGTGCGTGATCTGCCGCAGGCGCTTGGGCTGATTCGGATCGCGGGGCGCCGGGACGCTGCCGGACTGCGCCGCGCCGCCGAGGAGCGGGCCGTCGCCGTCCGGGTCGCCGCTGCGGGCGCGGGCCGCAGCCT
>JAEYAL010000106.1 GCA_023404805.1 Actinomycetes bacterium | reverse complement strand
CCGCTGCACCGCTCACATCGTCGGCCGGCGATGCGGGCTAGCGCCGGGGCCGCCGCGTCGGGCGCCGCCTCGCGGGCAGCCGTGACGCTCGCTGGCCCCGCGCGGTGGACGCCCGGCTTGCGGCGCTGGCGCCTGAGAGCAGCCAGGATGCTGCGGATCAACGGCGCGCTGCTCGCTGCGCTCTGCGTATGGTCCTGCAGCAGCTTCGCGGCTGTGGGCTGGGGCTCTACGTCGACGAACTCGGCGACGACCTCCAACGGCCAGACCGTCAGCATCAGCGTCGCGAAACCGGCCGGCACCGCCGCGGGCGATCTGCTGATCGCATCCGTGGCCGTGGGCGGGTCGACCAACGGCGGCTGCGTGTGCACCGGCTATGTCGACAACCCATCGGGCTGGGCATTGCTCGACACCCAGTCGGGAGCCAGCGGCGCTCCACACCAGTCCAAGACCTACTACAAGATCGCAGGCGGCGCCGAGCCCGCGAGCTACACCTTCACCGGGGGCGAGACGACCGTCTTCTACTCGGTCGCGGGCCGCGCGACCATCGACCGGTTTACCGGCGCCGACGCCGTCGACCCCTTCGCCGGGGCGCCTTCGGGCACGCAGGGGACCGGGTCGACCGCTGCCGCCACCTTTCCGAACCAGACCGGCGAGGCCGCTGGGAGCATGCGCTATTCCGTGTTGACCTCGTGGAGCGCGGCCAACAGCACCCGCACGGCGACGTTCTCGGCAGGTCTCACAGAGCGAGCCGACCACGCTGCGCTCGTCTCCTACGTCAACGCCGGCTTCTTCTACACCTCCGTCAGCGTGGCGACCGCCACCGAAGCCGTCGGCTCAGGGCTGACCACGACCCGCACCGCCACGCTCTCCGCAGCGCCCGCGGCGTGGGCCGCGCGCACCTACGTGATCAACCCCGCGGGGCCCTGCAGCGGCGGCGCGCTCACGCTCACGCCTCCGGGGCCCACCAGCTTCCCTGCCACCGCTCTCTCAGGCTTCGACCAGACCGTCAACGCATCGACCGCGCTCTCGATCAGCGACATGACGGGGACAGGCGCCGGCTGGCGAGTGAGCGCCACCTCCACGACCTTCACCAGCGGCGCAGACACACTGCCTGTGGCCGCCACGACCATCACCGGGGCGTCCGCCGCCGCCTCCACCGGCAACTGCACGATGCCGACAAGCACGGTCAGCTACCCGATCGGCCTTCCTGCAGGAGCCCCCGCGCCTGCCGCCGTCAACATCTACAACGCCGCTGCCACGACTGGTCAGGGCCCCGTCGACCTCACGCTGGACTTCGCGCTCGCCGTCCCAGCAACCGCGCGAACGGGCGCGTACACCTCGACTTGGACCTTCACCCTGTCAAGCGGCCCAAGTTGACGCCTGCCGTTATCGGCCGCGGAGAGCCGTCAGCCGTCTTGACTGTGGCCGATCCCAGCCGCACAACGAACAGCCACCGACGGTCTGCGCACATGATGCCGTTGGTCGTCGCCCATGCGGAGCTCCAGCTGGGGCGTTGCCGCCGCGTCATCGGCAGACGTCAGCGGCGGCGGTAGGCCTGCCAGGCCCAGGGCACGCCCACAAACAGCGTGGCAAAGACCAGGCCCCCGACCGCGGACTGGCCGAGGTCTTCGCCGAGGCCGATCAAACGCACGAGCGTCATCGCGGCGAACACGCCCGCGAACTGAGCGAGGCGCTCGCCTGTCGGCGTCGGGGCTGGCGGCGGGAGCGCGCGGAGGGCCGCCAGATCGTCCGTTTCCAGCAGGGCGGCGCTCGCGTCTTCGCCGCGTTCCAGTTTGCGGAACGCGAACGGCATGAGGAGGCCGAGCGGCAGGAAGATCGCCGCGATCGTGCCGCCGACGACGATCCACGGCCACCCTTCGGTGCCGACTGACTCGATCGCGACGCCGAGGAACAGCAGCCCTATCAACAGGACGGGGATGGCCTGCACGGTGGGGTTGATCCAGATGCCGCGCCGCATCGCGCGTGCCGACACGACCGCGAACCGCGCCGATGGCTCGTCCCACGCGGGCTGGCCCTTCAGGACCGCACGGCGGGTCGCGCGGCGTTGCCCGGGAGAGAGGACCTCAGCGACCTGCATCTCCTGGGGGCCGAGCTGCTCGGCAGCGCCGCCGTACAAGAACGCCCACAGTGGCCCGAGCGCAGGGGCCACCGACGGCCCGGCAGTTGGCCGCTGGTCGACCGGCTTGGCAATCGTCGCTGGCTCGGCGAGCGGCTTGGAATCGGCGCGATGCATCGCAGGGGAAGCTACGGCGCGTGTCGCGGCGACCGGGCAGGCGCGCCCGGTCACGCGCTCGCCCGCGCCCAGAGCCATGGCGTCCGCGTCGGCGACCCTCTGCCTATGGAGAACTTCCTCATCGGGCTGATTGGGGGCGGCTTCGGAGTCGTTGCGGTGACCGTGTTCTTGCCTAGCGCCAAGCTACGGCGCAGCCTGAAGGAGTCGTTTGGCGTCGCGCTCGCTGCGATCGCCGGCGCAGGCCTAGCGGGCTTCGTAGCCGGCGCGGGCACCGCCGGGGTCCCCACCGGTCTCGGGCTGGCGATCGCGATCACCCTCACTCCTGTCGCCGTACTCGCCGTCCGCGACGCCCGTGTGCTCTCGCAAGACGGCAGCTCCTAACGCCGAGCGTTGCCGATCAGGCGCTGGGTCATCTCATTCGGGATTGTTCCAATCCGCCGTGCCGCTGCGTCGCTCATCCCCCGATTCGCCGCCATCGCACCGCAGACCTGGGGGAAGGGGATTACGACACCAAATTCCGCCCAGCGGAAGCGCCCCGGGTGTGTGAGGCCGCTTTTCCAACAATGGGGGACGCCCGTTGTCCAATTCAAGCATTGGCGTGGCACCGCTGTGGTACACGGACGTAAAGAGGGTGAGAAGGCGTCCCCCCGGCGTTTCGAAACTCTCCATCTCACTGGCCCCGGAGGGTTAGCTTGGCGACGCCTCGCACAGCGCGCTCCGCACCGTTGCGGTGCAGGCTGGCGCGAGGCTCCGTCCCACAATTGAAAGGTCCGTTGTGTCCTCAATGACCAAGGCGATCCGTCGATCGTCCCGCCGTGCGCTGTCTGCGTTCGGCATGCTGCTCGCCGCGATGGCGCTCAGCCTCGCAGCCCAGACCGAGTCGGCGTTCGCGCTGTGCTCCACTCCGCCGGAGCGCGGAGTCTGGGAGAACACCGACACCGCTTCACCCGGCATCGCGAAGATCGAGCTGCGTGACTGCCAGTCGCTCCGGGAGTGCAGCGGCAACATCTGCTCGATCACGTTCGATGTCGCGTGGAACATGCGCGTCTGGGGCAAGTGCTCGCCGACCAACTGCGACTGGGGCTGGGCAGGGCCGCGCAAGCGCCTCTCGGACGGCCGCATCTACGGCTACTACGACCAGGGCTACGCGAAGCGGTACGTCTACGCCTCGATGTCGAGCTACCGGCCCGGCCAGCTCTGGGTCTACTGGAAGACCGATTTCGTCGATCCCGCCCGCCCGGACTACGACAAGCAGGAGTGGTTCCGCAAGGTCGCTCCGTAGCCGAGGGCTGATCGAGGTCTGCCCGCCTGCGTCCGGTGAGCGGACGCAGGCGGGCAGCCGCCTCGAGCAGGCCCTGGAACCGCCCGGGTTCGGCGCGCTAGGCGTCGTCCGGCGAGCTGCGCTTGGGCCTCGGCGATGGCGACGGTCGCGTCGAGCACGACATCGAGATCCGGTCGTGCGTGAGGGTCGGTGAAGAGCCAGTCGGTGAGCGATGGACGCCGCCGATCAGGATCGCGATCTGGACGTGCCGCGTAGCCGGGTCGGTCGGCGGGGCTGCGGGGTCGAACTGGCGGGCGGTCCAGTCGACGACGACCTGCGCGCCGTCGACGTCGGCGAGCAGGAGCGTGGCCCAGTGCCACCACCGCTCGGTGGCGTTTGAGAACTGCGCGATCGTGCCGTCGGCGCCGTGGTGCGGAACCGCTGCGCCGCGCGGCCGCAGTTGCCAGCGCACTCGGCCGGGTCGGCGAGCTGGCGGCCGACCGGGGCGGCCGCGAACGCGGTGATCGCGGACCGGACCTCCGTGGGCAGCTGCGCTTCCTCGATATCGCCGGACCGCGGCCACAGACCCGCAGGCGCAGGCCGCGGTATCGATGGGCGCCTGGCGTTCAGCATCGTCCAGGCATGTTCGCGCTTGCGCGCGGACCTCGCGAGCATCGCGCTGCGCCGCAAGGCGCCCTGACCGCAGTCTCGCTCGCCGAGGTCGGCGAACCGCTCGCGGAGCGCGCCGGGTCCCCGTTAAAAGGCCCGCCACTAACGAACGTGTCACCAGGTGTCACTTCGTTGCGTCCGGGGACGCCCGCTGTCCGCGAACGTCCGTTGGCGTGACGTTGGCGCGGTGTTACAACGCGCGGCCCGAGATATTGGGCCGCGTCGGCGTGCCGTCAGGAGCATCCGCGAACGATCGTTATCCGACGCTCGTCCGGCCGTCGCCGAGCCTTCGTCGGTGGCCACTCCAGAGCGGGGAGCGCTCGGCGGCGTCACGGATGAGCTGGTCGTAGCTCGTGACCACGGGACCAGAGTGTTCGGCTCCGGAGGCCCAAGCGATACTCGGAAGGCCCTGATCGAGCGGTCCGAGGGGTACACAGAAGCCGAGGCTTGAGAGGACGCGGACGAGGACGTGGAGCTCGTCGTCGATCGGCCCGAAGTGGACGAAGTGCTTACCCTCGTGGTCGAGTGGATGTGAGAGTTCGGGATTCGGTATCCAGCCGAGCTCGTTCCCCTCGTCGTCGGCAGGTCGGTCCGACCAAAGCCAGCGTCGGAGCCGGTCAGCCGCAGGACTAAGTCTCCATGACTCAGGAAGGGCTTCGGCAGCGAACGAGAGTCCCATCTTGGCTCCCATTCGCATCCCGAGTGCCATCGTCTGTCGCGCGATCTCGTCGGAGAAGCCGAGCTCGTTGATCGATGGCGTGAACCTCGCCTGCTCGAGCGCGTCATCGAGCTGTTCTGGGTCTAGCTGCCCGCCAACGATCTCACTGAGCAGAGCCGCCATTCGCTCCTTGCTGCTGGCGACAACGTTGTAGCTGCCGTCAGCGCGGGCAATGGCCGAGCCGGGAAAGTACGGGCGACCGTTACGCATCAGGACGGAGTGGCCGTCGGGGTGGCTGAGATGTCGCTCTATTGCGGCGTCAAGCTGCCTTGTCGGCCTTCCTCGTTTAGGACGATCGGCGCTCTTGTGGCGGCGCGTGCGACGGGTGCGGCGGTTCTCTGTCGGGTGCTCGGTTCGTGCGAACTGGACAAAGACGTCTGCGAGCCAGCGCTTCTCGAGGTTCGCGCTCAACAGCGGCTGGCAAACGACGCATGTCGTGTACGTCGTGATTTGCGAGCCCAGCGCAAGAGGAATCGGATGCTCTGGCGGCTGGAACCCGTCCAGCCGGGCTTTTCCGCAGTGCACGCAGACACGACCTGCGGCCAAAGCTCTCGGGTTCGCGTTCGCACGCTCCATCGAACACATGCTCGCATGCCCGAAGGACCGAACCGAAGCCGGTCGAGCTTGGCGGTTGATCGGATTTCGGGGTCGTCGCTACTCCGGCCAAATGGCGGCTGGTGACGCGATCGTTAGCACCAGGGCGATGAGGGCACCGCCAGGTGCGCGACGTCGGGGCTCCGCGTGCTGTACGGCCGTGGAGCACGGCAGGCGGATTTAGAATCGGGAGCGTGAAGCAGCCCGCCGTTCCCGATGCCGTCCAGCAAGCCATCGATCTGTTTCGAGCCGCAGACATTGGCCAGCAGCTTGCTGATGCTGGCGAGTGCGCCGGGCGCTGCATCGTCGCGTCCGCCAAGTTTGAGGCGGCTCTTGAGCACTGCGGAGCAGTAGGAACCACCGTTGAGTTTCACAACTCTGTCGAGCAATGGCACCACCACGCGACCGCGCTTTGCGATGTCAGCGAGCTGACGCCGGACACGTTGATGGTCGACTGGACGGCTCGCCAGTTCGAAAGCGAAGCCGACGCCCCTTTTCCGCGGATTGAGACGATCGCGGACGCCGTCCGACGTTGGGGACCGATCACCGCGATCGACGCTTGGCGCCCGTACAGCGGGTTGCCGTCGGAGAACTACTTCGCCGGTCCATGGTCGTCGGCGCGGCAGCGTGCGGAACCGCGGGAAGAGAAGCCAGCTTGAGAGGTTCTCGTAAAGTTGCCTCGTGGCTGATCGTGAAACCCTTGAAGGACTGTGGGCCGTTGCGCTCGAGGACGCCGGCTTCGGAGTCGGCGACGTAGATCTCGTTCTTGTCGACACGAAGGACGCCGAGTTCGTCGAGACGAGTTACGAGCCGCGCGGTCAGCCGGGGCCGTCGCTGCCCGACGACGCGCCGCAGGTTGCCAACCGCATCGACCGCCCCCGCGTCTTTGTGATCCAGGAGCCGCGCGAGCTGCAGCGCGAGTCTACTTCCCTTGCGTTGATGCGCTACTCGCTGGAGTACCACCGGTTCTACTCCGAGTCGCTCAGCGTCTACGCGCTGAACCTATACACCTCGTGGGCCCTTCAAGAAGTGTTCGTCGGAAAGGGCATGGGTGCGTCGGTGATGTGGAATGCGATTCCGATGATGCGGTCTGCCAACGCAGCTGCCGCGCGTCTTGTCACCGAGCGGTATGGCCCTCAGACCGGGCAGCTGAACCACCCCGCGTACGGTCAGCTGTTCCGTCTCACGCACGAGCCGCTGGAGCGCGCCGAGCGCTCACGCATCTCCACCGTTTTTGCCGCGTGCTGGCCTGAGGAGATGCAGAAGTTCGCCGAAGGCACCCGCCTCGTGCTCGCCGACAGCGCTGAAGATCTCGTCGAGGACGTCGACCAGCAAGCGATCACTTGGTGGCGCGCACTCCAAGCCGACCCGACGTTCGTTTCGGTCCGCGAGTCAGCCCGTCTCTTTATGCCAACGCAGGAGGAGATCGAAGCGCTCCCGCTGCCAGCCGATGCGTGGCGGCCGCTGGAGGGACTCATCGATCGAGCGGTGCGATACGGCCTTACGGTCGTCGCCCGCTGACGCCGCTGGCTTCGTACCACGCGCCGCTCTTGGCGTGTTTGCGGAGCTGGGACGTTGCTTCCTAGGTTCTTATTCGGATACGATCAAGCACAGTGTGCATCGGCTAGCCGTTGTACTCGTCAAAATTGCACGAAAAGCCCCGCTTCTGGCGGGGTTTTTTGTTTCTGGCTTCGATCGTGCCCTGAGACGCTGGCTTTCAGGGGCCGTTCTCGCTAGTCCAACAAGGCCCGGGCGGCGATCCGAGAAGCCTCAGAAGGCTCCGTACCACTTGGGAAATGGCTTCGTACCACTTCGTTTCGACGCTCTGCAGAGCCTCGCGAAAACTGCCATGATCCTAGGTGCGGCATCGCCGCAATAGGGGACGCAATCCCCGACGAGTACATCGGCTGGCTGGCCACAACGAGTGGCCAGCCAGCGCTACATAGAAAGTGGGTACAGCTTATGCACCACCCCCTCACCACAGGCCCCTCGCGGGTCACGACCAAGAACGGCCGAAACCGGCGACGTATGTGGAACAACCCTTTGGTGTGGTTCCCGATCTTCACGACGGTGCTTAGCGTGATCGCTGACAGCGCCCAGATCGTGCAGCTCTTCGGCGGATAGTCCGTGGCGCGCCGTGCTGTCGCACCCGGCTGGGGTTGCGACAGTACGGGCCGCGCTTCCGCCCGCCCCGCGGCGGGCCACCCGCCGAACCGCAGATCGATCTGCGCGTAGGTGACAGCGTGCCTGAGCGAGCCTCCGACGTTTTCGCTCCGGCTCCCGTCGTGTGTCCAGAGTTGCCAACGGGCCGCGCCGATCTCCGTTACGAGCCGCTTTACGTAACGAGAATCCGAATCACCGGACCGGGCGCCGATGTCGAACCCGGCCAAATGCCGATCAACTTTTCCGGCCGTTGATCGGGAGTGCGTACGGGAAAGGGGATTCCGTTACGCACTTTCCGACCGACCGACCTGAGACGGTTGTGAACGTGGACCCCGCCGTGATCGCCGACGACCTTTCCGCGAGTGCCGCCCGCACGCTGCAGGAGGCGGTCCGGTGTCTGGCGATCGACCACCCGGACAACCACAAGTACGGGTTCATCAAGTGGATGCTCTACTCCGGCCCGAGCACGATGGTCATCGTCGGCCCAGGCTGGGAGGGAGCTGGACCGTCGCAGGGCCAGGTCAACGAGTTGGTAGACGCCGGGTGCGTTATCGAAGTGGGTGACAAGTCGTTCCAGCCGACTGGCCTAGGACGCCGGGTCGCGGCGGAGCTCTCCCGTCGCGCAGAGGCGGCTGCTGGGACCGCGGTGCTCGCCGAGGACCTCGCGTGGCAGCCGTCCGTTGTCGGGCACTTGCGCTCGATCTACGACGCTTGGCTGTCGGCCGGGGCGCCAGCCGAGGGGGTCAACGCGCGCGAGACCACGCTCGCCGCGAAGTCGGAGGCGACGGTCCGGCTGGTGCTCGAGCAGCTCCAGGACGGCGGGTTCGTGCGCTTCCGGGCCGACTACACCATGCCGCTGGGGACCGCGGAGGGAACGATCCCCGACGGCTTCCAGGTTCCGACAACGGTTACGCCGCTCAACGCGACCGTGTCGTTCTTTGGAGGGTGGCCCAGCAGCCCGCAGGCGGCCCAGGAGCAGCTCCTCGAAGCGCTCGACGCCCGGCTCGCCGATCCGGCGACAAGCGAGGAGGAGCGCGGTGCGCTGCAGAGTGTCCGCGACAACCTTGGGCAGCTTGCCGCCGGGACGGTCTGGGCGCTCGTAACCGGCGCCCTTGGGATCCCGGCTGCTTGATGACCAAGGCCACAGATATGTACGACGTGCTTCCGCTGGAGCTGCGCGATGCGCTCGACCAGGTGGCGCCGCAGACGCGCTCGCTCGTTGACCGCTTGCTCGATCAGGGCAGGCGGGAACCGCGGCTACTCGATCGCAAGGTGGCGGTGGCAGCCGAGATGATCCTTGGCGACCTCGACGGCGCAGCAGTCGACGACGTCGGCGAGCAGGGCCCCGCGCTTCCGGCGGTCGAGGCCGGCGGCAACCGGCCGGTGTTGGGCCAGCTCGCGGCCATCGAGGTCCTCGAGGCTGTCCCGGCCGATTATGTCGTTGACACCGACACCCTCGCGTTCAAGGCCGGAATCGCCGCGCGCAAGCAGTCGGCGAAGTCCACGCGCCGCACCTACGCGGCGGTCTACAAGCAGCTGGTCGCGTTCGCCGGCGCCGGAACGCCAGCGAACGCGCTGGATGACGAGCTCGTGCTCGCCTACCGCGACCACCTGGAGCGCCGCGGGCTCTCGCCTGCGACGGTCGCCAAACACCTCTCCGCCGTCCGCGCGCTCGCGCGCGAGGTCGGCGGCCCGGACGTCGCGGCGATCGCCTCGGTCAAGGGGGAGGGAGTCGCCAAGGGCGAACCGCGGCCGCTCGAGCCCGAGCAGGCCGCGCGGCTGCTGGCGATGCCTGACCTGCGCACCACGCGCGGCGTCCGTGATCGCGCGATGCTCGCACTGATGCTCGACGCCGGCGTGCGCCGAGAGGAGCTCGTCGCGCTGAAGGTCACCTCGATCGAGCAGACCAAGCGCCACGCCGCCGGGTCCCGCGCGGCGATCCCCGGGTCCACCGGCTACTCCGTACGGATCGCCTACGGCAAGGGCGGCAAAGAGCGCGTGGTTCCGCTGACGGCGGCCGCGTCGGCGGCGATCGGCGCGTGGATGGCGGTGCGGCCCACCTGCGCGCACCTGCAGCTGTTCCTGTCGATCCCTCGGCACGGCGGCCAGGTCCCGGGGCCGCTGTCGGTCACGGCGGTCTGGAGGATGGTCGACGCTCACGCCAAAGCTGCAGGTCTGCCCGACGACACCGCGCCGCACACGCTGCGCCACACCTTCGCAAGCGCATTGGCAGCTGCCGGAGTTCCGCTCGAGGTCGGCCAGCGGCTCCTGGGTCACGCCGACCCGCGAACGACGCTCGTCTACTGGAAGCTGCGCCAGAGCGCCGGAGCCGACGCCATCACCCAGCTCGAGCACAGCCGGTTGGCGGCTAGCCAGCTCTAAAACTCGGCAGCGACGGTGACAGCGAACCCTGATCCGGCCGCTGGTAGGGCGCCGGACCCGAGCCGATCCGGCCGCAAGGATGTGGTTGATCCGGCGTATCCGAGGGTCGACAAGGGCCACATCGTCCCGGAGACGTATCAGCGCAACTTCGCGATCAAGAACCAAGTTCTACGCCACGAACTGGGAAGCGCGGAGGTTGAGCTCCGCAATGTCAGATCGGTCTGCCGGAGAGGGCCGTTCTACCGTCGCGAGCGGCGTGACGGGACGCTTATCGACGACACCGAGGCGTCCATGGCGATCGTCGAGGACCGGGCCGGACAGGTCTTCAAGCAGATCCGTGATACCGGGAAGGTCGAGCACGGCCACAAGCCCGCGCTCGCGATGTTCTTCGGGTTGCAGCTTCTTCGCTCGCCGACGTTCTTCGACGCCCGTGGGTCAGCGATCGCCGAGATGCTGGAGCAAACGCCGGAGGACCAGTTCAAAGCCAAAGCAGTCGCTGAACACGGGATCGACGCCGTCCGGGAGATCGTCACGGGGCACTACCTCAGCTCAACCCACCGGTTGGTCTCCATGCTCGGGCTGAGCTCGAAGGCAACCGCTGCCCTCGTGCATATGCACTGGACGGTCTTGCGTTTTCAAGACCCGGTGCTCGTCTACTCAGATCATCCAGTGGTCGTCTGGCCGTCGATGTACCCGTTCGCCGAAGGCTTCCGGGGCCAGCAGTTCCCGCCGGTCGACGCGATCGAAGTACGGATTCCGCTGACGTCGAAGCTCTTTCTGCTGCTCACCTGGATCGACGACACGCCTGATCTCGGCGTTCTCGATGTGCGGCGAGAACTGGCCGGCGAGCTCAACCAGCTCACGATCGGGCAGGCCGAACGCGAATGGGCGCACACGCCGGGAACGCGGCCGCCGATCGCCCGCAACGGACACGAGCCGCTTGCCCCACGTCTGTGGCCGACGTACCACGCGGACACGCTCGGAAACTCGATCCGCCGGCATAGCGTGCAGCAGTTTCTGCAGCGACACCGCCGTAAAGAGGCGCTCACGAATCACGACCTAGCGGAGTGGCTCCGGGAAGTAGCTGGGCCCGCTGCTGGCCAGCGTCGGCCCCCAAAAGGTCGTCGTTAACGGAAATGCGTTCCCGCAACCCTGTGAATCGCCCGATCGGCGGGTCCCGCTGGTTGTCGGGGTGAGCCCGAGCTGCCGGGTGGACCAGTGCTGGGGTGTAGTCGCTGATCCGGCGCAGCATCGAAGTCTCAGATGTCGGTCTCGACGGCTACGCTCATGCGAGCGTCCGACGAGCGGCCTAGATAGCTTGGTTACGTGTCGGGCGCCTCCGCATTCAGCGCAGCGAGGAAGGCTCTCGGCGAGCCGACCGCCTTCCCCGAGCCCGGTGCGGGTCTGGTTCCCGTTTCTCCGGGGCAGTGGTTGACCGGGGTAGCGGATAGCGGTGCGCTGGACGCCGGGACGTTGTTCCTCGACCGGTGCGCGGCCGCTGCTGTAGCTTGCCGCGAGAACCAGGTCTCTACGCTGTTCTTGCGCGCGAGTCGCGTCAGTGAGGCCGCGCCGAGCCTGGCGGAGTCCCTTCGCCAGCTCGCGTGGTTTAGCGCGCCGTCCGAGGACGCCGTCGCGTCGGCGATTAAAGAACTTCAGCAGTCGGCGGAGCGTGCGTTCGTCCTCGTGGCGGAATGCTTTTCGTCGCGCGGGCTCCATGCCTCGCAGCGCTGCGAGGAGTTGTCGCAGCTGCGAGATGATCACGAGGCTCGGACGGCCGTTGTTTCCGAGCGTCGGCTTAGTGACGCCGAACTCGCAATCTCGCCATGGACCATGTTGCTGGACCTTCTCGGCTTGCCGCCAGACTGGACGTCGTCAACAGGCGTGACAGACGCGCAGACCGCGCGCGGAGCGTCGCCGCTCTCTGAGGGTGAGATTGGAGCGCTCGGTGGGAAGCTGACTGATCATTTGGTGCCTGACAGATCTCCGCGCCTGCCCGGGATTACGCAATCGGTCGCCGCACTGGTGCTCACGGAGCGATGTGTGATTGCTCACCGGTGCGCGGAGTCGATGTTTGCTCTGTTGGCAGCAGCGGCCACGCCTGATCCAGTTCCAGCCGCCGCGGCGATCGCGGATCCGCGAAACAACGGAGGACTCAACCTCACGTCGCACGAAGAGATCGTGAGGCACAAACGAGAGCGAGACTTGGCTCGGAACGAACAGGACGAGCGAGCGGGCGCGCTGGCGACGGCTCGCCTCTACGCAGCGACCATCGAGGGACCGGTCAAGAGGATGGGTTTGAACGTGCTCCAGCTCCAAGGCAAGGAGCTGCCTACCCAGCCCACCGCGGGAAATGTCCGCGATCTGCTGTCCGCACATGCTCCGCAGGTCGGCCAGGATCTCGCGTCGTCCATTGAGCCGGAGTGGCGCAACGGAGTTGACCACCGCGACTTCCATTGGGATGCGTTCCGGCACCAGCTCATCGTTCGCACCGAGGTGGTTTCGACCGAGCTGCTCGCCGATCGGCAAAGCGCAGGGCTGGCCGCGTACCAAGGAGCCGAGGCGGGGATCTCGCTGGCATGCGCTTTGGTTGACGGGCTCAACGAAGCGGTCCGTGTTGCTGCTCCCGCTGGCGATGACGCGGTGATCGTTGCGCACCGGATGCGAGAAGCGCTAGCTGCCCGCCGAATTCAGGGTGGCGTGGAGGTCTCCGGCAAACACCTCACGGTCGCAACAAGTCGCCTTGACCTGCACAACGTCTTCAACGCCATGATCGACCGGATCGATGATTTCGCGCGACTCGAAGTGCTCGGCGTTGAATTCGAGGACGCGCCCTCGCTGCTGATGCACGTCGAAGACTTCGAGTGCGCTGCATCGCTGGCCCTGGATCACCCTGAGATCGAGTTCGGCATCTTCGCCTTCTCCCCGGTCTTAGCCGGGGCACTAGTCATGCACGGTGTCGATCCGGCAGATGCGGCAAACCGTTGCGCGGGGGCAGCGGCCGGCTACATCGAAGAACGGTTTGCGGCGATTCTCGCGGAGCCAGACCAACGGCTCGGCGCGGCGGTACTCGACAGGGCGGCCCGCGATGCCAACCGCTTGGTTCGAGAGATCGAGCGATCGGCGGCGGTCCGAACCTCGGAGACGGCGAGCCTTCGTCGAGCACTCGGTCAGCTGCTTGGGGCGACCCGTGAGTATCAGCGCGCCGAACACGGCGCCGCAAGCACCATCTCGCTGGCGCTTGACGCTCTGCGAGCGCAACGCGAGGCCCTTGGTCCAGCGTCGCTCCCCTGGTTCGTCTAAGTCCATCAGAGCGCCGGTGGCTGAGCGACCCTCTTGCGGCGGTAAGCGCTGGCGCAGCCATGGCTAGGGGGTAAGAGAATGCGCCTTCTCGCACCCAAGCCGGATCGACTGCGGTCACATCGTCAAGCGGCACCGGGGGAGGGGTCCCACATTCTCTTGCCTAACCGGCGGCTATCGGAGATCTCGTGCGTGGAGACCCGCTGCAGGTGGCAGCCCGGCGCTGTGCGTCAGCATTCCTTGACGATTCGAGCGTCGGCTGCTTGAGCTTCGTTGGCCAGTTCAAGGCAGGCGCAGATCACTTGCTTGGCGTAGGCTGAGTTGACGATTTCTTGGCGCATCCCCAGGGTGAGCTCGTTTCGCGTGACGACGGCGCCTTGGTTGGCGACGATAAACCGCTGGTGCCTGGGCGCTCGTGCGCGGGACCGCAGCAGCTCGTCGATCAGACGTCGCCGGGCGGCCGGCGAGCCACCGGTCAACTCGACAGTGACGAGCGCGTAGTCCCAGGGGAGCCTGTCGACCCGACGCTGATCCCAGCTGATGCGCAGCGGTGGGTCGACGCGCCCGCCGTGTGCCAGGGCGCGAAGAGCGGCTGCTGGGGCGCTGACGACGAAGGCGCGCTGTGCGGTCCGCCGAAAGCTCGTCGCGAGCCCTGGGCGAGGGAGCCTGGAGTGCGGAGGTACGGCGGTTTGGTGGCCGTCGAGCGACATCAGTTCAGCGTGCCTTGCGCGATGGCTTTGAGGGTGGAGATCCAGCCGGCGAGCACTCGCTGCGCCGTCTCCTGAGAGCACGGGTGCGCGCCGGTGGTAGCCGCTGCGCGCAGGGCGGCCAGGGCCTCGCTTTGCAGGGCGCTCAGCAGCGCCCTGTGGAGGTGTTCAGCTGGAGCTGCGAAGCGAAGCGGAAGCTCGTCGACAAGTAGCGCCAGCAGCACGGGCTCTGCGAGCGCGACATCGAGGCTCCAGGCCACAAGCTTGCCGAGGCGCCGAGCCGGGTCGGTCTCGGTCAGTACAGGTTCGAACTCCGAGCGCCAATGGTCAACCGCTCGCGACAGCAGCCCGCTCAAAACCTCGTCATACCCACTGCCGCCGAAGTCGGCCAAGCCAAGTGCAAGGTGGGCGGCTTGCACGAGCTCGTCGCAAAGGGCGCTGGTCGCCGGCCGCACCACGGCCGCCTCCGCGCTGCCAGGCAAGGAGCGCGAGGCAGGCGAGGCTGCCTCGACATCCCTATCGAGGCGTCCCGTCGCCACGACTCGTGGGCCGTTGGGCTTAGATGTGCGCGGGTTCGGGGCCACGGCGGTTGGCGCGCTTGAAGGTGCCGAAGTCGTTGAAGCGCACGCCATGATCGCGCAGCGTGTTGTGCGCTGGCCCCGCGATCGCCTGGCGGATGTAGAACGGGTCGCCGACAACGAAGTGGTGGATGGCGTGCGTTGAGCCGAAGTTGAAGCAGAACAGGTGCAGCGGAGCCAGCCACCAGGCCGTCCAGACCTGCGTTTGCTGCATCACGTTGCCCTCCTCGACGTCGCCGAAGTAGTGCATGTTCGAGCTCACGAAGTACAGGCAGAAGCTCCGCAGGGCATTCGGCGCGAACCAGACGACCACGAGCGCCGTGATCACCGAGAAGACGTCGCTGTATGTCGCGCCCAGCGTGATCGGGCTGCCGAGGAGCTGGGAGATTCCGAGCACCAGGTACGTGCCGATCCAGACGTGCAGCAGCGTGTAGTGGATGTCGCCCAGCGGCGTGTACGAGAGCATCTGCTGCCGAAACAGCGAGCGTTGCTCAGCTTTGCTCTCCGGTGCCTGGGACTTGATGAACGCGATCACCATCTGCCGGGTCCGCAGCGGGCGCAGCCACACCGACAGACGCCCGTCGCTCGTCATCAGCAGGCGCCGCAGCCCCCACTTCTCGCCGTTGGTGATCGCCTGCTCTTCCAGGTCGCTCTCGGTCCCCGATGCCCGATGGTGATGCAGGTGCATCCGCCGCCGTGACCACGGGTTCACCGACGACGGCCGCTGCAGCCAGACGCCGAGCATCATCGCGTTCATCACCCACGGCCGGCGCCGGAAGTACATGAAGTGGATCAGGTCGTGCTCGAGCTCGTGCAAGATCGACAGGAACAGCGCGCCGGCCGGGATCGAGACCCACCACGCGATCGCGCCGGCCAGGAACAGGGCGCCCGTGGCCAAGAACCCGCCGGTGCAAACGAGGAAGATCGCCAGACCAACAGCGTCTTGGTGCTTGGTCAGGAACGGGTGGCGCTCACGCCATTCGATCCCCGCGTCGAGGATCTCCGCCCGCACCGACGCGATCGCCTCGCGATCGCGCTCTGGCAGTCCGCGCTCTCCCGGCAGGGTCAGCGCCGTCTTGTACTTCTTGGGGTTGCTTGCCGTGGACACGCTATAGACCGTGACGGCTCCCGCCCCGGCGTTCTATCCACTGGCCGCCAAGTAATGTCCCTTGGGCGCCAATGGCAGGAACCTTCTACAGCTGGGTCTCGATCATCGAGCGGTCGCTCCGAGAAGAGGGCGTCGAACTTCGGCCGGAGCTCGCGCAGCTCGGCGTCCGTATTCCGACCGAGCCCGACTCAAGGCTCGACCTGGCCACCACGCGAGCGATCTGACAGGTCGCTCAACGCCAGCCGCTGCCACCGGCCTTTGGCATCCGGCTGGCCCGAGGGCTGACCTACGCCGACTTCGAAGATCTCGGTGTCGCGCTCGCCGCCGCGAACACGCTTGAAGACGCCGTGCGGCATATCGTGCGGTACCACCGCCTGCTGACCGACCTGGTCGACGTGAGCGTGCATCACGCCGCGGGCCAGCTGACCGTCAGGCTCGACAACGCCCAAAAGGACCATTGGCGCGTCGACGAGTTTGCCGCAGCGATCGTGGTGCGCGTCGTGCGAGCCAGATTCGGCCGCGAGGTCAGCCCGGTGCGCGTGCAGCTCGCCGTCGACGCCCCCTCCGCAGCGCCCGCCTACCGCCGCTACTTCAAGTGCCCTGTCCAGCAGCGCGCACCGGCCAGCGAGGTCACCTTCGCCATCGATATGCCTGCCACCCCTCAGGTTGCCCACCGCCCCGTCGCAGACCGCATCGAAGCGCTGCTTGATGCCGCAGCGCGCGACTTGCAGTCCAAAACCACGTGGTCGCGCCAGGTACACGCCGCAGTACTTCGGGCGCCCGCCGACCACATGACCTCGATCGAGCACATCGCAGCTCAGTTCCACGTCAGCGAGCGCACCCTGCAGCGCCACCTCGCCGGCGAAAACACGACCTTCCGAGACATTGTCGACAACGCTCGCAAAGACCTCGCTCTGCGCCTCGTGCGCGAAGGAGTCCTCACCCTCACGCAAACCGCTGACGCACTCGGATTCCAGAGCAGCAGCGCCTTCTCCCGCTCGTTCCGCCGCTGGTATGGGATGACGCCCACGCAGGCACGCGAACCGTCGGCAGCCCCTGGCGGTCAGCCAGCCACCCGCAGCGCGCCCTGACCCCACCATCTGCAGGGCAAGAAGCCGGGTGCGGGCTACGGATGCATCATCATCGCGAGCAAAAGCTTCCATGCGTCGGCCTCGCCCGCAGTCGCGTTGGGTCGCTGTGCTCTGGCAAAGAGAAGGCCGCGCCAGAACAGCCGCACGACTTCGGCGATCTGGCCGCTTCGCGCCGCGCTGGTCAGCATTCCGGCACGTTGGCCCTCTTCTACGTCGATCTCTAGGTCGAGCATCCACTCAAGCAGCGCGTCAGCGATGCACGCGGCGCCGGGTTGTTGGTCGGCCAGGCGCAGGAACTCAGGGGTGTGGAGTTCCAGCGCGGTCTTCGCCGCGGCCGGGTTCCCCGCGAGCTGCACGAAAACGTCGCCGAGCTCGGCGATGCGTTCCACAGGGGAGAGCTGTGCGCGCCGGCGCTTATGGCGTTCTACGGGACCTTCGGAGTTTCGAACTCCGAGCTGGTAGAGCATGCTGTCTTTGGTCTCAAAGTGGACGTAGAGGGACCCGACCGACAGCTCCGCTTCTCTGGCCACGGACTCCGTGGTGATCACGCCCAGCGGCAGGTCCAGGGTGAGTCGTTCGAGGGCATCGAGAATCCGGCTGCGCGTCGCTCGCGACTTGGCGGTCTTCGGTTCGGCACTGGGGTTCATGCCGCACCTCGGAAAGGAGCATCGTTCACAAAGTGACCGTTGCGCAGTCGGTGGCGCACGTCTATTCCCGTGGCGCCGACCTTCGTGCTTTAGGCGCCACCAAACCGGGACAGCCGCGACCGATGGTGCTCGTCGCAGTACTGGGTCATGGCTATTTCCGCGCAGACCGACACGGAGCTCCTTGTTCGTCCCGCGACCGATGTCGAGGCGTTCGACGAGTCCTACGTCTGCCGGTGCGGACCGCCCTCGTCATCGCGGGGGCATGGCGGCCGCGCTCCCCCATACCAGGCGTTTCGCGGCGCAGCCAGCGATCCAGCCGTAGCAAGGCCTGCTGCCGCCGGCCGTTCTTCACTTGGCCAGGAACTCGAGCATCTTCGGGACGACTTGCGTGGTTTTGGAAGATGCCGCCAGAAGCGCGGCTAACGCCAAAATTGGACTCCGTCCTGGCTCGATCGCGAACATGCCGCAAACGATCTAAAGATATATCGCGCTAGCAGGCGACAATCTTAGTTATCTCAACCTCGGTGAGGGTCGTGAGTCGTCGGCTCTAGCTCATGACCGGGAGCGCCGTCGACCAACTGCCCCTACCGCCCCTTCCACACCGGCCGGCGCCGCTCGGCGAACGCCGTGACGCCCTCAAGGAAGTCCTCGGACTGGAAGCAGGCGCGGCGCTCGGCGAGCAGCTGCTCTTCGATGTCGGCGGGGATCGATCGGCGGGCGTTGAGGATCGCGCGCAGCTGGCGCTTGTTGCCCTGGATCGAAAGGGGGGAGTTGCCGGCGATCTCGGCGGCGAGTTTGACCGAGGCGGTCTCGAGCGCCTCGGCGAGGGCCTGGTCGGACTCGCGCCCGCCGAGCTCGCTGGGCTCTTCGACGAGCTCGGTGATCAGGCCCCAGCGCTCGGCGCGGGCGGCGGTGATGGTGCGGCCGCGGAAGAAGAGGTCGCGGGTGCGGGGCTCGCCGATCGCGTCGATGAAGCGCCAGAGGCCCGTGTACGAGTAGATGAGGCCGAGCTTGGCGGGCGGCATGCCGAGCTTGATGTCGTCGCGCGCGATGCGGATATCGCAGGAGACGGCCAGCTCCAGGCCGCCGCCGATCGTGTGGCCCGAGAGCGCGGCGACGGTGGGGATGTCGGTGCGGTCGAGCGCCTCGAGCGCCGACGCGAACGGGTGCGCGACGAGCGGCTCGGCGGCGTCGGCGGTGCGGTCGCCGGCGATGTTCCCGATGTCGTAGCCCGACGAGAACACGCCCGGCTCGCCCGTGAGCAGCACGCAGCGCACCGACTCGTCGAGGGAGTCGAGCGCCTCGGCGATGCCGTCGAGGATCGGAAAGTCCAGCGCACCACGCTTGGCGGGATTGCTGATGCGCAGCCGGAGGACTCCGGGCGCAGGAGTGTCTTGCAGCAGCTGCCCTGGCATGGGGCGCAAGACTACGGAGCCGTAGCCGCGGGCGACGAGTCCGGGTTGCATGGCCGTTCACACGCGGGTGAACCGATGCGGACGCCAGAACTCTGGGCAGGGTCGCTGCGGGTGGCTTGCGAGGGGATTAGCGGGTGCGGCGCATCGGCATGTGGGGCTCCTTCTAGCTGGGGTTCGAGCGGGTGGTGCGTGCGGGAACTTTGGGAGTGAGGCGCCGGCGGAGATCCGGCGCCTCGACGGTGGACTTCCCGCCGAGCCGCCGCGGCGCCTGCCGGACGCCGCGCAGATTCAGCATCTGTTCGACGTTTCAGCGTCCGAGCACGTGGGATTGCACACGTTTCACGCGGAGGCGCTAAAGGCTGCCGCGGAGCGGGCGATCAAGCCGGCGCGGTAGGCTCGGCCGCGTGGCTGGGACCCCCGAAGCTGGCAATGCACCGACGCCTGGCGGCGCGCCCAAGGGTGGCGACGTCGCGCTGAAGGAGCAGGTCTACAAAGACCCGCGCCCGTCGGAGTACTTCGACCGCTTCTACAAGCACACGAACACGAAGAAGCCCGGCTGGACCCACACCGCCGTGCGCATCATCAGCGTCGTCTACGCCCGCACCTTCAACCGCATCCGCGCGATCGACGTGCAGCACGTGCCCGAGAGCGGCGCCGTGATCATCGCGCCGAACCACTTCTCGCACATCGACCACTTCTACGCCGGCGCCTCGCTGCGGCGCAAGGTCCAGTTCATGGCCAAGAGCCAGCTCTTCGTGAAGGGGATCCAGGAGGTCTACCGGATCGGCGGCACCTTCCCGGTGCGCCGTGGGCAGCGCGACCCGCGCGCCATCGAGACCTCGAAGCTGATCCTCGCCCGCGGCGGCACGCTCGTCATGTACTGCGAGGGCGGCCGCTCCCGCACCGACGAGCTCCAAGAGACCGCCAAGCGCGGCATCGGGCAGATCGCGCTGGAGACCGGCGCCCCAGTGGTCCCGACGGCGATCCTCGGCTCGGCCCAGTCGCGCAACTGGAAGCGCGGCCAGTTCCCGAAGGTCACCGTCAAGTACGGCAAGCCGATCCGCTTCGAGCAGATCGAGGAGCCGACGCGCGAGCAGGCGCAGGCCGCCGCCGACCAGATCTTCGACGAGATCAAGACGCTCTACTACGGCCTGCGCGAGCAGGGCAGGGCCGCCGCGCTCAAAGAGGCGCGCTCGGCGGGCTGAGCGCGCCGCCCATCCGGCGTGGCGGACAGCCTAGGCATGGCCCGGTTCGGCTGCCAGCATGGCGCCCATGCGCCGCGTCAATCTCGCTGACCCTGAGTTCACCTACGACGCCGACGAGCCCGAGGGCTTCCGCGCGGGGATGTTCCGGTTCGGGCCGCAGCTCGGGGCCCAGGCCACCGGCAGCTCGTTTTACGAGATCCCGCCCGGGCAGTCGATCTGCCCGTACCACTACGAGGTGGGGGAGGAGGAGTGGCTGCTCGTGCTGTCTGGCGAGCCGACGCTGCGCGACCCGGACGGCGAGCACCGCCTGGAACCGCTGGACTGCGTGTTCTTCCCGACGGGCGAGGACGGCGCCCACGCGATCCGCAACGACACGAGCGAGACGGTCCGCGTGCTGATGTACTCGCAGAACTGCACGCCAGCGGTCTGCGTCTACCCGGATTCCGACAAGGTCGGCGTCTTCACCGACGAGCGGTCGCCTGCGGCACGCGGCAACTTCCCGCGGTCTGCCGCCGTCGACTACTACTTCGGCGAGGCCGGCGCATGAGCGCCGACGAGCGGCTGGAGGGCCTCCTCGCCGACTTCGCGCCGCAGCTCGGCCGCGACGCCGACGCCTATGGCAACCACGTCCGGCGGATGTTCGGGATCGTCCGCGCGCAGCTGCCGGCCGCGACCGAGGAGCAGCTCGATCAGGCCGCGGTCGCGGCGGTGTTCCACGACATCGCCATCTGGCTCGACGACACCTTCGACTACCTCGATCCGTCGCGCGACCACGCCGCCGACTACCTCCGCGCGCAGGGCCTGGAGGCGTGGATCCCGGAGGTCAGCGCGCTGATCATGCAGCACCACAAGCTGCGGCCTATCAAGGGAGACCCGCTCGCCGAGGCGTTCCGCCGGGCCGACCTCTGCGACCTGTCATTCGGGCTCGTCGGGCCCGGCGTGCCCCGCGGCGCCTACCGCCAGCTCAGAGCGCAGCACCCGGTCTGCGGCTTCCAGAAGCGCCTCGTGCACTTCACGCTCGTGCAGGTCCGCAAGGACCCGCGCCACCCGCTGCCGATGCTGCGCTGGTAGGCCGGTCGTGCCAAGGAATTGAAGCCGGCTTCAGGAGCCGTCGGCGGCAGTTGCCCCGTTGGTTGCTGGGGATACGGCCGATCTTCGCCGAATTCGCTGGGTTCACCGGTTTTATGCCGGTACGATCCGGCGAGTGAAGACGCGTGAGCCAGAGAGCGCGGTCGGCGAAACCGCTCCGGTCGGCGCCACGGCCGGCGAGCCTGCGCGCTCGCGCAAGCCCGACCGCCGGCGCGCGCGGACCCGCGCGACGATCACAGCCGCGGCGGCTGAGCTGTTCGCACGGCACGGCGTCCACGGCACGACGGTCGAGGAGATCGCGCAGGCCGCTGGCACGTCGGCGGGCACGGTCTACTTCCACTTCGGCGGCAAAGACGGCGTCGCAGCGGCGACGGTGCACGAGGCGCTCGACGTCGCTGAAGCCCAGCTCCTGGAGACCCGCGACCGCCCCACGGCGCTGGGCCGGCTCTTCGCAGGGTTCGAGGTCTACTTGAGGTTCGCGGTTGAGCAGCCGCTGGCGTTCCAGCTGCTGTCGCAAGACGCGGGCCTCGGCGGCGGCACCGACGAGGCCGGGACCGAGCGGCGCGACGCAGCCGCACGGGTGCAGACGTTCCTCACGCGGGCGCGCGCCGACCTGCAGGCCGCCGTCGACGGCGGCGAACTGCCCGACGCCCCGCCGCCCGAGACGATCACGCTGATCTGGGCCACGTGCAGCGGCCTGGCCGGACTGGTCGCGCGGACCGACGGGTTGCGCCTGGATCCCGAAGCGGCCGAGCGGACGCTCGACCTCGCCCGGCAGACGCTGGTCGACGGCCTCAGTGCTGCCGCACCGGCACCGGGTGCCCGCCGTTAGCCAAGCGGGCATCCGCGAGCCGCAGCAGCTCGTCGGCTGATCCGGCGTCGTCCGGCAACGTGGCTGCGGCATAGAGGCATTCCACGCGGTGGGCGAGGCCGCCGAGCGCGGTGAAAGCAGCGCTGGTGGCGTGGTCGGCTTCGCGCGGCCCAGCCCCCGGGAGGACGATCGCGAACTCGTGGCCCCGCCGGCGCGTGAGGGTGTCGCCTGGCCCGAGCGCCGTCTGGAGGGCCTGCGCGGCATCGCGGAGGAGCGCCTCGCTCGTGCGGCGGCTGTTCTCGAACGTCTCGACCAGCTCGATCACGACGACCGACAGCGTGCCGCTGGCCGCGACAGCCTGGTCGGCCTGCTCGTGCAGGACGCGCTCGAGCATCAGCCGGTTGCCGACACCTGTGACGTGGTCGATCTCGACCAGCTTCTCCAGGCGCCGCCCCTGCGCCTCGGCCAGCTCCAGCGCGAGCATGCACGAGATCCCGAGCGACCACATCGCCGGCGTGACCAGCGCGAGCAGGAGCAGCTGGCCGCGGACGTCGCCGCCCCCGAGCCAGAGCGCGAGCGCCGCGAGCCCCAGCAGGACGCTTGCGGCGGCCAGGTGCGACCCGAGCTGGTGGCGCGACGTCGTGCGGACCGCGAGGAACGGCGCGATGAACACCGCGCCCGTGAGGGTGACGGGGTTGGCGGCATCGAGCAGCCAGAACGCGACGGCGATCGCGCCGTAGGAGCTGGCCAACAGGGCATCGCCCGCGAAGGAGTTCGCGGCGGGCGGGTGCCGGCGGAGCAGGATGGCGAGCGCCACCGCGCCGAACAGGCCAAGCAGCGTGAACTCCCCTGGGCCGCTGTCGGAGCTGGCGGCGACGGTGACTGCTGCGAGCGCGAAGATCGCGGCGTAGGTGGCCTGCGTGTACTTCCAGAGCCACGGGTGGATCGCCAGATCGGCGCGCTGCAGGCCTCGCACCGATACGTCGTCGCTCGTGTCGCCCGCTTCCGGGAAGGCGGGCTCTTCGTCGTCGGAGGTGTGGGCCGCCGGGGTGCGCTGCTGGTCGTCGGCGAGCCGCTGGTGCGCGATGTCGAGCAGCCGGCCGGCGTCGAGCCCGTCGCGCGGGTAGGTCGCGATGCCGAACGCGGCCGACAGCACGGGCTCGACCTCGTCGCCGGTCGCGACGCTCGCCAGGCCGTCGGCGAGCCGGCTTGCGGCCTGCGTCGCTGCGAGCGCGTCGGCTCCGGGCAGGACGATCCAGAGCTCGTCGTCGACGGGCCGCGTCACCGTGTCCTGCGGCTCCGAGAGCGTGCGCGCGAGCCGGGCGGCAGTGGTGAGCAGCAGGTCGCCCCGCTCCCGCCCGATCCGCTCGTTGATGCCGGTGAAGTCCGAGAGGTCGGCGGCGACGATCGAGAACGGCTGGCGGTTGCGGGCGTGGACCTCGATCTCGGCTTCGAGGCGCTCGTTGAGCAGCCGCTGGTTGCCAGCGCCGGTCAGCGGGTCGACGCGCAGCAGGTCCTGGAGCTTGTCGCCCTGGCCTTCGGCGACGCGCAGCAGCGAGTAGGCGCACCCCGTCAGCGTCGCCACGCTCGCGACGACGCCCACGACGGTCAGCACCCCGGCCACGTCGTCGGCGACCCAGAACGACGGGCCGATCAGGCAGATCCCCGCGGCGACCAGGTGCGCGGCGATCTGCCGCGGCGTGGCCGCCCGGATCACGGTCAGCGTAGCGATGAACATCGCGGCGCCGAGCGGCACCACCCACTCCTCGCCCATCACGATCTCGCTCGCGCCGATGAGGACGTAGACGCACGCCAGCGCGAGGTGGCTGCCCCACGTGCCAGCGCGCGGGGGCCGGGTGAGGAAGAACGGCAGCGAGCAGACGACCAGCGCGCCGGCCAGCGCGAGCATGGCGGACGAGTCCGCGTCGAGGGCGAGGAGCGCGGTCGGCGGCGCGACGAGCGCGAGCGACATCGCTTGCGCCAGCCAAATGCCGGGATGCCTGGCCAGGCTCTGGCGGGATACCCGCGGAGTTGACTGGTTCATCGGGGCTCTGCAGCGTACCGCGCCGGGCTGCCCGTCCGCAAAAGTTTTGGACGGGTCTCAAGAAATTCTTTCGCCAAACTCTTGAAGTCGGGTATAAAACTTCTCGATGGCTGATTTCCTGTCCCTGATTTCTGCCCCCCGCCCTGCTCCGACGGCTGCGGCGGGCCCGAGCCGCCTGCGGGTCGACAATGGCGATGGACGCATCGACCGCACCCGCGAGCGCATCCTCGGCGCGGCGCGCAGCGAGTTCGCCGAGTCGGGCTATTTCAACACGACGGTCGGGGCGATCGCCCGCGCCGCCGACGTGTCGGTCGGGTCGGTCTACCTGCACTTCGGGAGCAAGCGCGCGCTGGCGCTCTGGTACGTCTACGACGCGCTCGGCGTGCTGGCCGACGAGCTCGCCGGCCTCGGCCGCGTGCTCGCCCCGGGCGACGTGCTCGCCGCAGCCAACGAGGCGTTTCTGCGGCAGGTCCTCGACGATCCGGTGGCGTACCGCCTGTGGGTCGTCGCACTCGCCGACCCGGTCAACGAGCCCGGCTGCGAGGAAGTCTGGGAAGCGATCGGCCAGCGGTCCCGCGGGGCGGCAGCCCAGCTCGCCGAGGATGGCGGCCTGCTCGACGGCGGCGTGTCGGCTGAACTCGTCGTCACGCACCTCCTCGCCAGCTGGACGGGGATCGCGAGCATGCTCGTGCGCGTCGACGGCTTCGCGGTGGAGCCGGCGGTGGCGCTGCGCGCGCTGGAGATCTCGGTCGACCTGCTCTCCGGGCACGTCGGCGCGCTGGCCGCCGGCGCCTAGCGCGGCGCGCCCGAGCGCTATTCGCCAGGGCCCTGCTGGTAGGCGCCCTTCCAGCGGATCCGGTACGTCGACTTCGTCCAGGTCTCTGGATCTGAGAGGGCCTCGTCGAACTCGACCGCGCGGGCCTTGCCGTCGGCGCCGTACTGCGCGAGGCAGCACTCGCCGTCGTTCGTGAGGTAGTCGCGCTTGGCCTTGAACCAGAAGCGGCCGTCCTTGATCCAGGTGGCGGACTCCGGGTGCTGGGCACCGATGAGCAGACGCAGGTCTTTGAGCACCTGGATGTGCTCAGCGTCCGTCAGCGCGCGGCCGTTGGCCTTGGTGATGGCGATGATGTCGATGTCGCCGGTGATGAACTTCCAGGTCTTGCCGACCTTGATCTGCGGCACGTACTGCTGCTTCTTCTTGTCGAACACGAGCTGGAAGCCGTAGCGCGAGGTCTCGTCGGCCTGCAGGCGCGGGTTGACGCCGTTGTCCTTCCACGGCCATTTGCCCTTGACGGACCCTTCGTGGTCCCACTTGCCCATCTCGCGGAACTCCTCCTTCCACTCCTTCACGCGCGTCTCGTAGCGCTTGACGATGCCTTCGTGGAGTGGCGTGCCGGGCTTGACGTTGTTCCTGGCGAGGTTCTTTTCGAGCGTCTTCTTGGAGATCGGCCGCTTGCAGACGACCTTCCCGACGTCGTCGGAGAAGTAGCCGAGGTACTCGACGTCGAGCTCGTTGACGTTCTTCGTCTTGATCCAATACGGCTTGACCACCGCCTTGCCGGACTTCACGAAGTCGATCGACTGCTGGGCGCGGGAGCGGATCGTGATCGAGAGCTTCTTCGCCTTGGCGTAGAGCGCGATCTTGGTCGACTCGCTGGCGCCGACCCCGAAGATCCGCGACATGTGCTGGTCGGTGAACGCCAGGCCCGGCTTGATCACCGTCGTGAGCACCGTCACGGCGCCCTTGACGGCTTGCGCCTTCTTCACCGTCTGGCTGAGCTTGGTGGTGATGCCGGTGTAGAGCGCGGTCTTCGCGGCGTTCCATTTCGCAGCGGCCAGCGGGAAGCGCGCGAGCAGGCCCGGGCCGACCATCGTGGCGATGTTGGCCACGCCCTCCGTCCCGCTGGTCGACAGCTCGAAGGCGGCGCCGCGCCAGTCGCCGGCCTCCCATTCCTTGGACAGCCGCTCCATCTTGGCTCCGACGGCGTCGCTGACGGCGATGAAGAGGTTCGATGGGGCGAGCGCGATCGTCTCCGGGGCCTGCTCGAAGGCCGTCGCCACCTTGTCGGCGACGGCGTTGATGTACTGCGCCCGCGCAACCGGGTCGTCGCGGATCGCGTACCAGAGCTCGACGGTGCGGTCGATGGCGTTGAGCGTCGCGCTCGAGAGGTTGATGACGCCCTTCACGATGCCGCTCGGGAGGTCCCAGACGACGCCGCGGAACGTGCCCCACGTGAACTTCCACAGGCCCCAGACCGAGCCGGCGCTCACGTAGAACGCGGCTTCGTACGGGTTGAACGGCGACGTCTGCGGGGCCGCGTCGTCGATCGAGACGGCGAACGACGTCGACCCTTCGGTGAGCGCCACGCGGTCGGCGGGGAGGTCGGTCAGCTCCCTGGTCACGTCGTCGACCTGCCGGATCCGCGGAGCGCCGAAGCCGACCGTCGCGCGGGTGCCACCGCCGCCGCCCTCGTTCTCGAACGCGTCGCTCGCGCTCGTGCGGATCACCGCGACGTACTCCTTCTTCTCGCCGGGCGCGAGCACGACGTAGGACGAGGGACGCACCTCGGCCATCGATCCCTCCGGGTTCGCGGCGGTCGAGTCGACGTCGCGCTGCTGCAGGTGGCCGTCGGCGGCGTTGCCAGTGAGCTCCGGGTAGACCGGGTCGACGACGATCTTGCGGAAGTAGCTGCGGTTCTCGAGCGTCACGTTCACGAGGAACGGGCTGCCGCTGCGGATCATGCCGGGGCGCGTCTGGCTGCGGACCTGCGCGCCCATGTCGGCGACGAACGCGAGCAGCTTGGTATCGGACTCGAGCTTGCCGGTGCCGAATCCGCGGAGCGTCTGGCCGGCGCCGTCGCCGAGCGCGAGCACGTCGAGCGTGAAGCGCCCGTCTGCGGTGACCACCAGCGTGTACGTGCCCGTGACCGTCTGGCCGGGAGCGACGGTGCCGAGGTCGAGCTCGTCCGGCTCCGTCTGGGTGATCGGGAACCCGGCGGCGGGCGCGGCGCCGTCCCAGCCGAGGGTGAGCTTGTCTGGCAGCGTGATGTGGTCGACCGGCACGTTGCCGGTGTTCTTCACCGCGACCTCGACCTTCACGGTGACCGGCACCGGGCCATCGCGCTTCTGCTCCACCTCGACCTTGGGCTGGTCAGGCTTCACCGTGACCTGGAGCGGGCTCTTGTTGCGGATCGTGCCGACGCCCGTGTCGTCGTCGATCGACGTGTTCGCCGGATTCGAGAGCTTGACCGTGAAGGTCTTGTCCGGCGCGGGCCCGGAGGCGAGCACGGTGACGGGGATCTTCTTCTCCACGTCGCCGGGCGCGAAGGTGAGCGTGCCGTTCTTGGCGGTGTAGTCGACGCCGGTCTTGGCCCCGCCGTTTCCGGTGCCGTCTTGGGTGGCGTAGTCGACGGTGATGGTGTCGGTCGAGGCGCGCCCGAGCTTCACGGTGAACTCGGCCGTCGCGGTGCCGCTGTCGGCCTGGTCGACGGCGACATCGTCGATCGTCAGCAGCGCGGGCGGCGTGACGAGGTACGGCTTGAAGACGGCGCCGCTGTTGGAGGTGCAATCACGAGGTGCGGTGCCGCCGCCGACGATCTGCCCCTTGTCGTTGATCGCGTGGGCTTCGTCGAGATGGAACGCCGCGGTGATCTGGGTGTTGATGTCGATCGGCGCGTTCCAGGCGTCGGCCTTCCAGAGCGTCGCGCGCAGGCAGTTGTCGCCCGGCTTGCCCGAGCTCTGGCCGACGACGTCGCCGCGGTTGTTGATCGCGCTCGCGGAGCTGTAGATGTCGCCGGGCAGCGGGGGCAGGTCGACAACCGTGCCGCCCTTCCAGAGCTTGCCGTGGTTGTTGGCCCGCCCGATCACCCAGCCGGCGTTGTTGATCGCGTGGAAGACGCCGCTGCCGCCGGCGTCGAACGGGATCGACGTCGCGCTCAGCATCGAGCCGTGGGAGGGGAACACTGCGCTCGTGCCGCTGTTGGAGTTGACCGGCAGCGTGGGGTCGGGCGAGATGACGACCTGCCCCGAGTCGTTGATGCCGTTCACCCGGTAACTGTGGCCCGTGTTCGTGCTCGGGCCGATGCCGTAGACCATGTCGGCGGTGCCGGTGGTCGTGCCGAAGCCGTCGTCGGTGATGTCCTTGAACAGCGGCCGGTTGCCGCCGCCGATCACGAACGGGATCGATGGCCACGCCGAACTGGCGACGTGGTACTCGCCGCTGCCAGCGATATCGCTGTTCTCGTTGATCGCCGAGCCGGTGGTCGAGCAGGCCAGCACGCCGCCGGGGTTGGAGTTGCAGCGGTCGTGGTAGCCCCCGGTGTTGTCGTTCTCCTGGTAGGGGCCGAGATCCAGTGGTGCCGCTCCGGAGCCGGTGAACGGCCGCCACGCCACAGCGTGCGTGCCGCCGGAGGGGCCGCGGCCTTGCAGCCCCGTCGACGACGTGCCGACGACGACGCCGGCCTCGTTGACGTCGGCGGCGCTGCTGCCCGGGGTCCGGGAGGCGTAGCTGCCGGAGCTGTTCGGCGCTGAGGTAGCGGCGACGGGGGAGAGGAACGGCAGGAGCGTGAACTTGCCGTCGCGCCAGATGAACCCCTGCTGGTAGCTGCCCGCCGTCCCGGCGGGCGGCGCGGTGGCGGCGCCGAGCGCGTTGCCGACGACGTCGCCGCGGTTGTTGATCGCCGTCGCGTAGTAGGCGCCGGTGAAGGTCGTGTTGCCGCCGACGAGCGTGCAGCCGCTGCACGACGAGAGGTTCGTGAACTCCCACGTGGCTGCGGCCTGCGCGCGGGCAGGCAGGAGCGCGGCGACGGTCGCCAGCACGAGGCTGATGAGCAGGACCGCGCGCCGTGGGAGTGGGCGGGGCGACAGGAGATGGGGCATGGTGGGCCACCGGCGATCGTAGGCCGATCGGGGGACTCGCGCAAGGAATATCCGGATCGCGGTACGCGAAACTGCGCACGCTGGAATGCCCGTAGAAACGGGCATTTCTGACCGCTTGGGGTGTTCCGGGAGCGCTGCTCCGGTGCGTGGACTCGCATACCGGCGGTAGCTTGCCTCGCGCTGGGTCGCTTGGCCGCAGGGCGCACCGGCTCGTAGCTTCGGCGCATGCACCGCTTCTCTCTGAAACTGACCGCGCTGGCGCTCGCCGCGGCTGCGTGGTCGGGGGCTGCCGCGGCGCCGGCCTCGGCGGTCCCTGACGAACCCCTTGCGACCGCCAGCTATGGGCGCGCGCAAGTCGCGATCAAGCAGGATCCGCAGGTGGGCGACGGCTTCTGGCTCACGTACACCGCCGACGCCGATGCGCCTGAGGAGGTGCTCGCCGTCGACCTGCCCAAGGGCATGAACCCGCATCAGCAGGCGGTCGGCCTGGGGCTCGACGCCACCGGCCTGCTCACCGCCGTGCTGCAGGGCCCGCGCGGCATCTACTGGACCCACGTCACCCGGCCTGACGGGCTCCACCGGCTCGCCAGGACGGCGGAGGGCCAGTACCCATCGATCTACCGCGGGCGGGTCGCTTACGTGTGCGACGGCGGGAGCGCGGTGTGCAAAGCGTCGCTGCGGACGAAGGCCCGCAGCGTGCTGCACCGCGAACCGGATTCGTCGTGGTGGCGGCTCTACGGCGTGCGGATCGGCCCGGGCGACGCGCTCGCCCTCGAAGGGCAGCGCGACGGCGCGCTCGGCGCCTCCCGCATCCAGATCAAGCGGCACGGCAAGAAGCCGAAGACCGTCGCCGATGCGAACCTCGACAGCAACGAGGCTGTCGTCCTGGGCGACGTCAGCCCGGCCGGCGACCACCTGACGGTGCTGCGCCGGACGTATCCCGCGGACTGGGATCCGCGCGTCGAGCCCAGCTTCGTCGTGTCGGTCTTCACGTTCCCGGGCGCCAAGCAGGTCGTCTGACGCCGATTGGCTCGGCCACGGCTCCGGGTTCGCCGTCAAGCGTCGGCGGCGGACCCGGAGCTGTGGCGAACGGCCGTCCGGACCGGCCGCCCTGATGGTGGCCGGTAAACGGGACGGCGGCGCCGCGGCCGAAGCCGCGGCGCCCGTGGTCGTCTAGCTGCTGGGCGGCGCGACGGCGGCGGTGACCGCGGCAGTGCCGAGGTCGGGCCCGACGAGCTGGCCGAACGTGCCGCAGTTGCTCAGGCGGCCGAGCTTGGCCGCGCCGGTCAGCGGGCCGCCGACGGCCGGGTCGAAGCCGGCTGCGGAGGTCAGCGTGAGGACGGCCGGGTCCTTCAGGCCGCAGTTCGCTCCGGTGGCGACGGGAACGGTACCGAACAGGCGCGCGTCGCTGAATTTGACGGCGACCTTCGACTGCGTCTGGAAGATGCCGTTCTGCACGGCGCCCGAGGTCGGGTCGACCGACGTGTACGTCGTCTTCGCCGTGATGCGCAGCGCGCCCTGGGGGCGGAACTCGGCGGTGCCGGGGTTCAGCGTGAGGCCTGCGGAGACCGAGCTGTCGCTGGCGTAGACGGTGCCTTCAAGCGTGCCCGAGAGCGGCAGGCTGCCGGTCAGGCGCCCCTGCTTCACGGCGGCTTTGCCCGAGAGGCCGAGGAAGAACGGCTGGTCCGATGGCGGAGCTTGGGTGCTGAATGCGGCCGTCGCGGCCGGGCCGAGATGCGCTCCACGGTCGACGGCCTGGACGCTGACGATGTAGTCGGTCGCGGGCTCCAGTGAGGAGAACGACGCCGTCAGGCTGGTGGTCGTCTGCGACGCCACGCTGGCGCCGCTCGCTTTGCGCAGGGACACGATGTAGCGGTCCACGCTCACGTCGTCGGTCGCCGCACCCCAGGTGGCCGTCGCCGAGGTCAGCGTCCGGTCGGTCACCGTGATCGGGCCTGGCTCCGAGGGCGCGGCGGTGTCGAGCGGGCTCGTGCGCGGCGCGACCGGGAACGACGCGCTGAGCGTCTGCCCGGCGTCGAGCGTGCACGGCACGTCGGCGGTCTCGGGGTTGCGGTCGGGATCGTCTTGCGTCGGGTAGAGCACGACGCGGCCGAAGCGGGTCGCGCGCAGGTTGAGGTGCAGGCCCGTCAGGGTGGCCGTCACCGTTCCCGAAGCCGGGTAGTAGATCGTCGAGCCGTACGACGCGGGCGGGTTCGGCAACGCGCCGGTCAGCATGGTCGGTGCGGGGAACGGCCCGCTCGGCGGCGGGCTCCCGAGGTGGCCGGCGCTCGGCGCTGCGCCGTCGACGATGAGGTCGACCTGGCTGCCCGTCCGAGCGAACTCGACGTGGTCGCCGAGCGCCTGGGCCCCAGCGGACGTGAAGTTCGACACCACGGACACCGGCACCCAGTCCCCGGCCTGGACGTTCTCGGCGAACGTGATCGTGAACGACGCCGGCTGCACGCCGCCGACGGGGTAGCTGCACTGGGCGGTCACGTCGAGGGAGACGGCGGCGCTGGCCGGCGCGGCGCCGGCGAGCAGGCCGGCGGCAGCCGCTGACAGTCCGCCGAGCAGGCGGGCTGAACAAGAGAGGATGGGCACTGAGGCGTCCTTGGGTAGAGGAAGTGCAGCCACCGCCCTCGGAGTGAGAGGGGCGCGGGGGAGCGCTACGGCGCGTACCTTGCCCGAATCGGGCGCTGGGGTCCGCTTATTGACCGCTCTGTTTACGAGCAGGCCCGGTCAGGCACCGCGCCGCCCGGATTGGCCGCGGCTCCGGATTGGCCACCAGCGTTCGGTGGTCAATCCGGAGCCGTCACGGCGCTGGCGCCCCGGACGGGTGTCGACGGCGGGCGCCCAGACGGGTTCCAACGGAGCCCGAAACGCAAACGGGGGCGCCGCGGTCGAAGCCGCGGCGCCCCCGTCGGAAGCGGTTTCGCTGTGCGGAGCTCCGCGTTACGCGGTCATGCCGCCGAACATGCCGCCGGAGACCAGGAGGGTCTGGCCGGAGACGAAGTTCGAGTACGGCGAGCAGAGGAAGAAGACGCCGCCGGCGGCCTCCTCCGGGGTGGCGCCGCGGCCGAGCGGCGTCATGAAGGTCGCGCCCTGGCGGACGACGTCGCTCATGCCCAGGTCGACGGTCTTGCCGTCGCCGATGTTCGCGCCCTCGGTGCCCTCAGAGCCCTTGGCGGCGGTCAGGCGCGTCTCGACGAAGCCGAAGGCGACGGCGTTGACGTTGACCTTGAACATGCCCCACTCCTTGGCGAGGGTCTTCGTCAGGCCGACGACGCCGGACTTGCCAGCCGCGTAGTTCGCCTGGGCGGCGTTGCCGAAGACGCCGGACGTCGAGGAGACGTTGACGATCTTGCGGAAGACTTCCTTGCCCTCAGCCAGCTCCTGCTTCGCGGTGTCGCGGTAGTACGGAGCGGCCGCGCGGATGACCTTGAACGGGACCGTCAGGTGGATGTCGAGCATCCGCTGCCAGTTCTCGTCGCTCATCTTGTGGATGGCGCCGTCGAGCGTGTAGCCGGCGTTGTTGACGATGATGTCGATCTTGCCCCAGGCGTCGATCGCGGTCTTGATCAGCTGATCCGGAGCGTCGCCCTTGGTGAGGTCGCCGCCGAAGACCGCGGTCTCGCCGTTGATCTCACCAGCGGTCTGCTGCGCGAGGTCGGCGTCGAGGTCGTTGATCACGACCTTCGCGCCCTGGGCGGCGAGCAGCTCGGCGGTTGCACGGCCGATGCCGCGAGCCGAACCGGTGACGATGGCGACCTTGTCGTCGAGAAGACCCATGAAGTGCTCCTAGCTACAGGAAAGAGGGGTGTCGCGAGCCCCCGCACGCGCGCCTGAAGTACGCGAAGCCCGGGCAAGCGCGCGGGACTCTAAACGGGCGAGGGCGTCTGCCGTCGCGTCGTCGCTACGCACCGGTAACCAACAGCGGCCAGGCCAGCGGCTCCGCGGCGCTCAGCGCTTCTTCTTGAGCATCCCGAAGACGCCGCGGCCGACATCGCGCATCAGCGCCCGGCCTTCGCGGGACTTGAGGAACGTGCCGACGACCTCGGCGCCGCCCGCGATGGCGCTGGCGGCTTCCTTCCCCTGCGGCTTGGGCTTCGGCGCGGCGGGCTTCGGCGCCGGAGCTGGCGCTGGGGCCGCGGCAGGAGCCGCCGCCGCCTCGACCTTCGCTTTGCGTTCAGCGGCCTTCTGCTCGGCTTCGGCCTGATCGAGCCGCTGCGCCTCCTCCAGCCGCGCGGCCAGCAGCTCGCGGGCGCTCTCGTTGTCGACGCGCACGCCGTACTTCGGCAGCAGCGCCGACGCGGTGACCTTGCCGGGCAGGTCCGACGCCGGCGACATCTTCGAGGCCGGCGCGAGCAGCCGCGAGTGGACCACCGGCTGCGGCGTGCCCTTGGCCGACAGCAGCGTGATCGCCGCTTCGCCGGTCCCGACGCTCGTGAGCAGCTCGCCGACGTCGTAGAAGTCGCTCTTGGGATACGTCTTCACCGTCGCGCGCAACGCCGCCTCGTCGTCCGGCGTGAACACGCGCAGCGCATGCTGCACGCGGTTGCCGAGCTGGCCGAGCACCTCGCCGGGCACGTCCTTCGGCGTCTGGGTGATGAAAAAGACGCCGACGCCCTTGGAGCGGATCAGCCGCACCGTCGTCACGACCGCGTCGATGAACGCGGGCGTCGCGCCCTTGAACAGCAGGTGCGCCTCGTCGAAGAAGAACACGAGCTTGGGCCGGTCGAGGTCGCCGACCTCCGGGAGCGTCTCGAACAGCTCGGCGAGGATCCACATCAGCGCGGTCGAGAACAGCGCGGGCTTGTCTTGCACCCCCGGAAGCTCGAGGCAGTTGATGACGCCTCGGCCGTCGGGCGCGGTCGCCAGCAGGTCGGCGATGTCGAGCTGGGGCTCGCCGAAGAACTCGGTGCCGCCGCCCACCTCCAGGCCGACGAGCGAGCGCAGCAGCACGCCGACGGTCTGACCCGAGAGGCCCCCGATGCCAGCGAGCTCGGGCTTGCCGTCGTCGCTGCTCAAGAACGTGAGCAGCGCGCGCAGGTCCGACAGGTCCAGCAGCGGCAGGCCCTTGGTGTCGGCGTAGTGGAACACCAGCTGCAGCGACTGCTCCTGGGTCTCGTTCGCCTCCAGGATCTTGGCGAGCAGCTGCGGCCCGAAGTCCGACACGGTCGCGCGGATCGGGACGCCGGTGCCGATCCCGCCGAGCGCGAAGAACTCGACCGGAAAGCCCTTGGGATCGAAGCTCAGGCCGAGCTCGCCCATGCGCGTCGGCCCGGGGCCGGTCACGTCGCCAGGCTCGGCGAGACCCGACAGGTCGCCCTTCACGTCGGCGACCACGGTCGGCACGCCGGCGGCCGAGAGCTGCTCGACGATGCCCTGCAGCGTCTTCGTCTTGCCCGTGCCGGTCGCGCCCGCGATCAGCCCGTGGCGGTTGACCATGCGCAGCGGCAGCTTGATCGCCACCTCCGGCACGACGGCGCCCTCGTAGACGGCCCGCCCGAGGTCGATCGCCGGCAGGTCGGTCGCGTACGCCGCGGAGAGATCGGCCGTGAAGTCGGGCATGGCGCGCACGGTACCGTGAGCCGCACATGCTGTCTGCGGCGATCCAGCTGAACGCGGGGCCCGATCGCGAGGCCAACCTCGCTGCCGGGATCGCTGCCGTGCGCGAGGCTGCCGCGGCCGGAGCGACGCTCATCGTCCTGCCGGAGAAGTGGCTGTCGTACGGCGACCCTTCGGCCGTCGAAACGGAGGCTGAAGAACTCGGCGGACCGCTCACGACCCAGCTGGGGGCGCTCGCATCCGAGTTGGGGATCGACCTCGTCGCGGGATCGATCAGCGAGCGGCCCCGCGAGGGTTCAGCCGACGGCCGCCTGTTCAACACCTCGTTGCACTTCCGGCCGGACGGCGCGGTCGGCGGGATCTACAGCAAAGTCCACCTGTTCGACGCCGACATCGCCGGGCGCCGGTACCGCGAGTCGGACGCCGAGCAGCCGGGCCACGAGCTGGTGGTCGCCGAGTTGGCGACGCCGGGGTTCGCGCTCGGGCTGTCGATCTGCTTCGACGTGCGCTTCCCGGAGCTCTATGGCCGCCTCGCTGATCTCGGCGCCACGGTGATCTCGCTGCCAGCCGCGTTCACCGAGCGCACAACGCGCGACCACTGGGGCGTGCTGGTCCGGGCGCGGGCGATCGAGGCCGGCGCGTACATCATCGCTGCCAACCAGTGCGGCGAGCACCCGGACGGCTCGCGGACCGGTGGGAGCTCGATGATCGTGTCGCCGTGGGGCGAGGTGCTTGCGCGCGCAAGCGAGACCACGCCCGAGATCATCTACGCGGACCTCGACCTCGCCTCGGTCGCTCAGGCGCGCGAGGCACTACCGGTGCGCGCGCTGCGCCGCCCGGACGTGTACAACCGGGCCCCGGCAGCAGCCCCGAATGCGGCTGCTGCGTCTGATTAGATGCGGGGCAGCGCGGACGGCCCCAGGCGGGTCGGCCGACCGATTCAGGAGCGATTCCTCGTGACCGACCAAGCCCCTCAGACGCCCGAAGACGAGCAGCCAACCGGCAGCTTCGAGCCCGTCGGTGCCGGCACGCCGGTCGATCCGGAGCTGCCCCCGCCGGGCGCGCCGGCTGACGCGACTGGCGGCGACATCGTCGCCCAGGTCGAGCGGCTGGCACAGGATCGTCCGGAAGTCCTGATCGGCGGCGCGTTCGCGATCGGTTTCGCCCTTGCAATGGTGGTGCGTCGCGTTGTCCGCTGAAGCTCCTGACATCGACGTCGCGAAGGCGCTCGAGAACATCTCCACGAGCGTCTCGGCGCTCGTCTCCGAGGAGATCGCGCTCGCCAAGGCCGAGGTCAGCGGCAAGGCGAAGACCCTCGGCGCCGGTGCAGGCGTCGGCGCGGCCGCCGGCCTGTTCCTCTTCTTCGCGTTCGTGATGTTCTCCCACTTCATCGCGTGGGCGATCTGGGAGGTGCTCGGCGGCGCCATCGCCTGGGGCTTCCTGATCACCTCGATCCTCTACGTGATCATCGCCGCGGTCGCCGGCCTCATCGCCTACAAGTTGCTCAACAAGAGCGCGCCCCCGACCCCCGACATGGCGATCGAAGAGGCCAAGACCACCAAGCAGGCCGTCATCGACGCGAGGAACAACGCATGACCAAACCGCAGCAGCGTACGCCCGAAGAGATCCGCGCCTCGATCGAGGCCCACCGCGGCGATCTCGCGAAGTCGGTCACCGAGCTGACGGTCGGCGTCCAGCAGGTCACCGACTGGCGCCGCCAGGTGCGCCGCCATCCCACGCAGATCGCGGGCGCAGCGGCGGCCGTCGGCTTCATCCTCGGCGGCGGCATCGTCGCCCTCGGCGGCCTGCTCGGCTAACCGTCCCGCGGGCGCCTGACGGCGCCCGGCTCTGCCCGCCAGCGTCCCGGCGGGCAGCCCGCCCCGGCGAGCCGGCGGCCGCGGCGAACTGCCGTCGTTTGTGGTTGTTGGGCGACCGTGACCTACGGGAGTTCTCGGTTACGCCGGCGGCCGCGGCGAACCGCCGTCGTTTGTGGTTGTTGGGCGACCGCGATCCACGGGAGTTCGCCCTCGCGGTTCTGCGGCGGATCAACGCGCGCGCAAACTTTGCGCGGTTCTGCCGCTGAGTTGGCACAGACTCGCGCCCACACGGCACATGTTGTTCGTCAGCGTTCTCGGCATGCCACGGGGAACGACCGACGACCGCCGGATCAACGAGCTGGCGCGAGAGCGCCGAGGGCTGGTCAGCTCGTCTGGCCTCAAGCAGCTGGAGGTGAGCGTCGGGGCGATTCGGAGCCGGCGGGAGAACGGCTGGCTGCAGCCGGTCTTCGACGGCGTCTACCTCGTCGGCGGCGCGGTCCTCGATCAGCCTGCACTCCGTCAGGCGGGGTTGCTCTGGAACGGCCCGTCGAGCACATTGATCCGCAGCAGCGCCGTCGAATCGCGCGAGGTGCTCCCCGAGCGTTTGGGGCACATCACCATTGGTCGCCCGACGAAAGCCCCCAACCGCGGCATCCGAACGCTTATCAGGATGGACGATGGGAACTTCGGCGTGATGACGGTGCGCGAGATCGCGCTGTCGGACGGAGAGCGCGAGGTCGTCGACGGTGCGGCGTGTTCGACGGTCGCGCGTTCGCTGGTCGACATCGCGGGCTACGAACCGCACAACTTCGAGAAGGCCTGGCGGCAAGCCGACTTCCTCGACCTGCTCGATCTCGTCGAACTTGGCCGAGCCTGTGGGCGCGGCCGACGAGGTTCGGGCCTCGTGAGGAAGAAGCTCGCCGACCACGTCGAAGTCGAACGAGGACTGCACGGCCTGGACAGCCCGGCGGAGCTGGACGCCATCAGGGCGGTGCTCGCGGCCGGGGCGCCCCATCCGCTCGTGAACTACTGGCTTGGCGTTTGCGGCAAGCGGTACCGGCTCGATCTCTACTGGCCGCACCTCAGACTCGTCGTCGAGATCGACGGCTGGGCCGGACACAAATCGCGCGAGTCGTTCGAATCCGACCGCCAGCGCGACGACGACCTGCTGACCGCCGGAATCCTCACCATGCGATTCAGCGCTCGCCGGGCTGAGCGCGAGCCGTTGGTGGTCGCTGAGCGGATCCTCGCTCAGATCGCCGTCCGCGAAGCGGCACTTCACCGCGAACAGCGCGCTGCGTGACCGGGCGCCGTGCGCGAACTTCCGCGACCTGGAGTTGCTGGACGACCGCCGATGACGGCAGTTCGCTTGACCTCCGTTCGTGCCCGCAAACTCCCGTCAGGTGCGGTCGTTGGACGGCCGCCGGTGACGGGAGCTCGGTCTCGGTCCGTTCTCGCCGCGGTGGCAGGTGCCCGCAGTGACCAGAGTGGCCAGGCGCCGCAGGCGCTCGTGGTCGCATGAGCGGCCCGCCCGACGAACGCGGCGGGCTGGCAGCAGCACGTCGTGCACGGCTTCATCGCGGTGCCGGCGCCGTAGTTCCAGAACGGCATTCTGATACGCCGCGTAGCGCGGCCTAGCGTGGGGGTCCGTTCCGTCCCCGTCCGAGTCCCTGGACGTCCCGCTATGCCCTCCATGATCCGCCCGGCGCTCCGCGCGCTGGGCCTCGCCGCCGCATTGACGACCCTCGGAGCCGCGCCGGCGGCAGCCGCCCTGCCTGCAGGCAGCAACGCCTTCGCCGATCTCGCGGGCGCCCGGAGCATCGGTGACATCAACGGCGACGGCTACGCCGACATCGGCGACATCACCGGGCGCGTCGCGTTCGGGTCTGCGAACCTGGCCACCAGCGCGGTGACCACCTTCACCGTCCCGGCGGCGAGCCAGCGCCGGGTCGAGAAGCTCGGCGACTTCGACGGCGACGGCTTCGACGACTTCAGCGTCGGCGAGCTGGCGAACTCCAATAGCGCCGCCGGCGCCTACGTCGTCTACGGCGCCCCCGGTACGACGGGCATCCCGGTCACGCAAGGCGGCCGGGTCGGCCTGATCCGCGCCGGAGCCTCCGCCAACGGCCCGCAGATCCGCGGCCTGGGCGACTTCAACGGCGATGGCATCGACGACATCGCCGTCTTCCGGCAGCGCGGCAACACCCCAGATCCGAGCCTCCGCGCCGGCTGGACCATCATCCTCGGCGGCCCGCGGATCACCTCCCTCGACGCGCAGGTCTCCAGCAGCCGCACGCTGATGCTCGACGGGAACACCACGTGCAAAGTCGTGTGGGTCCTGGCCGTCATCCCGTTCTACACGTGCGGCGAGAACTCCGGCGACCTCGCCCCTGCTGGCGACGTGAACGGCGACGGCAAGGACGACCTGATCATCCAGACCGTCGTGAACCCGTCGCTGCGCGCGATCCTCTTCGGCCGCGCGACCGGGTTCGGCGCGACCGCGAAGATCACGCAGGCGCCCGCGCCGGTCGCGCTCTTCGACGGCAACCCGCAGGAGGCGCTGCCGCGTGCCGCGGGCGACGTCGACGGCGACGGCAAGGACGACCTCTCGCTGGGCTGCGTCGGGTTCACCGGCAACGTCACGATCCACCGCGGACGCACGGTCCCCGCGGGCGCCACGTTCTCGCTCGCGTCCCCGGCCTGGACCTTCGACACGTCGGCGAACTGCACGCGGCCGGTTCCGGTCGGCGACATCGACGGCGACGGCGGCGACGACCTCATCCTGCAGGAGACGAACGACACCGTCGTGAGCACGGGCATCGGCACGATGGAGACTGGCGCGATCACCGGCTTGCGCACCAAGCCGCAGGGCGGCGCCGTCACACCGCTGGAGTCGCTCCCGCCGATCACCGGCATCGCGCAGACGTGGGCGCAGGACCCCTACGGCTTCTCCGAATCGATCCGCTCGGGCGCGGGCGACATGAACGGCGACGGCAGCGACGACATCATCGTCGACGACGAGCAGGGCCGCGCCGTGCTCGCGACGCTCGGGCCTGACAAGCTCGCTCCCGAAGTCGCGTTCCGCTACACGCAGATCACGCCCGGCGAGCGGCGCTACGCGGTGAGCGTCGAGTCGAACGGCTTCACGCCCGGCGCGGCCAGCGCCGCCACGATCACGGTGGTGCTCGACAGCCCGGCGACGGTGCGCTTCACCGTCAAACGCGGGAGCGCCACCATCGGCTCGTTCGACCGCGCGCTCCCCGCGCTGAAGTCGGTGACGCCGTGGGACGGCAAGGTGAACGGCACCGCGCTCGCCAACGGCGACTACACGCTCGAGGCCACGCCCCGCGACGCCGCGGGCAACACGGGCGCGACCCGGTCGACGGCGTTCACCGTCGGCGGCGGCGGCCCGGTCGGCCCGGTCCCGGCGACGGTCAACCTGACGGCCAACCTGCTGGGCCCGAGCGGCGAGCCGATCTCCGGCGAGCTGGGCTGGGTCGGCTTCTGCCCGGACGCGCTGTCGGGACCCGCGCAGTACGGCAACACCACGATCCCGCTCCCCGCCGCGGACCGGTTTGGCGGCGACCGCTGCGAGCTGGGCCTCTCGTACTACTGGAACGCCGTCGGCGTCGAGAACTGCACGTGGACCTGGACGTACGTGATCAACGGCGTCGCGCAGGCGCCGACCACCACCTTCTACCGGCCGGTGTTCGAGCTGAAGGGCGGCGCCAACCAGGTCACCGCGACCGTCCAGTGCGTCGGCGGCAGGGTCATCGCCGCCGAGCGGCCCGGCGGGTTCGACAGCCCGCGATGGCTCAGATACGGGTCGGCCAAGCTCCAGAGCGCGGCGTCGGCGCTGCTCACGCCGGCTGCGGCCAGCCAGACCGGGGCGCTCGTCTGGCCGGACGCGTTCGACCCGGAGGACACCTCGTTCAACGTCAACGTGACCATGAGCGGCGGCAACAACACCGCCGAAGGGATCGCGCTGGCGTTCGTGCCGGCCACGCAGGCGCTGCCGCCGACCAGCGGGCCGCTCGGCGCCGGAGGCGGCGCCCTCGGCATCGGCGGGCTGCCGTTCTTGGCGGCCGTGGCGCTCGACTCGTTCAAGCAGCCGTCGGACCCGGCCGCGGCGTTCGTCGGCATCGCCACCGGCAGCACCGCGAACAGCCTCACCTACGCGCAGACCGCCGACCCCGGCATCCGCCTGCGCACGGCAGGGATCCTCGTCAACGTGACCTACAGGAACGGCGAGCTGTCGGTCTACACGCAGGGCAAGCTGCGCCTCAAGCGAGCCGTCGCGCTGCCCAGCCGCGTCTACCTCGCCATCTCGGCCGCGACCAACGCGACGGCGTGGCAGCAGCACGTGGTCGCGAACTTCAGCGCGACCGGCATCTAACCCGCGGCCAGCCGGACTCCCGTGGTTCGCGGTCGCCTGGCAACCGCGGATGACGGGAGTTCGCGCCGCGTCGCAGACGCGCCCGCTCAGCCCTCGGCGTCGGCGGCGAGCACGGCCGCGCGCGCCTTCGCGGCCTGCTCGTACTCGCGGCCGCCGAGGACCGACGCGCCGCCGCGCTTCCACGCCGACCACTCCTCGCCGATCGCGATGGCAGCGGCAATGGCCGGGATGGCGATGATCGCCCCGAGCACGCCGAGCAGCGAGCTGCCGAACAGCACGCCGATCACGGTCGCGACCGGCGGCACGGCGACCGTGCGCTTCTGAATCTGCGGCTGCACGAGGTTGTTCTCGGCCTGCTGGTAGAGGACGGCCCAGACCGTCCAGATCGCGACGTCGGTCCACGTGCCCGTGAGCGCCGCGATGATGCCGACGAACACGGCGGCGATCGTCGCGCCGAACATCGGGATCAGCGACGCGAGGCCGCACAGCACCGCGAGCGCCGTCGCATAGGGGATGCCGATGATTGCCATCATCGCGTACGACGTCACGCCGCCCACGAACGCGATCAGCAGCGTCCCGGCGAAGTAGGCGGCGATGGCGCGGCTCGTGCGCTCGGCGATCCGGTGGAAGAGGATCGTGCGGTCGCCGCCATAGAGGTCGATGCCGCGCCGGATCGACCGGCCGCCGGACGACACGAAGAACACGCTGAGGATCACGATGGTCAGCGCGGCGACGATCGAGTTCAGGGCGCCGAGGCCGATGGAGCCGATGATCGACGCGACGTCCTGCAGGCGGCTCGGGATGCTCGACGCCTGCTCCTTGAGCGCGTCGAGCGGGTCGAAGTCGCGCAGCAGGCTCTCGACCTGCCGGTTGGACTGCAGCGCGTCCTGGAGGTCCTGGATGAGCCGCGGCAGCGAGCGGATCAGGTTCGCGGCCTCGTTGACGAGCGGCGGGATGGCGAGGAGCAACAGCCCGACCGGGATCAGGACGAGCGCGATATAGGTGAGCAGCACCGCCAGCGCGCGCGGGATGTGCTGCGACAGCCGGTCGATCGGGCGCGACAGTGCGGTCGCGAGCATGCCCGCGATCAGCACCCAGATGATCGGGCCGCGCAGCTCCCAGAGGACCGCCAAGACGGCCAGCGTGGCGGCGATGATGACGACCGCCCGCGCGATGAACGCGCTGGACGCCGTCACTTGGATCACCGGGCGCTGCATCTGCACCCGAGTGTCCCAGGCGCAGGGGCGGAGCCCGCCGGGGCGCTAGGCCCCGAGCTTGCCCGTGCCGACGAGCTCGGCCGGCGCCGCAGCGACGCCGATCATCCCCGGGCCAGTGTGGGCGCCGACGACCGGGCCTGCCTCGCAGATCGCGAGCGGCTCCGTGCCGATCACGTTGCGGCCGGCTTCCGTGAACTCCTCCACGATCTCCGGGACCATGATGTGCATCACCATCCAGCCGTCGAGGCCTTCGGCGGCGTACTCGTCGAAGAACCGCAGCAGGCGCTGGCGCATCTTGGAGCTCGTCCGGATCTTCTCGACGGTCTCGTTGACCGAACCGGGACCGCCGTCGAGCTTGAGGATCGGCCGGATCTGCAGCGTCGAGCCCAGCAGGCCCTGCGCCCGGCCGACGCGCCCGCCGCGGCGCAGGAAGTCGAGCGTGTCCAGCCCGAAGCGCACCTTCATCGCGCGGCTCGCCTGATCAGCGGCCGCGGCGACGTCCGCGGCGCTCTTGCCTTGCTCGGCCGCGCGGATCGCAGCGGCGACGACGAGCGCAAGGCCACCAGCCGTCGAACCGCTGTCGACGATCTCGATGGTCCGGCCGGGGAACTTCTCCAGCGCGGCCTCGCGCGCCTGGCGGGCCGTCTCGACCGTGCCCGACATGCCGGTGGTGATGTGGACCGAAACGATGTCGCGGCCGGCCTCGAGCAGCGGTTCGTAGCGCTCCAGGAACTCGCCGACCGACGGCTGCGACGTCGACAGCGAACGCTCGCCGGCGCGCAACGCGCGGTAGAGCTCGGTCCAGTCGCCGATGAGGTCCTCGCGTGTGGCCCGGCCGTCCTCGACGAGCCAGAGCGGCACGGTGTGCAGCTCGTGGCCCTCCAGCGCCGAAGCCGGCAGGTAATGCGTGGAGTCCGAGACGAGAGCGACAGACATGCGCCCGACAACGTAACGCGTAGGCGGGCGTCGCCGCGCGGCCAGCAGGAGCGGGCGTCCGTCCACACAGTGCTACGCCGCGTCGCTTTGGCAGGCAGCTCCGCCCCTGCGGCGATTCTGTCCACACAGTGCTACGCCGCGTCGCAAAGCAGGCGGCTCCGCCCCTGCGGCGCTTCTGTCCACACAGTGCTACGCCGCGTCGCTCCGCGCCGTACCATCCGCCGTCATGCACCGCTCGCTCTTCGGTGCCGCCGCCGCGGCCACCACGCTCTCGCTTTCCTTGCTGCCAGCCGCAGCGCACGCCGCTGGCGCGCCCATCATGTACCTGGGCGACGTCCGCGCGGGGATGCAGTGCACGGTCTCGTCGGTGGTCCAGGGCCTGGAGCCGACGACGTTCGACGCGACGGTGCTGTCGGTCGCCGGCGGCCCGCGCCCGGCCGACGCCATGATCATCGCGCGCTTCAGCGGCGACGCGATCAAGGACACCGGCATCGGCCAGGGTTTCTCCGGCTCGCCGGTCAGCTGCCCGGGGCCCGACGGCGTCTCGCGCGTCATCGGCGCGCTCGCAGCTGGCATCGGCCAGTACGACAACTTCGTCGCCGGCATCACCCCGATCGAGTCGATGCTGGCCACGCCGACGCTCGCCAACGCTCCCGCGGCCCCGCCCGTTGGCGAGGCGAGCCCGAAGACCGGTGCGGCGGCCCCGTCGAAGAAGAGCGAGAAGGCGGCGAAGTCGGCGACGGGCACCTGGGGCGCGATCCCGCTCACGGTGTCGGGCCCGCGCGGCCCGCTCGCGGCCGCGCTGCAGAGCGCCGCCGCGAAGGCCAAGTTCCCGCTGCTGATCGCCCCGGCTGCCAAGCGCGCCCAGACCGCCCCGGCAGGCGGCCTCAAGCCGGGCGACGCCGTCGCCGCGACGATCGTGACCGGCGACGTCACCGCGGGCGCCATCGGCACGGTCACGTACGTCGATGGCGACAAGGTGTGGGCGTTCGGGCACCCGTTCAACGGCACCGGCCCGTCGCGCATCACGATGGAACGCGCCCAGATCAACGCGATCATCACGTCGCCCGCGATCGGCGACCAGGTCACCTACAAGCTCGGCGAGCCCGTCGGCCCGGTCGGCACGATCGGCTTCGACGGCACCGCAGCCATCGGCGGCGTGCTCGGCGCGGCGCCGGCCACGATCCCGCTCGAGACGACCATCCGCGACGGCGCCGGCGCGGTGGTGCAGTCGGCCACCGCCTCGATCGTCGACGAGCGCCCGGTGCGCGGCGGCGTGACGGGCGCGCTGCTGCCGCTGGCTGCCGCGACGAACGCCGGCCTGGCCATGCAGCGCCTCACGAACCAGCCTGCCGTCGGCGGCGCGGCCCGCACCTGCACGACCATCCTGCTGAAAAACAACGAGAAGCCGCTGCAGCAGTGCAGCGACGCGGTGCAGGCTGAGCCCGACGGCCTCGGCGGCGTCGAGCTGGGAGTCGTCGACGCCGTCGCTTCGGCCGTCAGCGGGATCACGATCGGCGAGCGGTTCCTGCGGCTCGTCGACCGCGTCAAGGTCGACGTGACCTTCCGCAACGAGGCCGACCAGCTCGAGATCGTCCGCGTCAAGGCCCCGAAGTCGATCCGCGCCGGGAAGACCGCGACGCTGCGCGTGGTCGTGGTCCAAGGCTCGACCGGCGACCGCCGCGAGATCCCGGTCAAGGTGAAGATCCCGCGCTACGCCGCAGGCCAGCGCACCGGCATCGTCGTGCTCGCCGACTCGCTCGGCGGCGGCGGCCTCTCAGAGGACGCGTTCCTCGAGGAGCTGTTCGGTGAGGACGGCCCCGTGTCCGGCGGGCCGAAGACGCTCGAGGCGCTGCGCAAGGACTACACCAACGACGGCCTCTCAGGCATCCGGGTCGCGGTGCTCCCGGGCTTGTCAGGCTCCTCCGCCCTGGAGCTGCTCACCGGCGACTCCGAGGAAGCCGACCTCGACGACGACGAGTTCGAAGCGCTCTTCGACCAGGTCAAGCTGGTCCAGGAGCTCCCGACGTACGCGCTCGAAGGCGCGGCCGCGGCGACGCTGCGCCCGAAGCGCTAAGGCCTCGCCGCAGGCAGGCAGCGCGCCCGGCCGCCGCCGGGCGCGCGCCAAACAGGCGGGCTAGAGCCGGTTCTCGATCTGGAGAGGAGCCGGCTCGTCGGCGCTGTCGGTGACGACGCCTTCAGCACCCTCGACGCCGAGCAGCGTCTGCAGCTCTCCGGACTCGGCCATCTCGACGACGATGTCGCAGCCGCCGACGAGCTCGCCCTTGACGAACAGCTGCGGGATGGTCGGCCAGTTCGACAGGGCCGAGAGCTCCTGGCGGATACGCGGATCCGGCAGGATGTCGACGCTCGCGAACGGCACCTTCATCGACTCGAGCGTCCCGGCGGTCCGGGCCGAGAAGCCGCAAGCGGGCGCGTCAGGCGTGCCCTTCATGAAGAGGATGACCTCGTTCTGCTCGATGGCAGACTTGATCTGGTCGGACAGGCTCGGCTGGCTCATGACGGCTCCGTCTTGAGGGAGAGGGCGTGGATCGCGCCGCCGATCTCGTCGCCGAACACGTCGTACACCAGGCGGTGCTGCGCGATCCGGGACAGGCCAGCGAACGCGGGGCTGCTGACTTCGGCGCGGAAATGGTCCTGGGTGCCAGTGGTGTCGACGACGACGGCCTTGGCACCGGGGATCGCATCTTCGATCCGCGTCTGCAGCTCCTCTGGGGTGGGCATGCTTAAGAAGGTAGCGGGGTCTCGGGCCTACTACACTTTTGGAAGCGGACCGATAACTCACTTAGGTACTCCTGCCGGAATGCCGAAGCTTCTATCGTTGGGGGTGCGACGCTTGCCACCCGCCGCGATCGTCCGTGATCGACCCCGGAGCCAATCAGACACCATGATCACTCTCACCGACAAGGGCGCGGACAAGGTCCGCGAGTACCTCACGGCCCAGAACGCGGACATCGCGGTCGCCGGCCTGCGCGTCGGCGTCAAGGGCGGCGGGTGTAGCGGCTTTCAGTACCAGCTCGCCTTCGACGAGCAGCGTGGCGACGACAACATCTTCGAGGACCGCGGGCTTCGCATCCTCGTCGATCCCGACTCGCTCCCCTACGTCGAGGGCTCAGTGATTGACTTCGTCGAGGCACTGACTGGCGCTGGTTTCAAGGTCGAGAACCCGAACGTGGTCGCGGCTTGCGGCTGCGGGTCGAGCTTCAAGGTCACCGACAGCGAGAGCTGCTCGCCGCTCTAGGCGCTGCTCGGCGCTCTGGCCGAGCGCCTCGAGCGGGTCCGTCCCGCTCACTTCATCTTCTGGCAGGGGCGCGAGCTTGGGAAGGTCGGCGACGACCACTCGGTCGCGCCCCTCGTCCTTCGCGCGGTAGAGCGCGCGGTCGGCGGCGAGCATCATCGCTTCGATGTCCTCGGCGTGGACGTCGAGCTCAGCCACGCCGGTGCTGACCGTGAACGGCGTCTCGTCGTGGCGCGTCACGAGCTCCAGGCGGCTGCGCAGGCGCTCAGCGAACGCCACGGCGCCTTCGGCGTTCGCGCCGGCGAGCAGCAGGCCGAACTCTTCGCCGCCGAGGCGGCCCGGCACATCGAACGACCGGCACTCGGTGGCGAGCAGGCTCGCGAAGCGCATCAGGGCGCGGTCGCCTTCGGCGTGGCCGAGGCAGTCGTTGATCGCCTTGAACCGGTCGAGGTCGAAGATCGCGATCGAGAGCGGCTGGCCGCTGCGGCGCGCCCGCTCGATCTCGGTCACGAAGGACGCGTTCCAGCTGCGGCGGTTCGGCAGGCCGGTGAGCCCGTCGGTCGACGCGGTGCGCTCCAGGTCGGTGATGAGCCGGTCGATCCGCTCACGCAACAGGGCCATCATCAGGCTCGCGAAGCCCACGATCGCGACGACCGGGACGAACTCCAGCGGCAGGTCGCCCGGCGCGACCGAGGTGTTGAACGTGAGCCCGGCGAGCAGCGTCGCGGCCATCAGCACGAGGGCGGCGCCGAGGTCACGGCGTCCAAGGAAGTACGCGGTCGCGAGCAGCGGCCAGAGCATCAGGAAGGCGGCGGGGCCGACCGGCCGAGAGACCGCGACGACGCCGCCGATGTAGAGGATGCAGCCGACGTTCCAGGCGCGGGCGACCGGCGTGCTCGCGCGCCGCAGCGACCACCGCACGACCGCACCGACCAGGCCGATGCCAGCCAGGAGCGCGTAGGCGATGTGATCGCTGCGGTCCGGGTCCGGCACCGCGAGCATCACGAGGAGGAGGAGTCCGCCCGCGGCGAGCTGCGCAGCCCCGGCGAACCGCATCAGGCTGTGGTCATCCAGGGAGACGTGCGCAGAGTTTCTCCCTGCACGCGACAGGGATCGAAGCCGCTCGACTGCCGTCGTCATCGTTGCGTGGGGGCCGAGGACCGCATGCCGGACCTATCGGCGGAAACCGGTATGACTGGGATGGGGCCTGGACCCTAAGTTCCGGCGTAATGCAGCGTCCAGACGACGCATTTGTCCCCTGAAACGGTGTCAGGGGCCCATACCTGGCCCGGTTCAGGCTGCTGGCGGGAGCTGCTCTGACTGGCGCAGCTCGAGGCGCTGACCGGTGTGATCGGCGCGGAACGCGGGCACGGGAGTCGCGATGACGACCTTCGCGCGGCCGGTGTTCTTGGCTTCGTAGAGCGCGCGGTCGGCGGCGAGCAGGAGCACGTCTTGCGTGTCGCGGTCGCTGTGCATCTGCGAGATCCCGATGCTGACCGCGAGCGGCGCGATGTCGTGCTTCGTCACGTCGATGACGCGGGCCAGCAGGCGCTCGGCGAAGATCGCGGCCCCTTCGGCGTCGGCGTTGCTCAGGATCAGCGCGAACTCCTCGCCGCCGATGCGGGCCGGGAAGTCGACGACGCGGCACTGCTCCTTGAGGATCGACGCGAACCGCTTCAGCGCGCGGTCGCCCTCGGCGTGGCCGAGCCGGTCGTTGATCGCCTTGAAGTGGTCGAGGTCGAAGATCGCGAGCGACATCGGCGTCCCCGAGCGCCGGGCCCGTTCAAGCTCGCGGTCGCAGGCTTCTTCGAACGTGCGGCGGTTCGGGAGGTCGGTGAGCATGTCGGTCGACGCCGTGTAAGCGAGGTCGCCCATCAGGCCGTCGACACGCTCGCGCAGCGCGAGCACGAGGCAGCTGACGATGAGGATCACCGAGAACGTCGGCATGAACATCACCGGCGTCACGCTGGCGGCGCCGTTGGCGAACAGGCCCGCGGCGAGGGACACGGCGAACGCGCCGGTGAACATCGCCAGGTCGCGGCGGCCCAGGAAGTACGCGGCCGTGAGCATCGGCCAGAGGAAGAAGAACGGCGTCGGGCCGACCGGCCGGGCGACCGCGATGATCGCCGCGATGTAGACGAACCCGATGACGATCGACGCCCGCACGACCTCGAGCCGCTGCGGCGACGTGAACCGCAGGCCGGCGAGCAGGACGCCGATCAGGGCGAGGACCAGGTACGGGACGTGGTCGGAGCCGTCGGGGTCGGGCAGGAGTGTGGCCGCCGTGAGCGTGATGGCGCCGGCGAGGTACTCGACCGTGCCCGTGATCCGCATCTGCTTGTAGTCCTCGGGCGTGAGGTCGCTGGCGGTGCGGCCGGCGTGGAGCAGGCGGCGGATGCGGGCTGGGAAGGTGGCGAGCATGGGTGGAGCGGTGCGCGCGGTGGCGCGTAACTGGTCAAATCATCGGCGCGGCGCTCTCGTTGTGTGATCTGAATCTCGTACGAGCGCCTTAAGGCGCGGGTTGTTGCGAAAGGCGCGGCGCGGCGCGGCTGAGGCGCAGGGCGAGCAGCCTGCGACCGGGACCACGCAGGCCGTGGTGAGCGCGGTGAGCCACGTGGCTCCCGCGTCGGTACCTGCGCCTAGCGTGTGGCCGATGCTCAGGACCCAAGTCAGGCCAGCGAAGCGGTGGATGGCCGCCCAGCGCGTGCCCTTGCGGCCGCGCAGGAACCCAGACAAGCCGAGCACCACCAGCCCGTAGCCGGCGATGATCCCGAGGCCAGTCCAGAGCGGGCGGTAGTCGAGGCTGAAGGGCACGAGCAGGTCGACGAGCGACGGCTTGAGCCACGGGTCGAGGAGGAGCGTCCCGGCGTGCACGGCCAGGGCGACCAGCGTGGCGACGCCGAGCGTCTGGTGCAGCACGCGCACGTCGCCCAGCAGGCCGCGTTTGCGGCGTGCGCCGACGCGGCCCGCGAGCGCGAGCCCCAGGACCACCGACGCGGTCGACGCGACGAGCGCGACCACGCCTGCGGCGCGGGTGGTGATCCACATCACGCTGAGATCGGCAAGAACCACGACTAGCGCCTCCAGACGTGGCGGGTCGCGGGCGGGCGTCCCGGCAGGTGGAACGAAGCACGGCTCTCGCGGGTCCGCCGGGCCCGTTCGACCCGCGGAGGTGCGACCACGGTCACCGCGCCGCACTCGGCGACGATCACGCCGCCGTGCTCCAGCACGCGGTGCGCCTGCTCGGGCCCGCGCAGCAGCGCGGTCTTCGCCAGCACCTCGGCCTCGAGCGCAGTCGGCGCGAGCGCCGTGACCTGCAGGATCCCGGTGTTGGCCGGCTCACCGGTGCGGGGGTCGATGAGGTGGTGGCTGCGGACGCCGTCCTGGTCCCACGAGCGGCGCGTGATGCCGCTGGTGGCGACGGCGCCGCTGCTGACGTGCAGCCGGTGCACGGCATGCTCCGGGTCGACGGGGTCGAGCACGTCGACCGCGCGCGGCACCCGGGCCGTGCCGCCGATGCGCAAGTCGCCGCCGCAGTCGACCATCCACGCGGGCGCGCCGCGCAGCAGCTGGCCGGCGAGGTCGGCCGCGAGGCCCTTGCCGATGCCGCCGCTGTCGAGGCGGACGCCCGCCGGGCGGTCGACATGAGTTGGCCCCGCGGTGACGTGGCGCCAGGCGTCGTCGGCCGTCGCCACCGTGGGCTGCTGCGGGGCTGGGGCGGGGCGGAACCCCGCTCCAGCCAGGTCGAAGTGGTGCACGTAGCCAGCGCGCTCGACCTGCGGCAGGCAGGTCGCATCGACCAGGCCGCCGGACCTGCGGCCCGCCCAGCCGACGGCCTCGGCGAAGCGCAGCATCAGCGGCGACGCCGGTACGTGCGTGCGCGGGTCGGCGTTGAGCTGGCAGAGCTCGCTGTCAGGGCGGAAGCGGCTGAGCGTCTCGTCGATCGTCTCGAGCAGCGCTGCCGCGCGGTCGAGGCGGCGGCTGGCCTCGGCGGCGCAGCCCGCAGCGGGCTGCACGCGCAGTTCGGCGC
>JAEYAL010000053.1 GCA_023404805.1 Actinomycetes bacterium | reverse complement strand
TCGCCGAAGAGCAGCACCCGTGCGGCGGCCGCTGAGCGGTCGAGGCCCGCGAGCTCCGCGAGCAGCTGGCGCTCGGCGCCAGCCACGTCGGCCGCGCCCTGCACGATCGCGACGGTGAGCGGCGCGGGCGCAGGCGGGACAGGGGCTGACACCGGCCGAGCCTACCGCCGCCGGGAGCGTTGCGCGTATTCGCAAATACCCCGGTCCCACAGGGTCGAGTCGATGCACTACTCTACGTAGCCAATCGCACCGGCGCCCACCCCGGTTCCCTTCCACTGAAAGCCGTTTCGGAACCTCGGCGATGCCGCTCGATGTCGTCTACCTCAACCACGTGGCGGTGCCGTCGGGTGCCGAGCGCGCCCTCACGCGGCTGCTCCCTGCGCTGACCGGTGTGCGCCCGCACGTGATCCTGGCCGAGGACGGCTGGCTCGCCAGCGAGCTGACCGGAGCCGGGGTCAGCGTCGAGGTGCTCGAGCTGCCACCCCGCACCCGCACGCTGTCGCGCAGCCACGTCGGCCCCTCCCTGCCTGTCGCGGCGATCACCGACACCGCCCGCTACGCCCGCCGGCTCGCCGGCCGCCTGCGGGAACTCGGCCCCGATCTCGTCCACGCGAACTCGCTCAAGGCCAACGTCTACGGGCACATGGCGGCGCGCCAGGCGGGCATCCCAAGCGTGTGGCACGCGCGCGACCGGATCGTGCCGGAGTACTTGCCGCGCCCGGCCGTGCCGGCCCTGCGCAGCTACGCCCGCACGGTGCCGAGCGGCCTGATCAGCGTCAGCGAGTCGACCCGGCAGAGCGTGCTCGGAGACCGCCCCGCGGGCGTCCGCCAGCCCGTCATCCACGACCCGCTGCCAGCATGCGCCGGGACGCGGCGCCGGGCCACCGACCCATCGCGGTTCGTCGTCGCGATGACGGGGCGCATCGCGGAGTGGAAGGGCCAGGACGTCTTCCTGCGCGCGTTCGCCGACGCCTTCGCGTGCGATCCAGCCGCCGAAGCGCGCATCCTCGGCGAGCCGCTCTTCGGGGAGACGGACTACGCGGCTTCGCTGCGCACCCTCGCGGCTCAGCTTGGGATCGCGGACCGCGTCAGCTTCGTCGGCTACGTCGACGACGTCTGGGACGAGCTCGCGCAGGCCGACGTCGTCGTGCACGCATCGCGGATCCCCGAGCCGTTCGGCCAGGTCGTGCCCGAGGCGATGGCCGCGGGCTGCGCGGTGGTGTGCGCCGCCGCTGGCGGGCCGCTGGAGATCGTCCGCGACGGCGTCACCGGCCTCCACGCCCGGCCTGGCGACCACGCCGACTACGCCCGCGTCCTGCGCACGCTGCGCACGCACCCCAGCCTCACCGCCAAGCTCGGCGCCGCCGCCCAGCGCGACGCGCTCGAGCGCTTCGCGCCGTCAGCGATCGCCACGCAGGTGATGCAGTGCTACGAGGCAGCGCTCGCGCCCCGCCAGCGGCGCGCGTCACCCCGCTTCAGCCGCGTCGCGGACGAGCAGCGCGACTTGGACGCGGTTCGCGGCGTCCAGCTTTGAGAGCACACGCGACACGACGGCTTTGACGCTGGCGACGCTCAGGTGCAGCTCGGCGCCGATCTCGGCGTTGCTCTTGCCCTCGGCGACGGCAAGGGCGACCTCGTGCTCGCGTTCGGTCAGCTCCCGCAGGAGCGCGGCCGCCTTCGCGCGGCGCTCGACCGCGGGATTGTCGGCGACCTGGTCGATGAGCCGTTGCACGATCGCCGGCGAGAGCATCGGCTCGCCAGCTGCGACCCGCTCGATCGCGCGGACGATGTCGGCCGGCGGCGTGTCCTTGAGCAGGAACCCCGCGGCGCCGGCGCGCAGGGCGCGGACGACCTGGTCGTCGGCGTCGAACGTCGTCAGCACGATCACCTGGCTGGTGTGGCCGCGCTCCTTGAGCCGCTCGATCGCCGCGAGCCCATCGAGGCCGGGCATGCGGATGTCCATCAGCACGACGTCAGGTGAGAGGGACGCCACCGCCTCGACGCCCGAGGCGCCGTCCTCCGCTTCTCCGACGACGCTGAGCGCGTCAGACCCGGACAGCATCAGCGACAAGCCGCCGCGCACGAGCGGGTCGTCGTCGACGAGCAGGACGCGGATCGGGACGCTCATGCGGTGCTCCAGGGCAGGCGCGCTTCGACGACGAAGCGGCGCAGATCAGGGTCGATGCCGGCGGCGAAGACGCCGCCGACGAGTTCGGTGCGCTCGCGCAAACCGACGAGGCCAAGGCCCGTGCCCGGGATCGCGCTCCCGCCAACGGGCACGCCCACGGTGATGGCGTTGACCACCGAGACCGTGAGCGTCTGGCCAGGCTCGCCGCCGATCTCAACGGTGACCTTCGAGTTCGGCGCGTGCTTGCCGACGTTCGTCAGCGACTCCTGGACGACGCGGTAGGCGGTGCGGCTGACGGTCGGCGGGAGCTGGTCGAGGGCCGCTGGCGTGATCGCGAGTTCGATGCGGGCGCCGGCCTGCCGCCACTCATCGACGAGGCGCGGCACGTCGGCGAGGGTCGGCTGGGGCGCCTCGGGCACGCCTGCGGCCGCGGCTGCCGCTTCGCCATCTGCGGCGCCGCCGGTGGTGTCCGCGACGCGCATCACGCCGATGACGGTGCGCAGCTCCTCGAGCGCCTCATGCGCCGTGGCGCGGATCACGCCCGCAGCGCGGGCGACGTCCTCGGGCGGGGCGTCGGGGCGGAACTCCAGCGCGCCCGCGTGCACCGACAGGAGCGACATGCGGTGGGCGAGCACGTCGTGCATCTCGCGGGCGATCCGGTTGCGCTCCTGGAGGCGTGCCTGGTCGACGCGCAGCTGCTGCTCGGACTCGGCCCGGGCGGCGCGGTCTTCGAGCGAGAGCAGCAGCTGGCGGCGGGCGCCAGCGAAGGAGCCCCAGGCGAACGCGGCTGCCGTCGCGATCAGCCCGAAGGTGAAGTTCGTCCAAAACTCCCGGTCGATCGACCAGAAGACGGTGGTCAGGGGGACCGTCAGGAACAGGATGGCCAAGCCGAGGTAGGCGCGCCCCTGCCGGGCGTACGCCGCGAGCGCATACGTCGCGATCAAGCAGGCGACGCCCAGCGACGACGCGAAGATGCTCATCACGCCTGTCGCGACCGCGACCCAGAACGGCCAGCGGCGCCGCCAGAAGAGCGTCGCCGCGCCGACCGGCAGCAGGATCACGTCGGCGACCAAGAGCAGCTCGCTCGGCCCGCCGGCTTCCTTGTTCACCGCGTCGATGTGCAGGAGGACGCCGAACCCGACCGCGCAGACAAACGCGGTGATGTCGACCAACCAGTCCTTGCGAGTCCGGTCGGCGCGCGTCTTGTCGAGCTCGCCCTCGTGGACGCGCATGAACCGCGGGACGAACCGCTGCAGACGCGCGGGAGTGAGCGAGGCGGTGGCCATCGCCTGCCAGCGTATTGCCGAAGGGCTGCGCCCGCGACGGCCGGTCGTCGGCCTCGATGCGACCAAAGTCGGCAGGCCGCGCACTTCGGTCGCGCCGCCCCTCTCCGAGGTCGCAGCACGCGCCGACCGGCGTCGCTGCAGGCGCCGCCTTTCGGCCGTAGCTGCGCCGCTGGCGGCAGCGCAGGATCGGTCCATGATCGAAATCAACAACCTCACGAAGCGGTTCGGCGACCACGCCGCCGTGCGCGACGTGTCCTTCACCTGCGAGCCCGGCACCGTGACCGGCTTCCTCGGACCCAACGGCGCGGGCAAGTCGACCACGATGCGCGCGCTCGTCGGCCTGACCATCCCCACGAGCGGGACCGCCCTGATCGACGGCAAGCCGTACAGCGCGATGGGCAACCCCGGCCTGCGGGTCGGCGTGCTGCTCGATGCATCGGCGCAGCACGCGGGCCGCACGGGCCGCGAGACGCTGATGCTGTCTGCGCGGGTGCTCGGCGTGCCGCTCTCGCGCGTCGACGAGCTGCTGGAGCGCGTGCAGCTCGCTGGACCCGCGAGCAAGAAGCGCGTCGGCGACTACTCGCTGGGCATGCGCCAGCGGCTCGGGATCGCCCATGCGCTGCTCGGCGACCCGGGCATCCTGATCCTCGACGAGCCCGCCAACGGCCTCGACCCCGAAGGCATCCGCTGGATGCGCGGCCTGCTGCGCGACTTCGCTGACGCCGGCGGCGTGGTGCTGCTGTCGTCGCACCTGCTTAGCGAGGTGGAGGCGATCGCCGACCGCCTCGTGATCGTGAGCCGCGGCCAGGTGCAGCTGAACGGGACCAAGGAAGAGCTGCTCGGCGGCACCTCGACCGTCGTCCGCAGCATCGACCCGGCCGGCCTCGAGCGGGCGCTGTCGACGGCCGACCTCACGTTCACCGCGCGCGGTGGCGAGTTCTCGGTCGCCGCCGATCCGGTCGACGTCGGCCGGGCCGCCGCCCACGCCGGCGTCGTCCTGACGGAGCTGCGTGCCAGCGGCGCCGATCTCGAGCAGCTCTTCCTCGACCTGACGAGCAACCACGACCACACCCACTCGATCCGTGAGGAGGTGGCGGCATGAGCGCCGTTGCCAGCCCCAACCCTGTCCGCGCCCGCAAGACCGCTCAGACGCGGTCGGACTCGCCTGGCGCCAGCGTCCCGATGACCACGTTGGTGGGCGTCGAGCTGCGAAAGATGACCGACACGCGCGCCGGCAAGTGGCTGCTGATCGGTGTGGCCGCGATCGTCGTGGTCGTCCTGGCGATCGCCGTGGGCGTCGGCGATCCAGAGACGCGCTCATTCACCAACCTCGCGGCGCTCGCGCAGCTGCCGCTCGCGATCCTGCTGCCGGTCCTCGGGGTCTTGGCGGCCACCAGCGAATGGGGACAGCGGACCGTCCTGACGACGTTCTCGCTCGTGCCCTCCCGCGGCCGCGTCATCACGGCGAAGGTGCTCGGCTCGATGGTCCTCGCGCTGGCCGCGGTCGTCATCTCGCTGGCGGTCGCGGCGGTGTTCGCACTGCTCGCGCCCATCGCCGGCGAGACCAAGTCCGACTGGGGCCTCAGCTTCTCGTCGCTGCTGGAGATCGTCGTCTTCCAGCAGCTCAACATGCTGTCCGGACTCGCCCTCGGCACGCTGCTGCTGAACTCGGCGCTCGCGATCGTCCTGTACTTCGTCCTGCCGACGATCTGGGGCGGCATCACCGACGCGTTCAGCTCGCTGCATGACGTCCAGCAGTGGCTCGACACGGGCACCACCTGGATGCGCCTGATCGAGCCGGACGCCGCGATGAGCGGCCAGGCCTGGGCCCAGGTCCTCGCCACGGCCGCCATGTGGATCGCGGTGCCGCTCGGCATCGGCCTCGTGCGGGTGCTGCGCAAGGAAGTCGACTGATGGCAGCGATCGCCGAACTCCGCAAGGAAGTCGGCTGATGCCGGCCGCTGCTGCAGCGGCGCAGCCGCTCGACGGGAGCGGGACGACGGCTACAGCGCGGTTGAACCGCGCAGCCGAGCAGGCGGCGAAGGACGCGGTCCGCGCCTGGCGCCGCCGCGCCGCTTAGATCAATACACCCGTTGATCGACGCTGGTTGTCGCACCAGATCGGTGCGCCAACCAGCGTCGTTCGGGCTGCGGTGTCTGTCGGTGGTTGGCGACTTGGCGTAGGCGGCGCTTCGCGGCGGTTGGCGGCGACTTGGCCGATGCGGCGGCGGGCCATCGCGCGCTGGCGCGGCTGGCGGGCGAGGGGCGCCGTTATGTCAAGCTAGCGGCGGCCTGGCAGGTTCTCGGAACACCTGCCCCTCTATGCCATGGGAGAGGTTCCGAGAACCGCTTCGTCCGCGAGCGTCGAAGCGCACGCCGTGTTGAAACTCCGGCGAAGGCCCGCCGCCGGCTTGTGCGGCGTTCTCGTCGTGGTTGGTGCCCGATGCCGGACCAGACCTGACGAGAACCCCGTCGGGCCGGACGCTCGCGGCGTTCTCGTCATGGTTGGTGTCCTATGCCGTGGCAAACCTGACGAGAAGCCCGCGCCCGATGGTTCCCGCCGCCGCCAGCC
>JAEYAL010000243.1 GCA_023404805.1 Actinomycetes bacterium | reverse complement strand
GTTCGCTGCTGCGCGGCCTGCGCCAGACGGCGCCGCCTCCGCCGCCCGCTGGCGCGAGGCCGTCGCCGGTGTTCATGGGACCGCGCGATGGCATGCAGCGCATCGCCGACGAGCTGCTCGCCGCCGTGCGTGCAGCTGGAGCGGAGCTGCGGTCCGGTGAGCGCGTCGCAGCGCTGGAGCTTGGCGACCGCGGGCGGGTGCGTCTCGACGGGCACGCGGCTGACGAGGCCACGGCCTACGACGGGATCGTGCTCGCCGTCCCCGCGCCGGTCGCCGCTGCGCTGCTGCGGCCGCACACGCCGCGGACGGTCGGTCCGCTGGACGACCTGAAGTACGCATCGGTCGCCCAGGTCGCGCTCGCGTACGACCCGGCCAAGCTCAGCGGGGTTCCCGGCGGCACCGGGTTCCTCGTCCCGCGTGGAGAGCGGACGCTGATGACGGCGTGCACGTTCTTGGATCAGAAGTGGCCCGAGCGGCCGCGCGACCTCGCTGCGCCGTATGCCCACGCAGCCGTCATCAAGTGCTCGACCGGCCGCATCGACGACGTCCGGTTCCAGTCGATGAGCGACGACGCGATTGTCGCTGCCATCCACGGCGAGCTCGCGGCGGTCCTCGGCTTCCCCGCCGGCACGACGCCGTTGACGAGCCGCGTGCACCGCGTCAGCGGCGGCCTGCCGCAGTACGCGCCCGGGCATCTGGAGCGCATCGGCGCGCTCGAGGGCGACCTGCTCACGGCGCTGCCGCGGGTCGTGCTGGCCGGCGCGGCGTACCGCGGGACCAGCGTGCCGCTATGCATCCGCCAGGGCCGCGACGCCGCCGATGTGCTGCTGCGGCGCGTCGTGGGCGTCGGCGCTCCGGTGCGCGCCTGACCGTGGGCGTGCCGGGCGACAGCAACCGCGACCGCGGCAGTGGCGTCCGGCTCGTCGCTGCGACCCCGGAGCTGCGTCCGGGCCTGCTCGCACTTGAGCCGAACCCCGGTGACGAGGAGGCGTGGACTGGATACGGCGCCTCGATCGTCCCCGCCGCTGAGTCCGATCCCACGCGGCATCTGGTGGCGATCGTCGCCGGCGGCGTCGTCGTCGGGATGCTGACCTTGGACTGGGGGCCGCGCTCCCGCCGCTACGCCGCCCCCAGCGAGGTCGGCCTCCATGGGTTCTTGATCGACCGCCGTCAGCGGCGCCGCGGGTTCGCGCGCGGCGCGCTCGCGGCACTGCCGGCGTTCGCCCGGCGGCACCATCCCGCTGCGACCGCGATCGCGCTTACCGTGAACGAGCGCAACGCCGCCGCGCTCGCCGCCTACCGCGGCGCGGGGTTCGTCGACCACGGCGAGCGGTTCCTCGGCGGCGGCGCCGGGCCGCAGCATGTGCTGCGGCTCGCGCTCGCGCACGCGCCGCCGCGAAGCTGACGTGGCAGTACCTGGCGGGCTGCTACCGACCTCAGCTACCGTCCGTCCATGCTTGCGCTGCGCCGGATCGTCCTCGTGCTCGTGCGGGTGTGGGTCGCGATGCTGCTCGTCGGCTTTCTGCTCCGGGGTCTCGACCTCATCGGCCTCGAGGTCGCCCGGGGAGTCGCGATCGCCCTGCTCGCGGTCGCCGCGGCGGCCGCGCTGTGGATCGGCGTCGATGAGGCGAAGCAGACTCCGGCTTGGACGGCCGACGACATCCGCGATGGCGCGGTCGGCTGGGGTGCGATCGCAGCCCTGCTCCTCCTCATCCCCTGTCTGCTTGTCCCGCTGCCGTGGAGCGTGGCCGCAGCCGCAGCGGCGATCCTGCTGGTGGCCGGCGCCGTGGTGCTGGTGCGCCGATCGGCCGCCCAGCTCGGCGGCGGGCGGTCGCCGCTGGAACCCCGCGGGGATGCCGCGGAGGACCGCCCGGCGTTGTAGGCCCGCGGGCTGCGATCCTCTGGCCAGCGGCGCAGGTTCGTCGCTGGCGAGCGCGCACCAGAGGAGCACGAACTGATGTCAGAGACGCAGACGTACGAGGTCCCGGCCATCTCCGGCAACGAGCCGAAGGGCAAGGCGTACACGCTCTACGCCGCCTACTCGGGCGACCGTGGCGACCGCCGCGTCGAGCCGTCCGAGCGCGCTGCTGCGACCGCCGAGGCCGAGGACGCGATCCGCGGCGTCGAGGGCGTGCATCTGCGCGGCGCCTATTCGCTCGTCGGCTTCCGCGCCGAGGCCGACCTGCTGCTCTGGCTCGTCGCCGACACCCCGGACCAGCTCCAGGAGGCCATCGCGCGCCTGCAGCACACGCGCCTGGGCCGTTCGCTTACGCCGTGGTGGACCAACATCGGTGTGCACCGCGAAGCTGAGTTCAACAAGGGCCACGTTCCCGCTTACTGGGATGGCGAAGACCCGCAGAAGTACCTCTGCGTCTACCCGTTTGTGCGTTCCCTCGAGTGGTACCTGCTCGAGCCCGGCGACCGCTCCGCCCAGCTCCGCGAGCACGGCATGATGGGCCGCGACTACCCCGACGTCCGCGCGAACACCGTCTCCTCGTTCGCCCTCGGCGACTACGAGTGGCTCCTGGCCTTCGAAGCCGAAGAGCTCACCCGCATCGTCGACCTCATGCGCCACCTGCGAGGCGCCGAGGCCCGCCGCCACACCCGCGAGGAGCTGCCGTTCCTCACCGGCATCAAGAAGTCGTTCGAGGACGCGATCGCGGATCTGCCGTAGGCAACACCTGCTATCGCGGCACGCCGTCGAGGAGAACGGAACGAGTGCGGCGGCTCGCTCGTGAGCACGGGCTTGTCTGGTGGTCGCTGGCCATCGCGGTCTTCGTCGTGCTGGCGTTCGCGGCTGGCCTCGTCTGGCACGAGGCCGGGCAGCCCGACCTTCCCCAGGGCGTTGGGCTGTTCGTTGCGGTCCTCAGCGCCGTCGCGTCCGTAGCAGCGGTCGATTGCTGGTCCTCGCAGCGCGAGCGGGCCACAAACAAGTTGCGCAACGAACCGCGGCCCGGTCAGTTCCGTGCCAGCCGCCGCAAGCAGGCGGAGCGCTGGCTGGAGGCGCACGACCGAACCACCAGTGCGTTGATGCTCCTGGTTGCCTACGTGGTGACGGCGCTCTTGTTCACGGTGGCAGGCTGGCAGTTTGACGCCGGCAAGGGGCGTGGCTCCAGATTCGTGCTCGTCTGGTTCTTGTGCTGTGTCCCGGTGGTCTTCGGCATGTGGTGGCTGCTCAGCCGCCCGGTGCGGGGCCGTCGCCGCCATCGTTAGAGCAGTCGTTGTCAGCCGGTCGCGAAAGCGCCGGCCGCGAAAGCGCCGGCCCGCCAAGCCACGCTGCGCGGCCGTCGATGCCGGGTGCGTCAGGCTAAAATCCTGCGCACCACCCCTTCACGCTGAAGCGGGGAAACCCCCCGCTGACGCTCCAGCCTCGTGCCGTGAGATTGCTGGAGCGTCAGCGCGCGCGGGCGGCCTTCATCGCCCGCTTGGGGATCTTGCCTGAGGTGGGTTCCCATTTGCGCTTGCCTTCGCGCGACGCGAGGCCTTCATTCTCGAGTCGCTTCCAGACGACAGGGCACTTCTTGCACCTGGGCCCTGACTTGCAGCAGCGCTTCTTTGTGGTCACCGTGCTCGGCACGCCAGGAACCGTACCGAATCCCGACTGGCGTGGTTGGTCTTTGCGCGCAGAGCGCCGGGCCCATCGTGCTCAGTCTGTGATAATTCAGGGAGAAACCCCAGGAAACACGGCGGTTCTCGTCGGTAGGGCGGCGGAGTGAATTGGCGCCGCAGGGCTCGATTGATTCCGATCGAGCTTCGGATCGGCGGCTTCTTGGTTCGCGGGCACGCGCAGGATTGGGCTGCGCGGCGCTTCGAAGTGTCTCGCATTGCAGCTGAGGTGAACCACCGATAGTGTGCGCGTCCGTGTCCCATCAACACCAGTATTGATGTCGTTCCGCTCGCAAGCACTCGGACTGGTGGGAGACAAACCGCCCGGAGATCCAGGGGCCATGCTCGAACATGCTGATCAGCTGACGAGTATCGCGACCGAGATCGACAGTCAGGCTTCCGCGATGGACGCAACCCGGGTGCCCGGCGAGGGAGGCGTCTGCCAGCGGGCGAACGCGCGTGCAGGCGCGCGTTCCTCGACCCTCCGCTCCACCGCCGGCGAGCTCCGCGAGCTCGCTGCCCAGCTCAAGACCGGTGCCGCAAAGGTCAAGGAACAGCAGCGCAACTGGAAGCTGCGCCTCGACCAGCAGATCAGCCTGCTCGAGCAAGCGGCGGCCTCCAAGCGATGAGCGGGCGGATCTCACTCGACGACAGGGCGATGGATGACGCCGCGCGAAAGCTGCGCTCGGTCCGAGGGAACCTCCACGGTGTCCAGGGGCGGCTCACCCCGGGCCTCGCCGGTGGCGCGCCGCCGGCGATCGCCAGCCGGATCACATCCGGAGTCGCTGAAGCGCGGGCGAGCCTCGCGCAGGTGGAGTCGAGCGCGCAGCGGCAGTCCGACGAGCTTCGCCGCCGAGCGGCTCTGGCGCGCCTCGCCGATGGTCGCGGGACGTCCAAGGATTTTGGCGCCCTGCTCGCGCTCTGCGCCGGCCGGCATCCCATCAGCAAGAAGAAGCGCCCGGACCTCTGGAAGCAGCTCAACGAGCTCGCTGGCCTCGGGCTCGCGAAGGACACCCTCGACAAGATCAAGGGCAACGGCGCCAAAGACTGGACGAAGGACACCGTTGGCGGTCTCGGTGAGGCGATGGAGCGCTGGGCTGCCTGGTGGAAGACCCACTCCCTGGTGCGCAAGCCGGGGGTCGCTGCGGCAGGCGTCGGCAAGTTCAAAGCGTGGCTGTCGCGCAAGACGTACTGGCGCGACCTCCAGCGCGAGATCAAGAAGCACGCGAAGGTCGTCAAGGCGCTGTCGATCGCCGGCAAGGCGATCCGAATCGGCAGCATCGCGATGGACATCGGCGACATCGTTGTCGCCGACACGCAGAAGAAGCGTTTCGCGGCGACCGGCAGCCTAGCCGGCGGCCTGGCCGGCGGATACGCCGGAGCTCAGGCTGGTGCCGCGATCGGGGCGTTCGGCGGTCCCGTCGGCGTCGCGGTCGGAGCGGGCGTCGGTGGCGTCGCGGGAGCCGTGATCGGCAGCGGCGTCGGGAAGGCCGTCGGCGACAGGGTCAGTGATGGCTTCGACGCGGCCAAGGGCGGCGTCAAGAAGGCATGGGGGGCGATCTTTTGACCACTGCAATCGGCACGTCGGTCTCGATCGTCCCGCCGGACGGCTGGGAGACGGCCGAAGGGCTGGTGGGCACGCTCGTGGCGTTCGTGGCGCCCGACGAGGACCCGGGTTTCTTCCGTCCGAACTTCAACGTCCTGGTGGAGACCGAGTCGGAAGTCGTCGCGCCGGGCGACCTGGTGGAACGCCACGCCGCCGGAGCCATCGAAAGGCTCGAGTTCGCACGGCTGATCGACGCCGGTGCGTGTGAGGTCGGCGAGCGTCCGGCCTCTCGCGTCCTGCTGACCTATTCCAGCGACGGGGACGACCTCACCCTCGAGCAGTGGATCGTCCCGTTCGGGCGCAAGACTCTCGTGCTGTCGGCAACGTCAGCGACCTTGGACTACGCCAGCACCTTCGAGGTGTTCCAGGACATCATCGGGAGCGTGGATTTCGATGCTTGAGTTCGCCCTTGACGGTCCTGACCTCGCGCTTTGGGCGTCGGCGCCGCGCGAAATCGTCGGTCGTGCGCTCGGTGCCCTGGAGATGGACGCCGACGACCTCGAGTCGGCCACCGCCTTTCTGGCGGCGACGCTCGACGCGCCCGCTGTCCGCGGCACGATCCGGCTTTTGGCCGCAGGCCGCGAGCAGGTCGTCGAGCTGTTCCTGGGGCAGACGCTCGTCGCGACCGTCTCCGTTCCAGACGGTGGAGACGGCAAGAACGTCGTCCTTGGCGCCCTCGATGAGTTTCCGCGGTTCGTCGCGGAGCTGACCGACCTCGGGCCGCGGCCGTTCGATCCCGACGGCCAGTCGTTCCCGCTTCCGGCTGAAGTGGCAGAGGCGTATGCCGGCTACGGCGTGCCTGATGGGGCTATGGCCGAGCTAGAGGCCACATTCGACGGCGTCATCAGCAGTGAAGCGCTGCGCGCGGTCCTGGGCACTCAGTCGCTCCGCTGGACTCTCGACTTGCGAACGGATGCGGACGGGCCGTCTGAGGTGGTCCTCGACGTCGTGGACGCCCGTGGCGCGGGCCTATGGCTGCTCGCCGACGGCGATGTGCCCGCGGTAGCCTTCGCGACGCCGGTCAACAGCAGCGCGGTCTGGGTGTTGCTCAGTGGTGCGATCGACGCGGCCTTGGCGCCTGACCTCGCGACGACCGCGTGAGCGGCAAGGAGCTTTTCGACAACGTCGTGCTCGTGGCGATGGCGGCGGTCATCGTCTACGTGCTCGTGATCGTGGTCCGCGCGGTGCGGGCGGAACAGCGCGATCCGGCGACGGACCAAGAGCCGGAGCCGGTGTCGGCCATCAAGCCCGGGCCGGTGGTCGAGCGCCGCGACGGGCTCTGTTTCGCGTTGCTCGCTGCTGCTCTGCTGGCAGGGCTGCTCACCTCCGGCTTGGCGGTCGCCATCGTCGATGGCGTCTCGGCCGGACGTGCGATCGGGCTCGGGGTGGAGGCGCTCCTCATCGTGCTGTTCCTCGCGCCTGTGGGCCCGATCCTCGTCGGGTCTTCGGTGCACGAGCTTATGCCCGAGCAGGATTCGGTCTGTGGGGCCGCGGCGCAGCGTGCCGCGTTCCCGATCTGCGTGGGCGCAGCGTCGCTCCCGGCGATCGATCTGGTCACGACGTTCGGCGGGTCCGACCGGCTCGTCAACGCGCTCGGTGGACTGCTCGCCGTCTCGATCGTGCTGTCCCTAGCCCTCGGACTGTTCGGGCAGCCGCGATTCCTCGTCCCGGCAAGCTTGCGGCGCCGTCCGATCGTGCTCTGGCGAGGCTGGAGAGCCCCATGGGGTCCCGGGCCGGGCTGAGCGGTAGCCTGCGGCCCATGGTCGCTCCGGAGTTCATCAGCAAGCTCACCGAACAGGTCGCGCACGAGTTTGCGGCCGAGCAGCAGTACATCGCCATCGCGACGTATTTCGACGACGAGACGCTCCCTCAGCTCGCGGCCGTCTTCTACCAGCAGGCGCTCGAAGAGCGCAATCACGCGATGATGATGCTCCAGTTCCTGATGGACCGCGGCGCGAAGGCGACGGTCCCAGGGGTCGCAGCGCCGAAGAACGACTTCGCCGACATCGTCGAGCCCGTGGCGCTGGCCCTCGCCCAGGAGGAGCGCGTCGCCCAGCAGATCCAGGAGCTCACGCGCATCTCCCGCGAGAAGAACGACTTCACCTCCGAGGAGTTCACGCTGTGGTTCCTCAAGGAGCAGGTCGAGGAGATCTCGAAGATGAACGACCTGCTGAAGGTCGTGCAGCGCGCGAAGGACAACCCGCTGCTGGCCGAAGAGTTCATCGCGCGTGAGTCGTTCGGCAAGGGCGGCGGCGGTGAGACCGACGCGCCGCCCGCGGCCGGCGGCGCGCTCTAGCCGGAGCGTCTGCGGGGGGGGGGGCGAGGCCAACCGGCCTGCGCCCCGCACCGACCGGACTCCTGCAACGGGAGTCTCGCGGCGGGGTTAGGTTCAAACCAGGCCAAGGCCGGCAGGGGGAATCGCCGGCGGAAGGAGTCTGCGATGGGACCGCACCTCACCCACACTGCGCCCGGCGCGGTGCTGGCCGCGCTTGCGCTTGCGCTGCCGCAGGCGGCGGCCGCTGCGGCGCAAGACCGCGCCGCGACCCCGCTCGCC
>JAEYAL010000216.1 GCA_023404805.1 Actinomycetes bacterium | reverse complement strand
ACGCCGACCGCGGCGTCGACGGCGGCTACCGGCTCGGCTCGGGCGCGGAGCTCCCGCCGCTGCTGCTCGACGACGATGAGGCCGTCGCGATCGCGGTCGGCCTCCGCGGCGCCACGGCCGGCGCGATCAACGGCATCGAGGAGAGCTCGGTCCGAGCCCTGGCCAAGCTCGAGCAGATCCTGCCCGACCGCGTGCGCCGCAAGGTCTCCGCGATCCAGGCGTTCACGGTGTCGCTGCCACGGTCGGCGCCGACGGTCGAGGCGCAGACGCTCACCACGCTCTCGGCGGCGTGCCGCGACCGCGACCGGCTGCGCTTCCGCTACCGGGCCGCCGACGGCACCGAGACCCGCCGCAAGGTCGAGCCGGTGAAGCTCGCGCACTCGTCGTTCCGCTGGTACCTGTTCGCCTGGGACAACGACCGCGACGACTGGCGCACGTTCCGCGTCGACCGGATCGCCGGCATCCCGATGCAGGACGGGCGGTTCGAGCGGCGGCCGGAGCCCGAGGAAGGCGTCGCGGCCTACATGGCGCGTGGGATGTACCGGCCGGAGTCCGAGAAGACGTCGGCGCTCATCCGGCTGTCGGCGCCGTACAAGCGTGTCGTCAGCCGCCTGCCGCCCGCGTACGCGCAGGTGATCGAGGACGGCCCCGAGATGTCGGTGTTGCGCGTGGACACGTCTGGCAAGGACTGGGCGGCGGTCCACATCATGCTCGCGGCGATCGAGCTCGGCGCCGACGTCGAGGTGATCGAGGGCGAGGACCTCGTCGAGCGGCTCGACCGGCTGGGCGCGCGGTTCACCGCGGCGGCCGTCGAGCCGAAGGACAAGGTCGCGGCGGCGCGGCGGGCCCGCGCTGCGGCTGAAGCTGCCGACGCGGCTACGCCGGGAGCGCCGTCGTGAGCACGAGCTTCAGCTCGTCGCGCACGCGCTCCATCGGCCCGAACGAGCCCGTGGAACGGCAGAGGAGGATGGCGCCCTCGATCGAGGACACCATCAGGGTCGCGAGCGAGGCGGCGCGGTCGGCGGTGATCCCGTACCGCTCCAGCGCGCTGGCGAGGACGACTTCCCAGGAGACGAACGCTTCGCCGGCGATGTCGGCGCCGCCTGTCACCTCAGCTGATGCGACGGCGGCCGCCGCCACCGGGCAGCCCGCCTGGTAGTCGCTGCCCTCGAGCAGCGGCCGCCAGCCCTCGACGAACGCGTCGAGCACGACACCCGGATCGTCGGTGCCTGCGGCGACCGCGTTGATCGCGTCGGCCATCAGGCGCCCGGCGGTCTCGGTCGCCTCGCGGACGAGCTGCGTCTTGCCGCCCGGGAAGTGGTGGTAGATCGAGCCGCGCGGCGCACCGCTGTGCTCGATGACGTCGGAGAAGGCGGTGCCGTCGATCCCTCGCTCGCGGAAGAGCTGGATCGCGGACAGGATCATGTCTTGGCGGGCGGTGGAGGCCATAGGCGTGTCCTCAGCTTTGCACGCGGAGCCCTCAGCTTTGGACGCCGGCCGCGTCGCGCTCGGCCTTCGCGGCGGCCTTGAGCTGCTCGAACTCGATCACGTGGCCGGCGGCGCCCCAGCTGCCTTCGTCGATCTCGCGGCAGAGCACCCACACGCGCAGCGCCTCTTCCTCCGCGATCCCCGCGGCCTCGCGGATCGCCGTCGTGGCCTCCGCGACGAGCTGCTTGCGGCGGCGGTCGGACAGCGCGCCCCGCGGCGTGGTGACCTCGAGGCGGAACACTGGCGCCGGGGCCGGAGCCCCCGCGGTCAACACGTGGGCAGCCGGCAGCTCGTGCACGAACAGCCACGTCACGTTCCGGAAGAACTCGGTGTTCGGAGCTCCTTCAGCGCGGAGCAGCGTGGTCGTCAGCTCCTCGGCGAGCGCCTCGCGCGCCGCCGCGGTGAGGGCGCCTTCCGGATAGGTCAAGTCCATGGTCGGCATGCGGTCCACCCTACTATGCCGCACGTCATATTCCTAGCGCCGCGGTCCGCCCTGAGCCGAAACGGACCGCGGTCCAGCGTCGCAAAACGACCACGAAGTTGAGTCCTTCTTCCGGTCCAACGGCGGCGCGCGCCGGCTCGCGGCGCGTTCCCAGGGTTCGCTCAGCTCTCGCTTACATGGGATTGACACCCGCCATGGCAAGGTGCTCGTCATGACCGGTTCGCCTGCCCAGTTGCAGGGCCCGGCGAATCGCACCGACCCACACCTTCCGAGACTGCATGCCTGCTGACCACCGCCCCCGCCGACACCTTTGGGCCGGCCCCCGCGACCACGGGGCCGACCACGATTGGCTCGAGCCGGACCCTGAACCGACCCGCGTTCAGGAGCCGGTGCAGGCGCCGCTTCCCCCGCGGCGCCTGCCGAGCCGCAAGCGCCCGGTGGCGATCGTCGGCGGCGTGATGGTGCTCGTGCTGGCTGCTCTCGGCATCGGCGCCGTGGTCGAGAACGGCGGCGGCGGCAACGAGCGCGCCACGGTCACGCTCCCGGTCGTCAACGGCAACACGGCCGAGACGCGCGCCGGCGAGATCTACCGCCAGACGCAGGAGGGCGTCGTGCAGCTGCGCACCGGCAACTCGTCGGGCACCGGCTTCATCGTCGACACGAACGGCACGATCGTCACGAACGCGCACGTCGTCGACACGAACCAGACCGTCCGCGTCGTGTTCGACGACGGCGACAAGAGCGTCGAGGGGCGCGTCCTCGGGCGCGACGTCTCCTCAGACCTCGCGGTCGTGAAGGTCGACCCGAGCGAGGTCGGCGAGAAGCTCGTCGCGCTCGCGCTGGCCGACTCCGATGACGTGAAGACCGGCGACGAGGTGCTCGCCGTCGGCTACCCGCTCGGCCTCGACCGCACCGCGACCCAGGGCATCATCTCGGGCCTCGGCCGCCAGATCCAGGCGCAGAACGGCTTCAGCATCGACAAGGTCCTGCAGACCGACGCGAACATCAACCCCGGCAACTCGGGCGGCCCGCTGCTCGACGCCAAGGGCCGCGTGATCGGCGTGAACTCGCAGATCGCCGCGACGGCCGCCGGCGGCAACACGGGCATCGGCTTCGCGATCCCGTCGAACACCGTGCGCACCGTGATCCCGCAGCTCGTCGCTGGCAAGTCGATCGCGCGCCCGTACCTCGGCGCGAGCCTGCAGGAGACCGACGACGAGAGCGGCGCGAACGTCGCCCAGCTCACCGAGGACGGCCCGGGCGAGAAGGCTGGCCTGAAGGCCGGCGATCTCAGCACCGGCAGCGGCGGCGACAAGATCACCGCGCTCGACGGCAAGGCCGTCAAGAGCCCCGACGAGCTCATCAGCGTGCTGAACACCAAGGCGCCCGGCGATACCGTGACGCTCACGGTCCAGCGCGACGGCCAGCAGACCGAGGTGAAGGTGACGCTCGGCGAGCGCCCGGCCAACGCGCCGACGAGCGGACCGTCCTCGGGCGGGTCGCCGTCGCCGACGACGCCGGGTGGCGAGCTCCCGAACGGCCAGTCGCCCGACGAGCAGTCGCCGAACGGCGGCGGCGAGTCGCCGGACGCAAACCCCTTCCAGATCCCGTAGTCCGGTGAGCTTCGAGTCGCCGATCCTCCTGCTGGGGCTGGTGCTGGTGCCGCTGGCGATCTGGGCCTACGTGGCCTTCGACGCCAAGCGGCGCCGCACGCGCACCGCCCTCGTGTCCGCCCCGCTCGCGCCCGCCGTGGTGCCGAAGCGGGCGGGCGCCCGGCGCCACGTCGGGCCGGTCCTCTACCTGCTGGCGCTCACCACGCTGCTGGTGGCGATCGCGCGGCCGCAGGCGGAGGCGACGGTGAAGGTCGAGAAGGCGTCGGTCATGCTCGTGACCGACCGCTCCGGCTCGATGAAGGCCGACGACGTCGCCGGCGGGCGGATGGCGGCGGCCAAACAGGCGGGCAACACGTTCCTCTCGGCGGTGCCGGATGACGTCCGCACCGGGCTGATCGCGTTCAGCCACGAGGTGCAGATGCTGGCGGCGCCGACGACGGACCGCGAGGCGGTCCGCCAGCAGCTCGCGTCGCTCCAGCCCGGTGGCAGCACGGCCGCAGGCGACGCGCTCGTACGCGCGCTGCAGGTGCTCCGACCAGCCGGGCAGACCGGCAAGCCGGCACCAGGCGCGATCATCCTGCTGTCAGATGGCGAGTCCGTCCGCGGGCAGGACCCGGTGGCGATCGCCGAGAACGCCAAGAAAGCCGGCGTGAAGATCTACACCGTGGCGCTCGGCACCGACAACGGGGTGCTCACGAGCACCAACAAGGACGGCACCACGCGCACGCAGAAGGTGCCACCGGACCGCGAGACGCTCGCGCAGATCGCCAAGGTCTCCGGCGGCCAGGCGTTCGATGCGCCCGATGCCGCCTCGCTGGAGCAGGTCTACAAGCAGCTCGGCAGCCAGGTCGCGAAGAAGCGCGAGAAGCAGGAGGTCACGACCTCCTTCGCGGGCGGCGCGCTGCTGCTGCTCGTGCTCGGCGCAGGCACGAGCCTCGCGCTCGTCGGCCGCCTGAGCTGACGCGGCGGCGGCCGGCGAGCTGGCTGGACCCGTCAAAGCCCAGCCAGCCCACAGCGGAGCCCGCGCTCGTCCCAGGGGACGGGCTCCGGACGATCCCGTGTGGCCGCTCCGAGGTGGCCGGGGCATGCGCGGCCTGCTTGGGGGCGTTTCCGCGCAACACCACCTGACCTTCACTGATCGTCGATGTGGAACTTACTTGACTGATCGTCGAAGTCAATACCGGCGCATCCCCTGTCGGCGGCCCGGGGGACAAGCGGGCTGCGCGCCGCCACATCGCCGGGCGGCCGAGCCGGGCATCATCCGGGGGACTTCCCCTGACTTCACTCATCGCCTATGGCGCGAGCATCCACTGCCTACCAAGGTTCCCCCGAGTGGCCGATCGCATCGTGCAGCAGCGGCTCGGCCGAGCCGTGCGCCAGATCCGCGTGTCCCGTGGCCTGACTCAAGAGCAGGTCTCGGCCGCGAGCGGCCTGCACCCCACCTACATCTCCGATATCGAGCGCGGCGCGCGCAACCCGAGCTGGGACGTCATCGCACGGCTCGCGTCGGGGATCGGCGTGACGACCGCTGACATCGGCGAGCGGTTCGACGAAGAGCCGCCGGCCGACGGCGAGGCGTAGACCGCGCGGCGCGGCCGCGGCGCCAGGCGGCCGCAGGACCGATGGCCGGCGGCTCAGGTCGACGCGCAGTTCCGGCGCAGCGCCTGCGCAGAATCGTCGCAATCGCGTGTCGAATCGCCGCAGTTGCGTCCATACGGTCTGCCGCATGCAGCCCAGCGACTGGCTTCTCGCCTTCATCGACGCCGGCGGCAAACGCCCCGCCGATCCAGTGCGGCTCCAGAAGGGGCTGTTCCTGCTCGCGATGAGCGGCGAGCTCCCGGCTGACGAGCAGTACGCGTTCGAGGCGTACGCGTACGGGCCGATGAGCCGGGCGCTCTACGACGACCTGCGCGCGCTCGCGCGAAGCGGGCTGGTGGAGCTCGTCGATGTGCGGGGCGAGCGCTGGCAGGCGGCGAGGACCACCCCGCAAGGCGCGGCCCACATCGAAGCGCGCGGGCTGCGCCACGGCGCTGCGGGGTTGGCCGCCGTGGGCCGGCTGCGGCGCGAGCTCGACGCGCTGTCGTTCGACGGGCTGCTGCGGCGCGTCTACCGCGACCACCCGGAGTACGCCGTGAACTCCGTGTTCCGCGATCGATGACGCTGGTGCTGGCGCTGCGCTGCACGGGCGCCGTGGTGCTGGCCTCCGACGGCCAGGCCACGATCGATGCGGCAGGCCAGCCGACGCGGGCCGCGCAGCGCAAGCTGTTCACCGAGGGCGGCTGGCTCGCCTGGGGCTGTGCCGGGACAGCGGGGCTGCAGCAGTCGGTCGCGTGCGCGCTGGCCGAGGCGCAGCTGCGACCGGGCCGCGCCTCTGCGGTTCGCCGCGAGCTCGTGCGCACCGTGATCCCGATCCAGCAGCAGGCGCTGCGCGACCACGTCCCCGTCGACGGCGCGCCCGCGCCCGAGATCGCCTCCCTCTTCGCGTGGCACGGCCCCGACGGCGCGCACATCCTGTCGATCCCGCGCACCGGAGCCGACCACCAGTTCCACGCGCGGCACGCTTCGATCGGCAGCGGCGACATCTTCGCCGAGGTCGCGTTGCGGCAGGCCGCGCTCCATGGCGGCCTAGCGCTCGGGGTCGAGCCGGCCAAGATGCTGGCGTACCGCGCCGTCGCCGACGCCATCGACGTCGCCGCGGTCTACCTCGGGCCGCCGATCCAGCTCACGGTCGTCGGCCCGGCGGGTATCGACGAGGTCAGCGCCGACGAGCTCGACGGGCCGCTCGCGGATGCCGTCGAGCTGTGGCGGCTGCGAGAGCTCGAGCTGCTCGGAGGGCTCAGTGCCGGCTAGCGG
>JAEYAL010000232.1 GCA_023404805.1 Actinomycetes bacterium | reverse complement strand
CGCCCGCGCCGCCCCGCGACACGACCGCCCCGCTGATCAGCAAGGCGAGCCTCGCGCCCGGGTCGTTCCGCGCCGCGAAGACCGGCGGCTCGACTGCAGCCGCCACGGGCAAGAAGCCGAAGTCCGGTGGGCGTCTGGCGCTGACGCTGAGCGAGGGCGGCACGCTGAAGGGCACCGTCGTGCGTCCCAAGAAGGGCAAGAAGCCCGCCAAGACGCTCGGGTCGTTCACGCAGCCCGTCGCCGCTGGGTCGGCCGTCTTCGACTTCCTCGGCCGCGTCGGCGGCAAGAAGCTCGCAGCCGGGAGGTACACCCTCGACCTCGTCGTGACCGACGCCGCCGGCAACGCCTCGGCCGTCAAGACGGTGAAGTTCACGATCAAGCGCTAGCGCCCACTGGGTTGCAGGTCGGCGCCACTGCGGCGCAAACCTGCAACCCAGCGCGCCGTGGCGCCGACCGGTACCGTCGCGGGCGTGGCCGAACTCCCGCGCATCGCCGTGCTCGCCTCGGGCGAGGGCACCAACCTGCAGGCGCTGATCGACCGGCTCCACCGCGAGTCGGTCGAGATCGTGGCCGTGGGCGGTGACAAACCCGGCGCCCGCGCCTTTGAGCGCGCCGCGCTCGCGGGCATCCCGACGCGCGCCTTCCAGCTCGCCGACTACGACGACCGCCATGCCCGCGACGCCGCCATCGCCGCCTGGATCCGCGACCAGACCGCCACGACGGTCGTCCTCGCGGGTTACATGGCGCTGCTCACGCCCGGCTTCATCGCGGCGTTCCCAAACCACATCGTCAACGTGCATCCCTCGCTCCTGCCCGCCTTCCCGGGCCTGCGCGCGATCGAGCAGGCGCTCGAGGCTGGCTCGCCGACGACGGGCGTCACCGTGCATCTCGTCGACGACGGCGTCGACACCGGCCCGGTCCTCCTGCAGCGCGAGCTCGTGATCCCGCCGGGCGCGACAGCCGCCGACGTGCGCGCCCTGCTCGCGCCGATCGAGCACGAGCTGCTGTGCGAGGCCGTGAGCGATCTGGCGCGCAGGTGACCAGCCACGCCGGCCACAGCGTCCGGAGCGTCCAGCCGGGCCGCCCGCGCCTCGGATAGGATCGGACGCCTTGTGAGCAGCGAAACTCCCGCCCCCACGCCCCCCGACACCGTTCCGGTCAAGCGGGCGCTCCTCTCGGTCTTCGACAAGCGCGGCATCGTCGACTTCGCGAAGGGCCTGGCGGAGCTCGGCGTCGAGATCGTCTCGACCGGCGGCACGCTCACGACCCTCGAAAAGGCCGGCCTCACCGTCCGCCCCGTCGACGACCTCACCGGTTTCCCGGAGATGATGGACGGCCGCCTCAAGACGCTGCACCCGAAGCTGCACGGCGGCCTCCTCGGCGTGCGCGACAACGCCGAGCACGTCGCGGCGGCGCAGGAGCACGGGATCGAGTGGATCGACCTCGTCTGCGTCAACCTCTACCCGTTTGAGCAGACCGCGGCCCGCCTCGACCTGCCGGACTCGGCCGTCATCGAGCAGATCGACATCGGCGGCCCGACGATGATCCGCGCTGCGGCGAAGAACCACGCGTACGTCGCCGTCGTCGTGTCGCCGGAGTCCTACGACGGCATCATCGCCGAGCTCGAAGCCTCCGGCGGCGAGCTGACCTACGAGACCCGCCGCGCCCTCGCCGGCGAGGCCTTCCACACCACCGCGCGCTACGACTCGTCGATCGCCCGCTGGTTCTCCGAGCGCGCCGGGGCGCAGTTCCCCGACCTCTACGTCCGCGCCTTCGAGAAGACGATGGAGCTGCCCTACGGCGAGAACCCGCACCAGCGCGCCGCCTACTACACGCAGGTCGGCACCCGCACGCACGCGCTCTCGATGGTGCAGCAGCACCAGGGCAAGCAGCTGTCCTACAACAACCTGCTCGACCTCGACTCCGCCCGCCGCCTCGTCGCTGAGCTGCCCGACCCCGCCTGCGCGATCGTCAAGCACAACAACCCGTGCGGCGCCGCCCTCGCCGACGGCCCGCTGGCCGCCTACGAGCGCGCCCTCGCCGCCGACCCGCTCAGCGCCTTCGGCGGCATCATCGCCCTCAACCGCGAAGTCGACGGCGAAGTCGCCACGAAGATCGCCGACAACTTCGTCGAAGTCGTCGTCGCCCCGAGCTTCACCGACGAAGCCCTCGAAGTCTTCGGCGCCAAGCCCAACCTGCGCGTCCTCGAAGACCGCGAGCGCCGCTTCCGCCGCGGCATCGACCCCGAGACCCGCGACCTCGGCGGCGGCATGCTCATGCAGGACCGCGACACCGACCCAGACGACCGCTCCCAGTTCGAAGTCGCCTCCGACCGCCAGCCGACCGACGCCGAATGGGAAGAGCTCCTCTTCGCCTGGCGCGTCGTCCGCCACGTCAAGTCCAACGCCATCGTCATCTCCAAGGACCGCCAGACGCTCGGCATCGGCGCCGGCCAGATGAGCCGCGTCGACTCCGTCCGCATCGCCCTCGACAAGTCCCGCGTCGACTCCCTCGACGGCGCCGTGCTCGCCTCCGACGCGTTCTTCCCGTTCGCCGACGGCCCCGAGCTCGCCATCGACTCCGGCGTCAAGGCCATCATCCAGCCCGGCGGCTCCGTCCGCGACAGCGAAGTCGTCGAAGCCGCCAACCGCCGCGGCGTCGCCATGGTCTTCACGGATCTCCGCCACTTCAGGCACTAGGCAGCCTGGGAGCGGCGCCTCGCACGCACGCTAAGCCACCCGCGAGCCGCAATGGGCTAACGCCCACCTCCGTTCGCGTGCGGCTTATCGCACGCACGATCGACCACTCCCAGACCACCTAGAGGTGGGCCAGAGGACCCGGTCCCACCAGTTGACGTGGCGTCAATTCGCTGGGTGGCGCGCTAGCGCGACGGTGCGTGGCGCGTTACCCTGCCGGGCGTGTCCCCCGTCCGTACTGCCGCCCTTCGGGCCGCGCTCGTCGTCCTCGCGACGGCCTCCGTGTTCTTCGCGCCCTCGTCTGCCAGCGCGGCGCCCGTCCGGATCATGCCGGTCGGCGACTCGATCACCCAAGGCTCCGCCGGCGACTACACCTGGCGCTACCGCCTGTGGAAGAGCCTGCAGGCCGGCGGCCCCGCCGATGGCGTCGACTTCGTCGGCAGCCGCACCGCGCTGTGGAACCCCCAGACCGGCAAGCAGGACAACAACCGGTACTACGCCGACCCGAACTTCGACCAGGACCACCACGCGATCTGGCTGCGGACGCTGATCGACGAGTCGCTCACGATCGGCCCGGCGATCAAGGCCCTGCCGGCCAAGCCCGACGTGATCGTGGTCGACCTCGGCACCAACGACTACGGCCGCGGCGCGTCGAAGTCGATGACGGCGCTGCGCGCGTTCATCACCAACGCCCGCGCCGCAGCGCCCGGGGTCGACGTGGTCGTGCTCGGCCTCTACCGCCTCTACAACGTCAAGGCGCGCGCCTACGAGAACGCGTCCTATGTGCAGGGCTTCAACGCGAGCCTGCCGACCCTGGCCGCCCAGCTCGACACGCCGTCGCAGCGCGTGGTCGCCTCGCTCGTGGAGCCGTCGTTCAACGCCGCGACGATGACGTGGGACGGCCGCCATCCCACGTCGCAGGGCGAGCTCGTCCTGGCCCGCGCCGCAGCCGAGGGCCTGCAGCAGATCGGCGTCGGCAGCGGCTGGTCCGGCCCCGCGACGGCGCAGTGGCCCGCGACCGGCCCGACCCCGACGGTGGCCGCCGCCTCGACGACCGCCTTCAACCTGCAGTGGGCGCATACCGTGCCCGGTGCGCTGGCTTACCGCGTCGAGTACCGCGACGTGTCGGCCAACGGCCCGTGGAAGCTCGTCGGCACGCCCGCCGCGGGCAACGGCTCCTTCAAGATCGGCGGCTTCCCCGTCGGCAGCACCGTCACCGGCCGCATCACGCCGATCCGCGGCGAGATGGCGGGCCAGCCCGGAGGCACCCCGCAGCTCATCCTCCCTACCGCCACGCCGCGCTCGTCGAAGCCCTGGTGGCAGCTCTGGTAGCGGCGAAGGCGCCGCTGGCGCCCTGACGCCTTTTGACGTAATCCCCCGTGCAAGCTTGCAGAGGGGGTCTGCATATCTGCAGGGGGTCGGTGCACCAGCGAGCGGTAACCTCGCCCGCGTGCCCGTGATCCAGCCCCCGCTCATCCCCGGCGCCACGCGGCTCGTGCTGCTGGGGAGCGGCGAGCTCGGGCGCGAGATCGCGATCGAGGCGATGCGGCTCGGCTGCGAGGTGGTCGCCGTGGACCGCTACGCGGGCGCGCCGGCGATGCAGGTCGCGCACCGCTCGCACGTCGTGGCGATGACCGACCCGGCGGCGCTGCGCGCGCTGCTCGAGGAGGAGCGCGCCCGGCCACACGGCGCGCTGCTCGTCGTGCCCGAGCTCGAGGCCATCGCCACGCCGGTGCTGCAGGAGCTGGAGACGGATGGACTCCACGTCGTGCCGACCGCCCGGGCCGCGCGGCTGACGATGGACCGCGAAGGCATCCGGCGGCTCGCCGCTGAGGAGCTCGGCCTCCCGACGTCGCCGTACCGCTTCTGCGACTCGCTCGAGGAGGTCGAGGCGGCGGTCGAGGCGCTCGGCACGCCGTGCGTCATCAAGCCGGTGATGTCGTCGTCCGGCAAGGGCCAGAGCGTGATCCGCGAGCCCGGCGACGCCCGGGCGGCGTGGGACTACGCCCAGGCCGGCGGCCGCGTCGGCGCCGGGCGCGTCATCGTCGAGGGCTTCGTGGAGTTCGACTACGAGATCACGCTGCTCACGATCCGCCACGGCGGCGAGGGCGGCGCGGCGACAGCCACCGCGTTCTGCCAGCCGATCGGGCATGTGCAGGAGGACGGCGACTACCGCGAGTCGTGGCAGCCGCACCCGATGAGCGGGGCGGCTCTTGCCGAGAGCAAGCGCGTCGCCGCCGCCATCACGGAGGCGCTCGGAGGGACGGGCCTGTTCGGCGTCGAGCTGTTCATCCGCGGCGACTCGGTGCTGTTCAGCGAGGTGTCGCCGCGGCCGCACGACACCGGCATGGCCACCATGGCCACGCAGCGGCTGAGCGAGTTCGCGCTCCACGTGCGCGCGATCCTCGGGCTGCCGGTGCCGGTCGATGCCGACGGCTTCGTGCCGCTCGCGGCACCGGGCGCCAGCGCCGTCCTGCTCGCCACGGCCGACACCGACACGCCTTCGATCGAGGGCCTCGCGGCGGCGTTGGCGACCGACCCGTCGGTCGACGTGCGCCTGTTCGGCAAGCCCGACGCGCGGCCGGGGCGCCGCATGGGTGTCGCGCTCGCGACGGGCGCTGACGCCGATGAAGCGCGCCTGAAGGCCCGCGCGGCGGCCGCCGAGCTGCGCGTCGCCGACGCCGCCGCCCGGTAGCTCTGGCTCCCGCGCCGCCCGCCCGCACCGACGACCGAGACCAAGCTCCATGGCGTTCTTCACCCCAGTCCCGCTGCACCGCGACGGCCTCACGCTGACCCCGCTCACGCTCGCGCACGCGCCCGGCCTCGCCGCAGCAGCAGCCGACGGGGAGCTGTGGACGCTGCGCTACACATCCGTCCCGGAGCCGGGGCGTGAGCGCGCGTACATCGAGTACGCGCTCAAGCAGCAGGTCGAAGGCTCCCGCACGCCCTTCGCGGTGGTCGACGACGCCACCGGCGACGTGCTGGGCAGCACCAGCTACCACGACATCGTCGACGAGATCCGCCGCGTGGAGATCGGCTACACGTGGTACGCGGCCCGTGCCCAGCGGACCCGCGTCAACACGACCTGCAAGCTGATGCTGCTGGAGTACGCGTTCGACGTGCTCGACTGCAACGTCGTCGGCTGGCGCACGGCGGGCGAGAACGAGCGCTCACAGGCAGCGATCGCCGCCCTCGGCGCCCAGCGCGACGGGCGGGTCCGCCGCCACGGCCCAGATCGCGATGGCGGCTTCCGCGACACCGTCTTCTATTCGCTGCTGCCCGGCGAGTGGCCAGCGGTGCGCGAGCGGCTCGAGGCGCGCCTCGAGCGCCACGGCGGCGCCGAGTAGCGGCCCCCGCCTACTTCGGCGCGACGTAGCCGCTGTCGGGATCCAGCGTGCCCGCCGCGATCAGGACGAGCAGCAGGATGCCGAGCGCGACGCGGTAGATCACGAACGGCGCGTACGACTTGGTCTTGAGGTACTTCATGAGCCACGCGATGACCATGTAGCCCACGCCGAAGGCGATGACGGTCGCCACGAGCGTCGGGCCCCAGCCGGTGCCGCCGTCGGCGCCGCCGATGTCCTTGAGCTTGTAGACGCCCGAGCCGAACACGGCGGGCAGCGCGAGCAGGAAGGCGTAGCGCGTGGCAGCCTCGCGGGAGTAGCCGAGCAGGCGTCCGGCGGTGATCGTGCCGCCCGAGCGCGAGACGCCCGGGATGAGCGCCATCGCCTGCGCGAAGCCGTAGATGATGCCGTGCTTGACCGTGAGGTCGTCGAGCTCGCGGTCGCTCTTGGAGAAGCGGTCGGCGGCGCCGAGCAGGAGGCCGAAGAAGATCATCGTGAACGCGATCAGGCGCAGGTCGCGGAACGCCGAGTCGATCGAGGACTCCAAGAAGAGCCCCAGCAGCACCACCGGGATCGTGCCGAAGATGACGAGCCAGCCCATACGCGCGTCGGGGTCCGACGGCCACTTCATCGCAGGCAGCGACTTCGCCCAGGCGGTCACGATCCGGACGATGTCCTTCCAGAAGTAGATGACCACCGCGATCTCGGTGCCGATCTGCGTGACAGCCGTGAAGGCGGCGCCCGGGTCGCCCCAGCCCGCGAGCGCAGACACGATCCGGATGTGGGCGCTCGAGGAGATCGGCAGGAACTCAGTGAGTCCCTGCACGATGCCCAGGATGATCGCCTCGAGGTAGGACAGCGGATCGGCAGCGGCAAGCTGGAGCATTCGCGGCGGGACTCTATGCGACGGCGGCGGTCGGCGCGCACGTTCCGGCGCAAGCTCGCATGGTCACGCCGATGTCCGCACCGGAATCCGGCTAGCAGACGCACCGGCGGTCGCGTGAATCCCGTCACGCAGCGCGCGGCCCCTGGACATTGCAGGCATTCTCTGGCGCAGCGGCCAGGCGAGCGGGGCAACAGGTCGCCCGATGCCCGTGCTGACAGGCGTTCTCGTGCCGCGCCGTGTCGCAGAATCGGCGGCGGGCTGCGCGAGATCGCCCGTGATCGACCGTCCCGGCCGGGTGACGCGTCTCGCAGTCAGCGTGCGCCGCATCCAAACTCTGGGTAGGTTCCCAGCGATGACCGACGAGCAGACACCTGCCGCCGAGCCCCTCCGCGTCGGCACCCACTCGGGGTCCTTCCACGCGGATGAGGTCTTTGCGCTGGCCACGCTGCGGCTCGTCCACGGTGCCATCGGGATCATCCGCACGCGCGACGCCGACGCGCTCGCGCAGTGCGATCTGCGCGTCGACGTCGGTCGCAAGTACGACCCGAAGACCGGCGACTTCGACCACCACCAGGGCGACGCGGGCGAGCGGCCGAACGGCATCCGCTACGCGTCCTTCGGCCTCGTCTGGCGCCAGTTCGGCGCCCAGCTGTGCGGCAGCGAGTCGATCGCCGAGGAGCTCGACCAGACGCTCGTCGCGCCGATCGACGCCGGCGACAACGGCCAGGAGCTCGTCGACCTCGTGTTCGACGGCGTCGGCCCGTACCACCTGGGTCGCCTGATCGGCAGCTTCGGCCCGCAGTGGGACGATCCCGACCGCGAGGCCGCCGAGCAGCAGGGCTTCGGCGACGCGCTCATGCTCGCCGACGGCATCCTGCGCCGCGAGATCGCCGCCGCCCAGGCCAAGGCGCGCGCCGTCGGGCTGGTCCGCGCGGCGATCAAGTCGTCGACGGAAGGCGACCCCCGCATCATCGAGTTCGACCGCGGGCTGCCATGGAAGGCGCTCGTGATGGCCGAGGCGCCCGACGCGCTCGTCGTGATCTACCCGCGCGAGAAGGACTGGGGCATCCAGGCCGTCCCCGCCGACACTGGCGCCTTCGACAACCGCAAGGACCTCCCCGAGGCGTGGGCGGGCCTGGAGGGCGCCGAGCTGCAGGCCGTGACCGGCGTGCCCGACGCGACCTTCTGCCACATCGGCCGCTTCATGGCCGTCGCTGGCAGCCGCGAGGGCGCGCTCGCCCTGGCGCGGCTCGCCGTCAACGGCGACTAGCCGACGAGCTCGCGATCACGCGCGCGCTCGTGGTCGCGCTGGCGGACCAGCTCCTGCTCGGCGACCGTCGCGAGGCGGTCGACGAAGCGCTTGACGAGCGGCCAGTAGGTCGCGGCGATCACCCGCTCGACCGGCCACGGCGCATGGCAGCTGATCGTGATGGTGCAGCCGTCCGGGTCGCGGCGCACGGTGTGGTCGAAGCTCACGAGGCCGATGCTCCATACCCAGTGGCGGCGCTTCCACGACTTCTCGACCAGGTTGATCCGCGCCGGCACCGGCAGGACGCCGAGCACGCGCACCGCGCCGAGCGCCGAGCCCTGCACCTCAGGCTTGCCGAGTCCCCACGCGCCGCGCACATGCGGCGACCACTCGTGCCAGCGGCGAGGCTGGCTGAGCAGCGCCCAAGCGACGTCTGGATCCGCCGCGCTTGGTGTGGAGTAACGGAGCACACCCTCACGTTACGCCCATCACGGAGCGACGCCGTGAAGAGTCAGCGAACGTGCGGGCGCGGCCGGGCGCGCGGAGGGGTCGACCGTCCTTCCTGGCGGGCTATAACCCGACTGTATGGAGGGTCGGCGCGAGGAGAGCTACTTGCCGCCGGGGCGGTCGGCGCGGTCCTGCTCCTCGGCTGAGGCGAATCTCCGCGGCGCCGCTAGTCGCGGTCGGGGTTCTTGACCCCGTCCGGCCCGCGCTCAAACACGCTGACGGCCTCGATGTGGGGCGTCTGCGGGAACATGTCGACGGGCTGGACGGACTTCAGGAGGTAGCCGGCGTCGACGAGCTGGCGGGCGTTCGGGGCGAGCGTCGTCGGGTTGCACGAGACGTAGACCACGCGCTTGGGCGCGGCGTCGACGATGCGGCGCACGACCTTCTGCGAGAGGCCGGCGCGGGGCGGGTCGACGATGGCGACATCGGGCTTGAAGCCCTTCTCGAGCAGCGCCGGGAGCGCGGTGCGCACGTCGCCGGCGACGAAGCGGGCCTTCTCGCCGTAGCCCTCGCGGGCGGCGACGAGGCGCGCGTCGTCGATGGCCTCGGGGATCGACTCGATGCCCCAGAGCTCGCTGACCGAGCTGGCGAGCGTGAGGCCGATCGTGCCGATGCCGCAATAGAGGTCGATGAGGCGCTCGTAGCCCTCGAGCGCCGCCGCATCCCGGGCGAGCGAATAGAGCACCTCGGCCATGTCGGTGTTCGTCTGGAAGAACGCCTCGGCGGAGATCTTGTAGGAGATCCCGTGGAGCTCCTCCTCCAGGCGCTCCTTGCCGCAGAGGATGATCGTCTCGCCGCCGTGGGTGATCTCGGACTGCGCGTCGGTCTTCGTGAGCAGCAGGCCGTCGACCTCGGGGCCGACGACTTCGATCAGGGAGTCGATGTCGAACGAGCCGCCGCCGACCACCAGCCGCGCCTGGATCTGGCCGGTGCGCTTGCCCTCGCGGATCACGAGGTTGCGCAGGATGCCGGTGCGCGCCTTGCGGTCGAAGGCCGGGACGCGCTGCTCGCGCGCCCACGCGACCACCAGGCCGCGGACGGCGTTCATCCGCTCGGACGCGAGGACGAAATCCTCGACGTCGATCACGCGCCACCACTCGCCGGACGGGTGGAAGCCGCACGCGATGCCTGCCTTGGCGGGATCGCCGGTGTCGTCCGGAGCGAACGAGAACTCGACCTTGTTGCGGTAGCGCCACTGCTCGTCGGCGCCGACGATCGGGAGCATCGGCGGATCCTCGAACTTGCCGATGCGGACCATCGCATCCTCGACCTGCTGCTGCTTCTCCTTCAGCTGGCGCTCGTACGACAGCACCTGCCACGGCGCACCGGGGTGGTCGCCGCGCGGCTCGACGCGGTCGGGCGAAGGCTCCAGCAGCTCGACCGTGCGCGCCTCCGCGTACGACCGCTTGCGCTTGCCGACCTCAGCCAGGACGCGGTCGCCCGGGATCGCGCCCGTGACGAAGACGACGTAGCCGCCGTCCATCCGGGCGACACCAGCGCCGCCGTGTGCGAACGAGTCGACGGTCAGCTCGATGCGGTCGCCGCGGCTCGGGCGGTTCTCGTACGGCCTCGCCGGGCGGTGCTCGGACAGTTCGGCGCGGATCGGCGCCGGCTCAGCGGCGGGCGCGTCGGACGTGGGCTCGGAAGCCATGGCGTAGGGCCTTTACTCGGCGGACTTGGGGGAGCCCGCGGGCGCAGCGGCCGCCGCGGGCGTGGTGGTGCGCTTGGCGAGCTCGCGGACCCACCACATGCCCAGGAACTGGATCGGCAGGCGCAGATACAGCGCCGTCTTGCCGCCGGGGACGCGCGCGTGCCACTTGGGCTCCAGCGACATGTAGATGTTGGCCGGGAAGACCGCGATCAACAGCAAGACGAGGTAGTTGCCGCCGAGCTTGCGCGTGCGCGTGTTGATGAACAGCAGCGCGCCGACGATCTCGGCGACGCCGCTGAGGTAGACCATCAGCTTCGGGTTCGGCAGCTGCGGCGGCACGGCCGGCTCCCACAGCTGCGGCGTCACGAGGTGAGACGTTCCCGCGCCGAAGAAGATCCCGAAGATCGTCCAGGGGCCGAAGACCTTCTCGGCGAAGGTCTTCTTGGAGTCCGGTGCCGGCGCGCTCATGCCGTTAGCTTGGCATCGATCGCCCGCAGCACGGTGGCACGTGCCTTGGCGGCCGACTCTGCGGCGCGAAGCGCGTTCAGCTCCGCGGGCGACAGCCCATCCAGCGAGGCGATCACGTCTTTGGCGGTGCGGCTGCCCGGATCGGCCGCTGGAGCGGTCGGCGTCGCGGACGCTGACTTCGCCGACGCAGGCTTGGCAGACGGCGTGGCCCCAGCGTCCTTCGCCGGCTTGGCCCGCTTGGCGGATCCCGCCGACTTGCCGGACTTCTTCGCGGTCGCGCGCTTGGCGGCGGCGCGGCGCTTGTGTCCGGTCGGCGTGACGGCCTCGGCCGCATCCGCCACGACGTCGGCGACGCGGCCGGGGATCGACCGGGCGAGGGCGTCGACCTCGCCGCGCAGCTCCTGGGCCTGGTCGCGGCCGAGGGCCACCAGGCTCGACGCGAGCTCCTCGGCGTCGCGGCGCGTCATGCGCCCTCGGACGACGGCGTCTTCGAACACAGACTGCACGCGGTCCGACGAGAGGACGACCGCCCGCTGGAGGGCGTCACCGACCTCGCTGAAGGCCTCGCGCAGCTGCTCGTCGCTCGGAGTCTTGCGAGGCGTCACGCGGCGTAGTGTGCCGCACTTGCGGGCCAAATACGTGTGGCGATGCGCCGCAGTGGCCGCCGCGTGCGGGGTCGCACACAGCGGCCTGGACGCTGCGCTCCGGCGGTCACGCTAGAGAAGGCACTTGCTGGCCACGTACGACGGAACGGTCGCCGAGTCGTAGGCGGTCTGGCCGTTCGCGGTGACGGCGCCGTCGATCTTGGCGACGGTGTACACATTCGCCGCCGAGAAGGGCTGGTTCAGCGGCGACTCGGTCTTCTGCTGCGACGAGAGGGTGAACTGGTTGATGATCGGGCTGCCCGCGCCAGCGCGCACGGTCACCACGACCTTCGACGCGACGGGCGCCAAGCCGCGCGTCGACGCCGTGGCGCGCGTGAGCTCGACGTAGGGGCGGCCGCCGTACTGGGTGAGGTAGCTCGGGCTGGAGCAGCCGGGGTGGTACGAGAGGTACACGAGCGGCGAGGCGGCGTCGACGCCGCCCGGCAGCATCGCGCCCGCCTGGACGGGGACCGCAAAGAGGTTGATGTCGCGGAAGACCCCGTAGCGGTCGTTCCACGAGAAGACGCGCGAGTTGGCGCTGACGGCCGGGAGGCTGTCGCTCTTCTGCACGAGCGCGCCGGTGCGCAGGTCGAGCGTGCCGAGCAGCGTCTGCGAGCTGCCGTTGGACGACAGGTGCGCGGTGACGTGCGCGGTCGTGCCGTCCGGCGAGATCGCGTTGACGAAGACATACGCGGGCGTGCTGTTGCCGGTTGAGACGACGCGCTCGCTGCCGGTCGAGAGCGTGCGGATCACGGCCTCCCACACTCCGCCCGCCTTCCTCCTCGCGCGCACGACCTCGGTCCCGGCGGGGTTCAGATGCCACGAATCGACGTCGCCCGCAGGCAGATCAGGCAGCTCCACGTCGCCCGACGACGTGGCCACGAAGCGGCCCTCGACGACGACGCGTGTGCCGTCGGACGACAGCGCCTCGCGGGTCACGTTGAGATGCGGGGTCGCATCGAGGTGCGGGTAGGCGAAGTCTTCGTAGGGGAGCATCGCGCGCGGTGACAGCGTCGACGCCGTGGCGCTCGCGAGCACGCGCCGGGACGTGCCGCCCGGCCGCGAGTAGACGACTGCGGTGGCGTCGGCAGTCACCGCGCCCGACGTGACGCCGCCGAGCGCCGCGCCGCCCGGCGCCGTGCTGGCCAGCGTCGCCGCGCCGCTGAAGGGATCGAGCAGGTAGAGGTCGGCGGTGCCGTTCGTGTCGGCCGCCGCGAGTGCCCGCGACGTGATCGCCGAGAGGTACTGCCCCGAGCGCGTCCATCCGGTCGGGCGCACGTCGTCGGCGACCAGGCGCAGCGTATTGAGCAGCAGGTCGCGGCGGTACAGGCCGCGGGTCGTGTCAGACGTCGGGTAGGTGAGGAACGCGAAGCGGCCGTCGTCGGAGATCGCGAACGGCCGCGCGTAGTTCACCTTCGCGGTGTAGACGTTCTGCGCCCACGGAATGCCGCCGCTGGCGCCGTCCGCGCGGTCGATCTGCTCGCCGACGGCATACGCCGCGTGCGCTGCCGACGGGGCGAGCGCCGCGCCGAAGAGGGCAGCGCAGGCGAGCAGGCCAGAACGGCGGCGGGGCAGCGAGGGCGTAGGCATCGTGGGCGTTCTCCGGAGTCGGCGCAGCGCCGTGACGATGCGCCGCCCTCGAGACCGAGAGGCACGACTCCGTGCGCTACGCGCCGTATCGTAACCGGATCCGCCTAGCTCAGCAAGAACTCGAGCAGCGCCTTTTGGGCGTGCCGGCGGTTCTCGGCCTGGTCCCAGATGCGCTGGCGCTCGCCGTAGAGGACCTCGGCGGTGATCTCGTCGCCCGGGTGCGCGGGCAGGCAGTGCAGCGCGATGGCGCCATCGGCAGCCTGATCGAGCAGCGCGTCGTCGATCCGATAGGGCCGCAGCGCAGCGGTGCGCTCCTCAGCGGTGTCCTCATCGCCCATGCTGACCCACACGTCGGTGTAGATCGCATGCGCGCCGGCGACCGCTTCGACAGGGTCGCCCGTGCGCGTCCCGCCCGACTCGGGCTCCAGCTCATAGCCCGCCGGCGACGCGACCGCCACTTCGACGCCGGCGATCCCGCCGACCACAGCCAGCGACCGCGCGACGTTGTTGCCGTCGCCGACGTAAGCCAGCTTGAGCCCGTCGAGCGAGCCGAACGTCTCGCGCAGCGTGAGCAGGTCAGCGAGCGCCTGACACGGGTGGTGCCCCGCGGTGAGCATGTTCACCACCGGCACGCTGCTGGCGGCGGCAAGCTCTTCGATGATGGTGTCGGCGCCCGTGCGGATGCAGATCGCTGCGACATGCCGCGACAGCACCAGGGCCGTGTCGCGCGGCGACTCCCCCCGCGAGAGCTGCATCTCGTCGCCCCGGAGCACCAGTGGATGTCCGCCGAGCTCGTGCACGCCGGCGTCGAAGCTCACCCGCGTGCGCGTCGACGGCTTCTCGAAGATCAGCGCGACCGACTTCCCCGCGAGCACCTTGGAGGCCCACGGGTCGGCCTTCAGCTCGGCGGCGCGATCGAGGATCGCGTGCACGTCGGCGGTCGAGAGTTCAGCTCCGGTCAGGCAATGGCGGGTCAAGGACAGCAGGGTACGCCGTCGGGCCCGCCCGCGCGGGACTGCCGTTGCGGGACACTCCGCCGTTGCGGGACACTCCGGCTGGTTGGACCCCACGGAGCCCGCTCGGTTTGCGGGCGGCGTGGGTCCACCCAGCCCGAGACGGGACGAGCGCGCGGTTAGGCTCGAGCCGTGGAGCTGGCCGTCTGCACCTGGAACCTGTTCCACGGCCGGTCGCGCCCCGCCACCCACGCCGACCTCGCAAGCGACTTCGCAGCCGCGCTCGGGCAGCACCCGTGGGACGTCTGCGGCCTGCAGGAGGCCCCGCCCTGGTGGACACGCGAGCTAGCGGAGACGCTCGGCGCCAGCGCCCGCGGCGTACGGACCTCGCTGACCCGCGGCGCGCTTCCAGCCGCGCAGGAGGCGGTACACCGCAGGAGCCCGGAGACGATCGGCGTGCGCGGCGCCGCCGCAAACGTGCTGCTGGTGCGGCCTTCAGCCGGCGAGATCGTCGACCACCGCGTGGCCCGGCTGCGCCGCGCGCCCCAGCGCCGCACCGTGCACGCCGTCCGCCTGCGCCGGTCCGATGGCGAGCACTGGTGGGTCGCCAACGTCCACACGCACAACCGGCCTGAGTCGGCTGCCGCTGCCGACACCATCCGCGCGCTCGCCGCCGTCGAGCGCTGGGCTGGCGCCGAGCCCGCGGTGCTCCTCGGCGACCTGAACCTCAGCGCCCCGCAGGGCCTTTCGCGCGTGCATGGCTGGGAGCACCTGCATGGCCACCGGGTCGACCACATCCTCGGCCGCGGCGTCGGCGCAGGCCATCGCGGCGGAGGACTGGCGGTCGTGTCTGCGGGCGCCGCCGCCATAGCGGGCGAGGGCCGCCACGGGAACGCCTACGCCGACGTGGCCCGTCTGCCCGAGGGACCGGAGCTGTCCGACCACCGCATTGTGGGACTCACGGTCGCGCGCCGATACTGACCGTGGGCGACGAACTTCCCCGTTCACACGCTTCCCGCTACATTGGACCGACCATGAATAAGGGCACCCTAATTTTCCGCCGTCCGCTCACGGCTGCGGCCACCCTCGCGCTGGCCCTGGCTGCCGCGATCGCGCTCGCGCTGTCGTCCGGCGCGCCGCAGAGCGCCGAGGCCGCCGCGACGGTCACGATCAATATCAAGGACTACGCGTACTCCAAGAAGACGCTTACCGTGAAGAAGGGCACCGTCGTCAAGTGGGTCAACAAGGACTCGATGAAGCACGACGTGAACTCGGCCAACAAGGGCGGCCCGAAGAGCAAGCTCCTCGCGAAGAACAAGAGCTACTCCTGGAAGGCCTCACGCACCGGCACCTTCAACTACCACTGCACGCCGCACCCGTACATGAAGGGCAAGATCGTCGTCAAGTAGCGACGATCGACGCCCGGGGCGCGGCGGCGCCTACGGGAGTCTTGGAATTCCGAAGCCGCGCAGGGCGAGCAGGGCGCGTTCGGCGAGTGACCGCTCGCGGGGCAGGACGCCGAGCTGGACGGCCGCGTCGTAGCGGTCGAAGAAGATCCGGACGCGCTCCAGGCGGGTGCCGGAGGGGCTCAGCCCCGCGACGATGACCGCGTGGATGGTGAGCTCCTTGTCGGTCGACGGGATCGAGCCGATCTCGGCGCGGTGGGTGCCGGTGAGGCGGATGCCCTGCGAGACGACGGAGCCGCCGACCATCGGCGGGCCGCTGCGCTCGAAGACGAGGTCGGGGAAGGCCACGCGCATGCGCGCAGCGTGTTGGGCGAGGCGCTCGGGGCCGCGGAGCGGGCCGCGCAGGAGCGGGTCCTCGTAGAAGCCGTTGGCGTCGAGGACGACGCCGAAGGCCAGGGCGCTGGGGCCCGACCACGCGACTTCGAAGGCATCGAGGAGCGTGGTGATGCGGTCCTGGGTGGCGTCCATCGCTTCTGCACTTTCGCAGACCGGCGCCTCCGGCTGGCGGCGCGCACCGCTAGCGGCGCGCGTCTGGGCGGGTTCAGGCCAGGTCGGCCGTGCCGCGGGGGGGCGGCTTCAGGCCAGGTCGGCCATGCCTTCGGGGGTCGTCGACGCCTGCGCCCAGGTGCGGACGGGGATCCGGCCGGCGCCGCCCGCGAGCCAGCCGGCTTCGACGGCGGCCTTCATCGCTGCCGCCATGCGGACGGGGTCCGCAGCGCGCGAGACGGCGGTGGCGAGGAGGACGGCGTCGCAGCCGAGCTCGAGCGCCTGCGCGGCCTCCGAGGCGGTGCCGATCCCGGCGTCGAGGATCACGGGGACCCCCGCCTGCTCAGCGATCAGCGCGATGTTGATCGGGTTCGCGATGCCGCGGCCGGAGCCGATCGGCGACCCGAGCGGCATCACGGCCGCGCAGCCGGCGTCTTCGAGGCGGCGGCAGAGGACGGGGTCGTCGGTCGCGTACGGCAGCACCGTGAAGCCGCGGGCGACGAGCTGCTCGGCGCCGTCGATCAGCTCGGCAGCGTCGGGGAGCAGCGTGCGGTCGTCGCCGATCACCTCGAGCTTGACCCAGTCCGTCTCCAGCGCCTCGCGGGCGAGCTCCGCGGTGCGGACGGCCTCGCGCGCGGTGAAGCACCCGGCCGTGTTCGGCAGGACGCGCACGCCAGCGCGGTCGAGGGTGTCGATCAGCGACCCCTGCTGGCCCGGGTCGACGCGCCGCATCGCGACGGTCACCATCGACGTGCCGCTCACCGCGCACGCAGCGGCCAGCTCGTCCATGCGGTCGAAGCCGCCGGAGCCGAGGATCAGCCGGGACTGCAGCGTCTCGCCGGCGATCACCAGCGGCGCCACGGCCGGCACGGCGCCGGCGTGGGCGGCGGCGCCAGCGGCGGCTGGGCCCGCGGCAGAAGCTCCCGGGGACGGGTCGGTCTGCGTCATCGCGGGTCAGCCTCCCTGGATCGCCTGGACGAGCTCGACCTCGGCGCCCTCGGGGATCACGTGCGCGGCCCACTGGCCGCGCGGCACCACCTCGCCGTCGACGGCGACGGCGACCCCGCGGCCCTCGGCGGGCAGCCCGTGGGCGGCCACGAGTGCGGCGACGCTCAGCGGCGACGGCAGGTCGTCACGCGGCGACCCGTTGACGGTGATGGCGCTCGGCATCACCGTCCAGCCTACGGCGTCGCGGCGTGACCGAGCGCCCGGGGGCACCGGTCACGGCGCGCGCCAAGGCACAGACCGGGATCCGCCGGATCGCCCAGCGGATCCCGGCCTGAGACGCGCGCTACCGGCGCGGCTCCAGCGAGGCGGTGAAGCGCCCGGTGATGGGCGCTGCGGACGGCACGTGGCGGTCGAGCGTCGCCGCAGCCTTGCCTGGGCGCGCCGGGAGGAAGTACGGCGCCGACGCCGTCTGCACGCCGCCGACATCGATGCGGACCGCGCCGCTGCAGACCACGCCGTAGTGGCCACGGCAGCGGATGCGCACGACGACGCCCTTCTTGCCGTCGCGCTTGCTCGAGACGATGGTCCCAGCCTGCGCAGAGCCGTAGCCAGGGGCGGCGGTCGTGAGGTACGCGCCGCCGCAGCCGAGCACCCAGAGCTTGGCGTCGGCACCGACGAACGTCGCGCCGCAGTCTTCGTAGTACCCGGGGACCACGGACGTGATGTTTCGCGTCCAGACCGGCGAGAGGTCTTCACCGAGCCCGACGAGCAGGGCGACCTGCTGCGGGCTTGATCCGAAGCCGTCGTAGTCGTAGCGGGTGCACTGAATGCGGAGCACCGGCAGGCCGTCCGGTCCGGCTACGAGCGCGGCGACGCGGCGGGCGCCACCGCCGCCGGCGGTGCAGAGCTGGGTCGCGCCGCCGAGCGGCATGGCGTTGATGGTCTTGCGAGCCAGGACCTGGCCCTTCGCGCCGCGGATCACGATCGCGTCCTTGAGATTGGCCTGTGGAAGCTGGTCGGTGCCTCCGGTCTCGATCATCGCGACGCCGAGCTTCGTCGGCACCAGACCGGCCGTGGCGGTCGTGGTCGCGGCACCTGGCTTGCGGCGGTCAGCGAGGCGGCTGATCCGGCCCGACGGCGACACGCGGAGCACCGGCTGCGGCAGCGGCCCCTTCGACCGGGTCGTGCCGCTCAGCAGCAGCGACCCGTCGGGGAGCGGCGCCACGGCAACGGCGTCGGTCGAGCGCAGGTACGGATCGCGGACCCAGTCGCGGACGCCCGGTCCGCTGACGACGACGCGGCGCCCGTTCACGCCGACGGCGCGGAGGCCGCGCGACGTCGGGACGACCGCCGAGACGGACGTGCCCTTCGGGACGGGCAGCTTGCGGCCGAACGCCACGCGGTCGGTGAGCTGCACGAGCCGGGACCGGGCTGGACGCGGCGTGAGGGTGGTGTCTGAGATCCACGTGGCGCCATCGACCATCGGCGCCGGGGTGAACTGGCGCCAGGGCCAGCTTCCAAAGCTGCGCAGCGCGACGCTGCCTGGCACGGACGAGAACGTCAGCGCCTGCTGAGCCCCTCCGGGCACCGGTGTCGCAGCTGGATCGGCGGTGACGCTGCCAAGCGCACGGCCGTCGTCGGCGGTGCGCTGGCGGCTGTAGAGCCAGGTCAGCCGCCCGTCGCCGCCGACCATCGGAGCCGTGCGGAACAGGTTGCCGAGGTCGGTGTAGTCGCGGACGTCGGCCGGGAAGGCGAGCTGGCCCGGCGTGGTCGGCAGCACCAGCTCGACACTGGGGCCCGTCGGCGTGGTTGGCGTCGTCGGCGGCAGCGGCGATGTCGCGGCCGCCGGGCCAGCGGGCAGCACAGCGCCGGTCAGGGCCACCGCAACCGCGGCGGCCGATACGAGGAGTTTCGTAGCGGGTGGGCTCATGGCCGCTTCAAATGCGCGGCGGCGCCAAAAGTTGCGGCGCGCCTCAAACGGACCGCGGTCCAGTGTCGTTTTGCGACCACGAAGTTGAGTCTGTTCGCCGGTGCATCGCGCGCGGCGACGCACGGGATCGCTCGGGTGGCATGCGATGTCCCCGTTCTGAGGTCCCCCATATGAGCGGCAACGCGCCTGAACGCCATTGAAAACTCGGCGTTACCAGAACGACGTTCTACTTTTGCAGGGTCCGTGTGTGTCCCCGCACACCCTTGCCGAAAGGTCTCTGTCTCCATGTCCTTTTCCTCGCGATTTGCGAGCGCCTCGCTGACGGCGCTCGCAGCGCTGGGCCTTGCCTCGAGCGCAGCTGCAGCGCCCGTCGTCGGCCCGTCCACCGACGCGTTCTATACGCCGCCGACCAGCGTCCCCGCCTCGGGTGCCGCTGGGGAGCTCATCTGGTACCGCCCCGCCACCGTCAACCTGGGCGCTGGCGCTCCGGCGACCAACAACTGGACCATCCTCTACCGCTCCCGCGACTCCAACGGGAACTCGAACTTCGTGACGGGCACGGTGTTCGTGCCGCGCGCCGGGTACGCGGGCAACAACATCGCCTACGCCTTCGGCACGCAGGGTCTCGCGAAGAAGTGCGCTCCGTCGAAGCAGGTCCTCGCGGCTAACGGCGGCACCGAGTACGAGTCGCCGAACCTCGTCGCGGCGCTCTCCAAGGGCTACGCCGTCCTCGCATCCGACTACGCGGGCTACACCAACGGCTCGACCCCGAGCTACCTCGCTGGCAAGTCGCAGGGCCAAGCGACCCTCGACATGATCCGCGCTGCCAAGCAGCTCCCGCCGGCCACCGTCAAGAACTACCCGGGTGGCAAGAACATCATCTGGGGCTTCTCCCAGGGCGGCCAGTCCGCTGGCTGGGCCGGTGAGCTCGCGCCGACGTACTACCCGGACCTCAACCTCGCCGGCGTCGCAGCCGGTGGCGTCCCGGGCGACTTCGTCACCAGCGCCAAGTACCTCAACGGCGCCGAGGGCGCGTCGTTCCTGCTCGGCGGCGTGATCGGCCTCTCGACCGAGTACCCGCAAGGCATCCCGTTCGACGACCTCGCCAACGCGGCCGGCCAGGCGGCGAAGACCGACGCCCTGAACGGCAACTGCGTCTTCGCGCTGCTGAACAAGTACCGCAACGCGAACATCAGCCAGTTCACCAAGAACAACCAGACGCTCGATCAGCTCCTGCAGATCCCGTCGGTGGCGGCGACGCTGAACGCGCAGACGCTCGGCACGAAGAAGATCAACACGCCGGTCTACCAGTGGCACGGCGCCGCCGATGAGTTCCTGCCGCTCGGCCAGGCCTACGCGCTGAAGAAGGCGTGGTGCGCGAAGGGCACGAACGTCCAGTTCGACCTGTATCCCTCAGAGCACCTCACGAGCCTGTTCCAGGCCGCGCCGTCGGTCATGAACTGGATCGCGGACCGCATGAACAGCCGCTCGCAGGCCGGCAACTGCAACAACGGCAAGCCGGATCCGGTCTCGACCGCCGACACGCCGGGTGGCGATTTCGTCGTCAACCTCGACCAGTGGAACCTCGCGGGCAGCGTCCGGTTGAAGACGCTGAACCAGACGCTGGCGCTGCCGACGACCTCGCGCTTCACGGGTTCGACGAACCTCACGACGCAGAAGCTCGACGGCCTCGCGAGCATCCCGCCGTTCTACACGACGATCGACATCCTGGGGATCAAGGTCAAGACCGCGATCACGATGGTCCCGACCGGCCGCATCGTCGGCTCGGTGAGCCTCGATGACAACGGCCTCCTGCACCTGAACGGCAACGCGCCGATGATCCTGCGGATCGAGTCGCTGAACGCCGTGGGCATCACGTTCGGCACGAACTGCCGGACGCAGTCCTCGCTGCAGATCCCGATCCGTTACGACGGCCCGGTCTCGGCGCTCGGCACCGGCAAGCTCACGTCGAGCACGACCGCGACGATCCCGCCGCTGACCGACTGTGGCGCCTACGGCCCGCTCCTGAGCGCGCTCGTGGCGTCCACCGGCAACGGCTTCGTCCTGACGGAGTCGCCGCCGGCGCCCGTCAGCTACTAGCTCTGGGTCGCGGTGGCTGTCCGGAACCCCTTCTCGGGCAGCCACCGCATCCAGTTCGGCACTCCTCCAGGTGCTATGGACGACGAGGGTCCCGCAGCGATGCGGGGCCCTTGGTCGTTGTGGGGGCCTCGATCGCCTGCGGCCCGCGGGCCAACTCCCGTCATCGGTGGCCGTCGAGCAACCTCAGTCCACGGGAGTTGCGCGCCCCGGTGCCGCTCGGAGACCGGCGGTAGCCGCTGCCGGTGAAGCCGACTTGCGGGTGCGTGGCCGGCGCGCCAGGCTGGGGTGATGCGGGGGACTGAGCCGGAAGCGGTCGACCAGGCGCGGCGGGCCACGGCGCGGGGCGCGTATGCGGCAGGGTGCGTCGTCGCACTGACAGCTGCCATCGCGATCGCGCCGCTGCCGAGCGAGGCCGCAAAGCCGAAGCCGGCGAAGGTGAAACCCGCGTTTGCGGTGGTCGCCGCAAGCGCGGCCGGGAAGAAGACCAAGGCCAGCGTGACGGCGTCGTTCCCGCTGCCCTCCGGCGTCACCGCCGCGAAGGCCTGCAAGGGCAAGGTCGCCGCGAGCGCGAAGGTCGGCGGCAAGACGAAGACGTGGTCGGGGAAGCTCAGCCCCTCGATCGACGGGCCCGCGTCGTGCGGGACCACGATCAACGCGAAGCTCGCGGGTGGCGCGCTGGGCATGAGCGTCGCGCTGAAGTTCGTGTTCGCGGGCAACAGCGCCGTGGCGGGCTTCAGCGTGAAGAAGTCGCTCAAGATCGTGCCGCCGTCCACGCCGGTGCCGGGGCAGTCGCCGCTCGGCGGCAACACGCCCGGGCCGCCCGCGCCCGCCCCGACGAGCCCCGCGAACACCACGCCGGCCAGCACCACACCCGCCCCGACGACGCCCGAGAACACCACGCCGGCCGGGCCGCCGGTCAGCTCGACGCCCGTGATCACCTACTCACGCGGGACGTGGGCATCCGACGACTCCAGCCCGCTGGGCCAGGTCTTCCGCTGGACGGTCGGCTCCGACGGCGTCATCCACGGCATCCAGGCCGCGACCTTCAAGTGGAAGTGCGGAGACGAGACCGTCTTCGCGCAGCTGCGGTTCGACGGCGACGTGAGCGTCCTGCCCAGCGGCATCGTGACCGGCGGCTACAACTACGTGAGCGGCCAGACCAGCGTGCACTACTCCGTGAGCATGGACCTCGGCCCCGACACGATGACCGGCTCGCTGAGCGCCAGCGGCACCTGGGACTACGGCGCCAACGGCGTGCTGAGCTGCGCGACGACCGAGACGTTCACCGGCTACCACTACGGCGCGGTCCGATAGCGCCAGGGGCGGTCGGCTCGCGAGTACAACCTGTACCTCCCAGCCGACCACCTCGCCGACGCCGCAAGGGGCGGTCGGCTCGCAAGTACACCCTGTACCTCCCAGCCGACCACCTCGCCGACGCCGCAGGGGCGCCAGCCCGGCCAGCCCGTCAGCCGAGCAGCAGCTCGGTGATCCGCCGCGCCGTCTCGGGCGCCAGCAGGATGCCGTTGCGGTAGTGCCCGACGGCGTAGATCACGCGCGCGGCAGCGCCGGCGGGGTCGGCGGGCGCCGGGCCCAGCAGCGGATCGCCCGAGGCGGTGGCGGGCCGGAGCCCGGCGACGGCTTCCTCAAGCACCCATTCGCGGGTGGCGGGGACGACCTCGAAGAGCTCGCGGAGCAGGTCGTGGACCGCCCAGGCCGTGACGGTGGTGTCGTAGCCGCGGTGCTCCATCGTGGCGCCGGCGATGTAGCGGCCGTCGCCCCGCGGCACGAGGTAGACGGTCTGGGCGCGCAGCGTGCAGGTGACGATCGGCTCGCCGCGGCGCGCGTGGTCGGGGTCGCGCAACACGAGCAGCTGGCCCTTGACGGGATGCGTGCGGGCGGCGTCGTCCTCGTCGGCACCCGGCAGCGGCCAAGCGCCCGTGCAGACGACGATGCGGTCGAAACCCTCCAGGCGCGGGTCGGACAGGCCGTCGATGCCGTGGCCGATGTGGAGCGCCGCGCCCGCGTTCAGGGCCGCGAGCTCCAGCGCCTCGCCGACCTGCCGCGGGTCGACGGACTGGTCGCCGGGCGCCGACAGCGCGCCGCGCAGCCCGGGGGCGAGGTCGGGCTCCAAGCGCCGCGCCTGCGACGGGGTGAGCAGCTCGCACTCCAGGCCGAGCTCGCGGCGCAGCTTGGCTTCGCGGTCGAGCCAGCGGCCCTCGTCGGCGTCGCGGGCGACGAGGAGCGTGCCGTCGGTGCGGATGAGCGTGCCGGGATGGAGGCCCGCGGCGGCTTCGAGCTCGGCGGCGAACGCCGGCCACGCCGCGGCCGAGGCCAGGCCCAACTCCAAGAGCATGCGCTCGGCGGGATCGGCTTCGCTGACCGGCGCGAGCATGCCGGCGGCGACACGGGTCGCCGCGCCGGCCAGCGCGTCGCGCTCGTAGAGGACCACGTGGGCCCCGGCCACGGCGAGCTTCCAGGTGATCGCGAGGCCGACGATGCCCCCGCCGACGACGGCGATGCGCGGCGTGTCGGAGGGCCCAGTCACAGCGGCGCCGACTCTACGCGCTGCCCGCGCAACGCCGCCGGTCGCGGGACGGCGCGGTGCCCGCCCAAGCGCCGCAACGCCGCCGGGCGCGGGACGGCGC
>JAEYAL010000188.1 GCA_023404805.1 Actinomycetes bacterium | reverse complement strand
GCTGCGGCCCCCGCACCTGCGGTGGCGAGCAGGGTGCGGCGGGAGACGTGGGTCTGCGACATGCCCAGAGGTGTATCGCGTCCTCGGACAACTTTCCAGTGTTCCGGCGGTATGCGAGCGCCAGGTCGGCCTGCGCCCGGCGTCGGCGAAGGCTCTGAAACGACGGCGGGCGCCCCGGAGGGCGCCCGCTGGAGCTGGCCGCTTGAGGTCGGCCGCTCTGCCTCGCTCCGGCACCAGAGCGGCCGGAGCGTCGGAGGGTGGCGCTACTTGGTGAGCGCCTGCTTCTGCGCCGCCGTCTCCGGCGTGTTCTTGTAGGGGTTGTCGATCGAGACTTCGCCCTCTTCGAGGTAGGCCGACTCGACGTTGACCTCCCAGATGTCGTGCTCGTGGCCGAGGACGAGGTTGTCGACGGCGCGCATCGCGCTGAGCATCGAGTGGTCGGAGTTGTTGTAGCGGTGGAGGCCGTTGCGGCCGACCTGCTGCAGGTTCTCGACGGTGGCGAGCCAGTTCTTGATGACCTCGACGCGCTTGTCGTAGTCCTCGTCGTACATCGGGTACGCCTTCGGGACGCGCACGGCGTAGCCGCGGTCGACGCGCTCAGGGCGGTCGATCAGGCCGATCTGCACGAGCTCCTTGGTGGCGAGGGCGACGAGGTCGTCGTCGTCCATCTCCCACAGCTCGTCGCCCTCGAAGCAGAAGTACTCCAGGCCGACGGACGCCTTGGACTGGTCCGGGACCATCCACGGGCTCCACGAGCGGAAGTTCTGGATGCGGCCGACTTCGACGCCCGGCTCGTGGATGTAGATCCAGTTGTCGGGGAAGAGGTCCTTGCCGTCGACGACGAGCGCCACGGTGAGGAAGTCGCGGTAGCGCAGGCCCTGGGCGGCCTCGACGACCTCCGAGGGCGCGGCCTCGCCGGCAAGGCCGACGATGTTGCGCAGCGGCAGCGACGAGATCACGTACGGGGCCTCGATCGCCTCGCCGTTGACCTTGACGTGCGTGACGCGGCCGTTCTCGATCACGAGGCCGTCGACGCGCGACTCGAGCTCGACGGAACCGCCGCGCTCGTTGATGCGGTCGGTCATCTGCTCCCACATCTGGCCGGGGCCGAAGCGGGGGTAGTTGAACTCCTTGATGAGCGACTTGTGCTTGCCGCCGCCGTCGCCGAAGAACGCGGCCTTGGCGGCCGAGATGAAGGAGAGGTCCTTGATGCGCTGCGCGGCCCAGTCGGCGCCGAGCTGGTCGCACGGGACGCCCCAGACCTTCTCGGTGTAGGACTGGAAGAAGAGCGTGTAGAGCCGCTTGCCGAAGCGGTTGATGACCCACTCCTCGAGGTTCTTCTCGTTGCCCTTGCGGTTGAAGATCGCGGCCTTGAGGTACGAGAAGCCTGCGCGCATCAGCTCGACCGGGCCGAGCTTCTTGATCACGTCGGTGCCCTCGAGCGGGTACTCCAGGAACTTCTTGTTCCAGTAGATGCGCGACTGGCGCGGGCGCTTGAGGAACTCGCCGCCCATGATCTCGTGCCAGAGGTCGTCGACCTCCTGGTTCTTCGTGAAGAAGCGGTGGCCGCCGAGGTCGAAGCGGTAGCCGTCGCGCTCGACGGTCATCGCGATGCCGCCGACCTGGTCTTCAGCTTCGAAGACGCGCACGGAGCGCTCGGCCTTCACCAGCTGGTAGCCCGCGGTGAGCCCGGCCGGGCCTCCACCGAGGACCAGGGTCGGCTGCGACTCGTCGGAGGAACCGGAGGTTCCAGGAGACGGCGCGAACGCAGAACTATCGAGCGGCTGGTTCATAAACGGCACCTTACCTAAACGTCTCCTAAAGGTCACCACATGGACCGGCGGCATGCGTCACATGCCCGCGCAGCAGCGGTCAGCGCGCCCGCCGCGCGAACTCCCGTCGATCGCGGTCGCCCAGCAGCTCCGCCCCACGGCAGTTCGCCCCAGGCGGCCTCAGTGCGCGCTGTGGCCCTTGCCCAGGCGGTGCATGACCGCCAGGACGACGGCGCCGACGATGACGCCGAGCAGCGCGGAGAGCGCCGTGTTCGTGAGCCAGCCGCCGACGGCGCCGAGGCTGTGGTGGACGTCCTCCTCGAGGTGGTGCACGAAGTCGTAAAGGGCGTGGACGCCGAGCTCGTCGAGGCCGACCAGGATGATGTGGCCGCCGACCCAGAGCATCGCCGCGATGCCGACATTGGCGAGCACCGACAGCACGATCGGCATCGACCGGACGAGGCCCCGGCCGAACGCGGCGGCCGCGCCGTCGCGAGTCTGGGCGAGCTTCAGCCCGGCGTCGTCCATCTTCACGATCAGGCCGACCACGCCGTAGACGCCGAAGGTGATCGCGAGCGCGACCAGCACGAGGATGATCGCGCGGGACAGCAGCGGCTCGTCGGCCACCTCATTGAGCGAGATGACCATGATCTCGGCCGACAGGATCAGGTCGGTGCGGATCGCAGCGCTGACGAGCGTGTCCTCGTCGGCCTGCATCTGGGCGGCCTCGTCGGCGTGACCGCCGCCCGGCCGGACGATCTCCCACAGCTTCTCGGCGCCCTCGTAACAGAGGTAGGCGCCACCGACCATCAGGATCGGCGTGAGCAGGCCCGGCAGCAGCTCGCTGAGCAGCAGGATCACCGGCAGGATGATCAGGAGCTTGTTGCGCAGCGACCCGACGGCGATCCGGCGGATCATCGGAATCTCGCGCTCGGGCTTGATCCCCTGCACGTAGCGCGGCGTCACGGCCGCGTCGTCGACGATCACGCCCGTCGCCTTCACGCTCGCCCGGCCGGCGGCCGCAGCCACGTCGTCGACCGACGCGGCCGCCGCACGGGCCAGCATCGCGACGTCGTCCAGCAGTGCGAAGAGGCCAGCGCTCATGCGCAGGCCCCGCGGCGATCCAGCATGGCCACGTTCCCGTTCACGGCAGCAACCGTATCCACCCAGGCGGGAGCCGGGAAGCACCACCGCCGGAACCGGCCCGCGACGCGGCGGGCGACGCTCTGCCGCCTCGCCCGTTCTAGCGCCGCTGGTAGACGATGAGCCGCAGCCCACGCGGGAGCGGCCGGTCGCCGTAGCGCGGGAGCTCGCCGACGCGGATCAGGTCCGGATCGGCGTCGAGCGTCTGCTGCCAGCCCAGCGCGCGCTTCCTCACCAGCCAGGTCCACGGTGCCCGCCAGGAGGCCGAGCGCAGGATCGGGACGGCGAGGACGACCTTCTGCCCCGGTTTCACCTGCGGCTTCATCTCCGCCCACACGTCGCCCGGCTGCGCGTCCTCGAGGCGATCGAGGGCGTGGCGCCAGTCGAACACGCGCGTGTCGGCCTGCCAGCCGAGGCTGGTCGCGTAGCGCGGCGCGCCGCCCATGTAGTGGCTGATGACCGGCAGCTGCTCGGGGTGCGGCGAGATCACGACGTCGCCCGGCCGCGTCGCCTGGGCTTGGGCCGCGAGCGCCGCGACCTGCGCGACGTTGCTCTTCTGCCGGATCCGCTCCTCCAGCGGCTGCGCCCATGTGATCGCCAGCAGGCAGAGCACCGCCGCGCCGACGGTCGGGATCCGGGCGAGCACGAGCCCCGAGAGCAGCAGCGCCGGACCGACCGACACCGCGAGGTAGCGAAGCGACCAGGCCGGCGACACGTGCGAGACCATCCAGGCGAGCAGGCCGGTGCCGAGGATCATCAGCGCCAGCAGCAGGGCCGCGCGGACGGTCGTCTCGTCGCCTGGGCGCCGCCGGCGCGCGATCACGAGCACCGCGGCCACGGTGATGACGGCCAGGACCACGCCCGTCCACTCGTAGCCGAACGGCACCACGATGGCGCTGAACAGCTCGTCGAGGCCAGGGACCAGCGACCACGGCGCTCCGGTCGAGCCTGCCTGCTCGAGCAACGAGGGGACCCACGGGAGGTAGAGCAGGCCGATCGCGCCGTAGATGATCACGCCGTCGATCACCGCCGCGCGCCGCACGTCGCGCTCGCCGGTGAAGACCACGACGAGCGCCGCGACGAAGCTCGCTGCGACGCCGAAGAGCCCCCAGTTGTGGGTGTACATGATCCCCGCGCCGCCGAGGATCGCGAGCGGGATGAAGATCCGCTCGCGCTTGACGAACACGAGGACCAGCGCGCCCGCCAGAACCAACGCCAGCAGCGAGACCAAGGCGTACATGCGCGTCTCCTGCGCGTAGTACGTGAGGAAGGGATGGCCGGCCGCCAGCAGCGCCGCGACCCAGGCCGCGCGGGCGCCCGCGATCCGCCAGGCGAACAGGAACGAGACCGGGATCGTCAGCGTCGCCGCGAGCAGCGAGAGCGACCGCGTGGCGGCCTCGGTCGTCCCGAACCACGACTCCCAGATGTGCAGCAGCAGGTAGTAGAGCGGCGGCGAGCCGTCGAGCAGCAGGACCTGCGGGATGCTCGTGAGCGGATAGCGGGCGATGCCCGTGGCGATGCCCTCGTCGATCCAGTACGACGTGTCGAAGGCCTGGGTCCGCAGCAGGACCGACCCAATGCAGAGCCCGACCAGGCAGGCGAAGCCGAGTGCCCACACCACGGGCCGGGGGTGCGAACCCCCGTGCGGCTCGTGGACCGCCTCGTCGTCGGTCATGGGGCGCAGTTGTGCTGCACGACGGCCACCTGGCTGCGCGCGGCGATCTCGGTCACCGGCAGGCCCGGCGGCAGGATCGGCCGGCGCGCCTTCGTCGGCACGTTGGTGCCGATGATGTAGGTGCCGCCGCGCAGCGGGCGGTTGGCCTTGATCTGGTCGACGTGGAGGTTCAGGACCCACGCGACCGGCGGCACCATCAGCGGGTGCGTCTGGATCGCGCCGCAGGCGATGACGCGGTCCTTGACGGCGTTGTCGCTGAAGATGTCGCCCAGCTGGACGAGGTTGCGCGACTGGTAGCTGATCTCGTCGGTCCGGCCGGGGAGCCGCAGGCCCGCGACGACGACCATGCCGAGCACGGCCAGCATCACGAGCGCTTCGCCGACGACGGGTACGCCGCGTGCGGCGGTGATCCGCACGAGCCAGGTGACGCCAGCCAGCCCGACGGCGACCAGGAAGCCGAGCGGCGCGGCGAGGTAGCGCGGATTGCCCGCGTAGCCGCCTTCGGTCATCAGCGCGACGATCGCGACCCACGCGAACGCAAGGCCCAGCAGCGCGGCCGCGACGCGGACGGTCGTGCGGCTCGGCAGGCCAGCGCTGGCGGCCGCGGCCTCATCGCCGCCGCCGCGCCGCCAGGCGAGGACGCCCACGACCAGCGCCGTGACCACGCCGATCAGCGGCAGCCACAGCATGAGGTTGCCCATCGAGCCGAGCACCTCGAGCGACGGGCTCGCGGCGAACGCGGCGCTGTCCGGGTTCGGGGCATGCGCGCGGGTGGCAGCCCGCAAGAACGCGCCAGACCCGATCTTCTCCGGGATCAGCCACGTGGTGGTGACCAGCAGGGCCGAGAGCGCCAGCCACCAGATGTTCGCGGGGCGCGCCTTCAGGCGTTCGAGGCCGACGACCGCGACGAACGGCCACGCCTCGGGCCGCAGGAGCGCCGCGGCGACGAGCCACCAGTAGGCCGCGTTGCGGCGCCCGTCGATCCAGCTGGTCGCGGCCAGGCAGCACGCGAGGACGAGCATGCCCTCGGAGCTGCCCTGGATGCCGTAGGCGTAGTACAGCGGGGCGACGGTGATGGCGACGGCGGCGAGCGCGGCTGCCAGGCGGCCGCCGAGGCGGGCAGCGAGGTCGGCGACCGCGACGATGCCGACCAGCGCGGTCGCTCGGGCGATCCACATCCACAGGTCGGGCGCCGCGTCGCCGAAGAGCGCGAACGGCACCGTGAAGAACATCGGCAGCGGCTTCCACGACGGGCCCGTCGTGGTGACGAGGTCGCCTTGGACGATCTCGCGGCCCCAGATGATCCAGGCCCACGGGTCGTAGGTCGGGGCGCCGCCGAGGAGCAGCGTGAGCACGCCCGCGATAACGAGGCTGCCGAACACGACCCAGCCCCAGCGCACCTGCAGCGGGCCGGGCTCGGTCAGGGCGAGCAGGCGCGCGCTGCGCCCCGCAGACGTCGGCACGCCCACCTCGTCGCCGGGCGACGGGGAGTCGGGGGCGGACGGCCCGTGGCCGCTGCCTGAGGTGGCGGGGGTAGCGGTCACAGCGACTGCAGGCTACGCGTCTGCACCACGGAGCTGCGCCACTGCGAGCGCAGCGACGCCCTCACCGCGGCCGACGAAGCCGAGGCCCTCGCCGGTCGACGCCTTCACGCCGACCGCGTGCGCGGGCACGCCGAGCGCCTCCGCGAGCGAGGCTTGGATCGTCTGCTTGGCCGGTCCGAGCTTGGGCCGCTCGGCCACAACGGTCGAGTCGACGTTGTCGATCTCCCAGCCCAGCTCGCGCACGCGCGCCAGCGCGGTCTGCAGCAGCTCGATCGAGTCGGCGCCCTTATACGCGGCGTCGGTGTCCGGGAAGTGGTCGCCGATGTCGCCGAGGCCGGCGGCACCGAGGATCGCATCGGTGATCGCGTGAGCGAGCACGTCGGCGTCGGAGTGGCCGTGCAGGCCGACGGTCGACTCGATCTTGACGCCGCCGAGGATGAAGTCGCGGCCTTCGACGAGGCGGTGGGAGTCCCAGCCGATCCCGACGCGGCGGTCGTGCGGCGACGGGCGCCAGTCCGGGCTGCTCACCCGATCGGCTCCTTGCGGCGCTGGCGGCCCTCGAAGACCGTCAGCTCGGTGACGCCGTGCTCGGCGAGGAACTCGCAGGCCGCTTCAAAGTGCGAGCCCAGGTCGGCGGGCGTGTGCGCGTCGCTGGAGAGCGTGAAATCACAGCCGGCCTCGACGCACATGTCCATGAAGGCCGGATCGGGGTAGAGCTCGCCGACCGGCTTGCGGAGGCCGGCGGTCGACACCTCGACGGCCGCGCCGCCTTCGACGATGCCGTCGATCGCGAGCTCGTAGAAGCGGCGCAGGTCGCCTTCGGGCTTGGGCCGGCGGCCGCCCCACACCTTCACGAGGTCGGGGTGGGCGAGGATGTCGAAGAGCCCGCTGCGGCCGCACTCGCCGAGCGTCTCGAAGTAGCGCTTCCAGACCTTGTCGGGCGACTGGCCGGTGTGGTCCCAGATGTCCCAGCCGAGGTGGTCGACGGCGAGGTCGCCCAGGAAGTGCACCGAGCCGATCACGTAGTCCCAGTCGCGCGCCTCGAGGAGGTTCGCGATCTGGTCCTCGCGGCCGGGGATGAAGTCGGCTTCGATCCCGCGCCGGAAGCCCTCGCTGCCGAGGAAGTCGACGTACTGGTCGATGTCGTCGACCGCCGCGCCCTTCCACAGGTCGTGCTGCCAGACGTCGAGCGCCGCGGTGAAGCGGTAGATGTGCTCGCTGGCGCCGAGCTCGGTGATGCCCTGCTCCTGCGCGGCGATCCGGTACCGCTCGGCATTTGCAGGGGTGAAGTACTTGTCGGCCGTGGTCCCCGGTTCATCGGGGCGCAGGTGGACGTGGTAGTCGGTCAGCACTGCCTGATGATTCAAGCAGCCCGGCGGCGGCCACGCTTCCGGGTCCCCGCGGCGAGGCGCGCCGGCGTCAGGCGAAGGCGGGAGTCGTGAAGGGCCGGTTCACGAAGAACTCGGCCTCGGCGCGGCCCAGCTCGGTACCGGGCGCGCTGCCGTAGACCCACTCGCCGGCGATCTCGAGCCAGTTGTTCGTCGCCTCGAGCTGGCCGAGGACGCCGAGCACGAGCATCACCGCGCGCAGCAGCACGAAGTGCTCGGCCGGCAGGACGAGCTCGTCGAAGCCGTCGGCGTTGCGCAGTTCGGTGTAGACGCCCATCATCTCCGCGGTCTTGGCCGATTCGATCGTGAGCGGCTCGTCGACCATCAGCCAGCCGAACACCGCGTTGTAGCTCTCATAGAGCAGCGGCGCGAGCGCCGGGTTCTGCGGCAGCGCACCCGCGCGGGCCACGACTTCGAGCAGCGCTTCCGGGTCTCCCCCGTGCGTCGCGATCGTCGAGTCGACCATCTGCTCGACCTCTTCGTCCGGCAGCTTCTTCGCAAAGCCGAAGTCCAGGAAGGCGACGCGGCCGTCGTCGAGGAAGAGCGTGTTGCCCGGATGCGGATCGCCGTTGAGGAGGCGGTGGCGCATCGGGCCGTTGAGGTAGAAGCGCACCAGGATCTCCCCGACGCGGTCGCGCTCGGCGCGCGGCAGGCTGAGGATGTCCTCGAAGCGGCGGCCGTCGACGAAGTCGGTCACCAGCACGCGGCGCCCGCAGAGGCGCGTGTGGACCTCCGGCACGACGATGAACGGGTGGCCGCGGTAGAGCCGCGCCATCGCCCGCTGGTTCTGCGCTTCGAGCTCGTAGTCGAGCTCCTCGTAGATGCGGTCGCGGATCTCGTCGGCGATCGCGGCGGTGTCGATCCCCGGCACGATCGTCTTGAGCAGCTTGAGACCGAGCGCGAGGTTCTTCATGTCGGACTCGATCGCCTCAGCGATGCCCGGGTACTGCACCTTCACCGCGACTTGGCGGCCGTCGGCGAGCGTCGCGCGGTGCACCTGGCCGATCGACGCGGCGGCGATCGGGCGCTCGTCGAACGACGCGAAGAGCTCGCCGACCGGTTCGCCGAGGTCGGCCTCGATGATCCGCTTGACCTGCTTGAACGGGGCTGGGTCGGCGGAGTGCTGCAGCTCGGCGAGGATCCGCTGGAACTCCGGGCGGACCTCCTCGGGGACGAGGCCCATGTCGACCGTCGACAGCGACTGGCCGACCTTCATCGCGGCGCCCCGCATGCCGCCGAGGATCGTGACGAGCTGCCGGGCCGCGGCCAGCTGCTGCTTCGTCGCGGCCTCGCGGCGGCGGTCGGAGCTCGCTGCGCCGCCGGTCGTGGCGATCGCGCGGGAGGTCGCCATGCGCACCGCGACGCCGCCAGCAGCACCGGTCATCGACGCGACGCGGAGCATGCGCGACGTCCTGATCTTCTTGCTCACGATCGACCTCTGGGGACTCGGCGGACGGGGACAGGTGGGAGGCGACGGCTCCGGAATGACCGCCTAACGCTGGCGGCGAATCCGGTTTCATCTCGTCGATCAAGCGATCGACGAGCGCGAAGTCTATACGATCGTCGATCACGTGATCGATGAATCGTCACACAAGCTCGACACCCCGTCAGCAAGCGCCCGAGCGCCCCTCGGCGTCGACGCTCGCCGCGCGGTCGCAGGCCCCGCCGACGCCGACCCGGCGACCAGTGCCGCACCGGCGACGCCGCTGACTGCGCGGGAGCAGCAGCGCCTCGCGACGCGGCGGTCGATCCTCGATGCCACGCTCGCGTGCCTCGTCGACGACGGCTACGGCGCGCTCACCACGCGGCGGGTCGCCGAACGCGTGGGGATCGCCCAGAGCACGCTCATGCACCACTTCGCCACGCGCGAGTCGTTGCTGGTCGAGGCGGTCTCGAACCTCGCCGTGTCGATGGCCGAGACGGCCGTCGCCGAGATCGGCACGTCGCGCCGCCAGGGCAGCGACCACCGCGAGGCCGTGCTCGACCAAGCCTGGACCACCCTCACGACGCCAGAAGCGCTCGCCGCCGCGCAGCTCCTCGGCGCCGCCTGGTCGGAGCCGGAGCTCGCCACGGCACTGCGCGATCTCGAGATCCGGATCGCCGAGATCGTCCTGCAGACGGCCTACGCCGTCTTCCCGGAAGAGTCCGCCGACCCGCGCTTCGCCGTCTACATCGACAGCGTCTTCCAGACCATCCGCGGCCTGATCATGTCGATCCCGACCTGGGGCCGCGAGGCGATCGACCTGCGCTGGTCGCTGATCAAGCCGGTCCTGCTGGAGGCGTCCGGCCTGCTGATCCCGCCGGCGGCGGACTAGGCCCGCAGCAGCAGCTCGGCGACCATCAGGTCGTGCGGCGTCGTGACCTTCATGTTGGGCCCGGTCGCCGGGACCAGTCCGACCGTGCCGCCGAGCGACTCGACGATCGAGGCGTCGTCGGTGGCGGAGGCGAGGACGTCGTCGGGGAGCGCGAGCGCGCGCTCGAGCCACTCGCGGCGGAACACCTGCGGCGTCTGGACCGCCCACAGCTCGGAGCGGACGAGCGTCTCGTCGACGTGCACGCCGTCGGCTGAGCGCTTCACCGTGTCGGTGACCGGCGCGGCGACGATCGCCGCCGCCAGCTCGGGCTCAGCCTCGAGCGCGTCGACGGCGGCCTGCACGAGCGACGGGGTCAGCAGCGGCCGGGCCGCGTCGTGGATCAGCACGGGGTCTCCCCCGCTCGCGGCCAGCGCCGCGCGCGCGGAGTGCGACCGCTCGGCCCCACCGGGGACGGCGATGCAGCCCTCGGGCAGCGCGAAGCCGCCGGGAAGCCCAGCGGCCGCGAACGCAGCAGCGTCGGGCAGGCCGGCCGGAGGCAGCGCCACCACGATCTCGCCGACGCCAGCGGCGCGCAGCGCATCGATCGACCACTCCAGCAGGGGGCGGCCGGCGAGCGGCACGAGCGCCTTGGGGAGCGTGCTCCCAAGGCGCTCGCCCTTGCCGGCTGCGACGAGCAGGGCGCTCGTCGCAGCGAGGCTCATGCGGCCCTCCGCCGGTGGCGGAGGACCAGGAGCGGGCTCAGGAGGCGACAGCCGTCTGGCCGTGCGCGGCCAGAAGCAGGTCGTCGAGGTGCGCCTCGGCCTCTTCCTCGTTCTTGTCGAGCGCGTACATCAGCTCGGACGCGAGGATCTTCTTGGCGCGGGTGTACATCTGCTTCTCACCCGTCGAGAGGCCCTTGTCGTGCTCGCGGAACGCGAGGTTGCGCACGACTTCGGACAGCTCGTAGATGTCGCCCGTCTTCATCTTGTCGCGGTTGTGCTTGAACCGGCGGTTCCAGTTCTTGGGCATCTCGGAGGTCTCAGCCTCGAGCACCGCGAGGACCTTCAGCACCGTCTCCTCGTCGATCACGCGGCGGAGGCCGACTTCGGCGGCCTTCTCGCACGGGACCATGACGGTCATGTCGTTGTGAAGGATCTTGATGGTGAGGTACTCGCGCTCCTCACCGAGGATGGTGCGCATCTCCTTGCCGGCGATCTGACCCGCGCCGTGGTGCGGGTAGACGACGCTGTCGCCGATCTCGAACTCGATGTTCTCGAGAACGATCTCGATGTCATCCAGCTCGGCGATGTCGATTTCAGTCTCGTCGCTAATGATGAGCTCCTCTCTTCTGCGTCCAGCTACGGACGCCGCGTTCTGAGCCCGGCACGCTGGCGTGCGTGGGGCTCTCAGTCATGCAAGAACCGATCAACGAAGTTGACCTCCTGCAGGCGCCGCAGACCCTCACGGATCTCCTTTGCCCGGGTGGCGTCGACGCCGTCGACCTGCTCGAGGTCGATGTCATCGGACGCCACAAGCCCTTCGAGCCCGTCGAACGTGCGCACCAGGTGCGCCACCGCGAGCTTCGGAAGGCGGGGGATTCGACCGAGCGCGCGGTACCCGCGGGGGCGGACGCGCTCGTCAAGGGTGTTGACCTTGCGCTCGAAACCGAGCAGCTCGGCCAGCCCGCCGAAGTCCAGGAGTTCCTGGTGCGGTAGGCGGGACAGTTCGTCGAGGGCCGTCGCCAGGGCCTCGTCGGAAGAATCAAGCAGGTAGTCCTGCAGCAGGGCGGTCTTGTCGCCGGCGACGCCCATCATGGTCTCCTCGAGCTGCATCTCGATGAGGCGGCCTTCGCGGCCGAGCTCGACGATGAAACGCTCGATCTCGACGGCCATGCGCGCGACCAGCTCGTAGCGCTGCAGCGCGGTGAGCACGTCGTGCAGCAGCACGGCGCCCTCGAACTCCATCGCCATCAGACGCGTGGCGATCTGATCGAGGCGGAGGCGGTACTTGTCGAGCGTCGCGAGGGCCTGGTTGGCCTTCGCGAGGACGACGGTGATGTCTTCCAGGATGTACTTGGTGCCGTCGACGTAGAGCGACACGACATCGCGGCGCGCGGAGATCGCGATCACGATCGCCGACGTCTGCTTGCTGACGCGCTCAGCAGTGCGGTGGCGCGTGCCCGTCTCCAGCGAGAGGATCGTCGGATCCGGCATCAGCTGGGTGTTGACCATCGTGATCTTCGTCGCGGTGGCGTTGAGGACGATCGCGCCGTCCATCTTGGCCACTTGGTAGACCATCGCCGGCGAGTAATCGAGATCGAGCTTGATCCCGCCGGAGTACATGAACGAGACCTCGTCGGGATCGGCGACGATCACCATGCCGCCCGTACGAGCGTGCACGATGTTGTCGATCCCTTCGCGCAGAGCCGTGCCCGGCGCGACCATTTCGAGGGCGCGGAGGAGTCTCGGTTCCTGGCTGTCAGGATCGATGAACTCGTCCAATCGGCCTGACATCACTAAGGCATGATATCGAGAAATCGGCCGATTTTCCAGTGCAGTAGACGCTCCGTAGCGGGACGAGCGCCGCAGCGCCCGTCCCGCCGGGCCTTACTCGCGGATGTTGCTGACCTGCTGCGCGAAGCCGTAGACGAGGCACTGCGCGTCAGCGCTGCCACGGCCGTCCTGTCGCACCACACCATCGAAAATCGAGTTCCGCCCACCCTGTTCGATGGTGATGCGGAAGGTCGTGGAACCACCGATGGTGGTGGTGTTGGCGATGTTGGGCCCGATGGCCGTCAGCGTCGGCTCGCCGTTGCCGACGGTCCGGGCGAAGTTCACGCCCGCTCCGGAGGTGTTGGAGAACGTGAGCTTCGTCACCGGGTCCTCGATGCCGGGCTTGGCGTTCTGATCGCCGCAGGTGGCGCTGAGCGTGCCGAGGCCGGGGATCGTCGAGATGTTGCTGGCGACATCGCCGGCGTTGTCCTGAACGGGGGCCAGGCGCGCGAACGAGTCGGCGTCGCCGCGCATGACGCCGCTGAGGAACTTGCCGGGGATCATGCCCTTGTCGGGACCGGCCCCTGCCGTCGCGACGAGCTTGCCCGCTGCGCTGTCGTTGGAGGACTTGGACGAGACCGCATCGCGGCCGTCGACCTTTCCGGCGTTCGTCGCGTAGGTGACCGCTGCGACGGCCGATCCGGTCGATGCGACGCCGAGCGCGAGGAGGGCGACGCCCATCGCTGGGCTCGGGGCTTTGATCTTCATGGGTGCTGGCCTCCGTGGAGGGATGAGACGCGGGGTGACAGACCCACAACACCGGACCAGGCTGCAAAGCGTCGGTCGATCGCCTGCATGCCGCGGGCGCGGCCGGTCACCGAGGCCCGGCGACCCCCAGCATCCGCGCCAGGTCGGACCGTGAGGCGACATGTGACGCCGAACACGGTTGTCTGCGATGCTCTGGCCGATGGAGTACTCCGACCAGACCCTCTACATCTCGGACCTGGCGTCGGCCGAAGGCGTGAACTACGTCATCGACGGCTCGACCTTCAAGGACTGCATCCTGCGCGGCCCCGCCGTGGTGCACCTCAGCCAGACCGACGGCTCCGGCGGTGGCGTCGCGATCCCGCATCAGGACGTGAACACCGTGGTGATCACCGCCGAGCCAGGTCGCTCGGTGATCCCGATCGGCGTCGTCGTCATCCGCAACTGCAAGTTCGACGGCTGCACCTTTGACGGCATCACGTTCTTCGCGCCGGCCGAGGCGGCCGAGGCGCTCTCGAAGAACCTGATGGCGAACGTCCCCAGCTAGCGCAAAAGCCCCGCTACAGGCTCGTTGGCTGTAGCGGGGCTTTTGGTCGACGGCTTCTCTCTGGAGTGAGCCTCGGAGGGAGCGTTAACTCTTCTCTGGGCTGTCCGCGCTCTGCGTGGACTCTGAGCCGTCGTCGGTCTTGTTCAGGTTGGGAGCATCGTCCTCGGTCGTGACGCCCACCGCAACCGGTTTGCGCTCGCCCTCAACGAATGTCAGGGTCAGCTCGCCGTCGTTCTCGCCGCCGATGACGTGGTCGACGAGGACGGTCTTGCCAGCCTCGCTCTCCATCGAGTTGCGCAGCACGAAGTCCGAGAGCGGATCTTCGATGTAGCGCTGGATCGCGCGGCGGAGCGGACGTGCGCCCATGCCCGGGTCCCAGCCCTTGTCGACCAGGAAGTCCTTGGCGGCTTCGGTCAGGTCGAGCTGGAGCTCGCGCTCGGTGAGCGACGTGCGGATCCGCAGCAGCAGGAGGTCGATGATCTGCTTGATCTCGTCCTTCTGGAGCTTGTGGAAGACGATGACGTCGTCGATGCGGTTGAGGAACTCAGGACGGAACGCGCGCTTGAGATCGCTCATCACGCGGCCCTTCATCTCGTCGTACGAGACGCCCATGTCGTCCTCGACCACGGTGAACCCGAGCGGGGTCCCCTTCGCGATCTCGCTGGCCCCGATGTTCGAGGTCATGATCACGATGGCGTGGCGGAAGTCGACGGTGCGGCCCTGCGAGTCCGTCAGGCGGCCGTCTTCAAGGATCTGCAGGAGCAGGTTGAAGACGTCCGGGTGGGCCTTCTCGATCTCGTCGAGCAGGAGCACGCAGTACGGCTTGCGGCGCACGGCCTCGGTGAGCTGGCCGCCCTCGTCGTACCCGACGTAGCCGGGAGGCGAGCCGACGAGACGCGAGACGGCGTGCTTCTCCATGTACTCGGACATGTCGATGCGGACCATCGCCTCGTCGTCGCCGAAGAGGAACTCCGCGAGCGTGCGGGCGAGCTCGGTCTTACCGACACCCGAGGGGCCGAGGAAGATGAACGAACCGGTCGGGCGCTTGGGATCCTTGAGCCCAGCGCGCGAGCGGCGGATCGCCTTCGAGATGACCTCGACGGCGGCCTTCTGCCCGATGACGCGCTTGTGGAGCTCTTCCTCCATGCGGATGAGCTTCTGCGTCTCGGCCTCGGTGAGCTTGAAGACGGGGATGCCGGTCCACATGGACACGATCTCCGCGACTTCCTCCTCGCCGATCGACGCGCGTTCGCCTTCGCCTTCGCCGGCCTGCCACTCGTCTTCGAGCTCGCGCTTCTTCGCGACCAGCTTGCGCTCGTCGTCGCGGAGGCTGGCGGCCTTCTCGAACTCCTGGGCCTCGATCGCGGCTTCCTTGGCGCGGCGCGCCTCCTCGATCTCGTCCTCGAGCTCGCGGTGGACCGGCGGCGAGCTCATCGACTTGATGCGCTTGCGCGACGACGCCTCATCGATGAGGTCGATCGCCTTGTCCGGGAGCTGGCGGTCGGAGATGTAGCGGTCGGACAGCTCCGCGGCCGCCTCGAGGGCGTCGTCGGTGATGTCGATGCGGTGGTGCGCCTCGTAGCGGTCGCGCAGGCCCTGGAGGATCTGCACCGTCTGCTCGACGGTCGGCTGCTCGACGCGGATCTGCTGGAAGCGGCGCTCCAGCGCGGAGTCGCGCTCGAGGTACTTGCGGTACTCGTCGAGCGTGGTCGCGCCGATCGTCTGCAGCTCGCCACGGGCAAGCGCAGGCTTGAGGATCGAAGCCGCGTCGATCGCGCCCTCGGCGGCACCTGCGCCGACGAGGTTGTGGATCTCGTCGATGAACAGGATGATGTCGCCGCGCTGGGTGATCTCCTTCATCACCTTCTTGAGGCGCTCCTCGAACTCACCGCGGTACTTCGAACCGGCCACGAGGGCGGCGAGGTCGAGGGTGTAGATCTGCTTGTCGCGGAGGAGCTCCGGCACATCGCCCTGGATGATGGCCTGCGCGAGGCCCTCCACCACGGCGGTCTTGCCGACACCCGGCTCGCCGATGAGGATCGGGTTGTTCTTCGTGCGGCGCGAGAGGATCTGCATGATCCGCTCGACCTCGGTGGCCCGGCCGACGACCGGATCGAGCTTGCCGTCAGACGCGAGCTTGGTGAGGTTGCGGCCGAACTGGTCGAGGAGCTTGCTCGACTTCTTGCCCTCGCCGGAACCTGACGAGCTGGAGGAGCCAGACCCGGAGCCCGAGCCCGAAGCCTCGCCCTGCCGGCGGCCGCTCGGGCCGGACAGCATGCGGATGACCTCGCCGCGGATCTTCTCGGCGTCAGCGTCGAAGTCGAGGAGGATGCGCGCGGCAACGCCCTCGTTCTCGCGGACGAGGCCGAGCAGCAGGTGCTCGGTGCCGATGTAGTTGTGGCCCAGGCTCAGCGCTTCACGCAGCGCCAGCTCGAGGACCTTCTTCGCTCTCGGGGTGAACGGGATCTGGCCCGTGGTCACCTCTTCACCGGAGCCGACGATGCGCACGACTTGGGCGCGCACCCTCTCCACGGTGATGTCAAGACCTTCGAGCGCCCGGGCTGCCAAGCCCTGTTCCTCGCGGAGCAAGCCAAGAAGGACATGCTCGGTCCCGATGTAGTTGTGCTTCAGCGTGCGGGCTTCATCCTGCGCGAGGACAATCACCTGGCGTGCGCGCTCTGTAAATCGCTCGAACATTGCTGGCAGTCCTCCACTCCGGCCACATGGCCTTCCGTGCGCGGTGCGCCTCTTCCCAAGTCATCGGCCGCCGGGGCGAATGTCTGAGCTGGTCTTTGGCTCAACGCGTACCGCCACTCTACAACCACGGCCACGGAACTACGCCGACCGTTCACCATCTGGTGAGGTCGGCGCCGTGCGGGACGGGGGCTCAGCGCCGCTTGGAACCTCCGCGGCGCAAGGCGCCGGGGCCCGTTGTCACCCGGGCGCAAGCTCGCGCCCACGCGCGCGAAGCCCTCGGCTGCGCCGTCCAAAACTTGTCGTCGGCGATTCGTCGACGGGCTGGGTGCCAATTTCGACCAGCACGGTAAGGCGCCACCTATAACGGCCCGATTGGTGAGGTAGAGATGCCCACCAAGACCGCGGCCAGGACGGCCAAGAAGTCAAAGAAGAAGAGCAAGAAGCTCCCGGTCTGCACCAAGAAGGACCTGCGGACGCCGAAGCGCAAGCGCCGCAAGTGCACGGTGCCGAAGACGAGCCGCCCGTCGCCGTCCGGCGCGGTCGCTGCCCCGCCTGCCACGGCCCCGGTCCCGACCGCGTTCCCGACGCCGTTCCCCACGGCGATGCCCGCGCCGGCTGCAGCCGCGCCGAGCTCCGGTTCGGCGCCAGGCGCCCCCGCAGCGAACGGCACGGCCGGCTCATCGGGGGCCGCGGCTCCGATCATCGAGCAGGTCCCCGTCCAACTCGCCGCGCCCGCGCCGGGCCTCGATGTCTACGACGGGCCGTTCGGCGTCACGCAGGCGCAGCGGCTGCTGTTCCGCGCGGGGTTCGGCCCGAAGCCCGGTCAGGCAGAGGCGCTCGCGGCGCTGGGCCTCAAGGGCGCCGTCGACAAGCTGCTGAACCCGGGCACAGCGGTGCTCGATGGCCCGGCTCCGTCCGGGTCGTACCTCGTCGGCGGCCAGTTCGCGCCGCTCGACAAATGGGGCCATACGCACCTCGAGTGGACCGACCGCATGGTGCGCTCCACCGATTCGCTCACCGAGCGGATGACGCTCGTGCTCCACGACTGGTTCGGCGTGAGCGAGTCGGCCGTCGAGCGCAAGCTGACCTACGACCACATCGCGCTGCTGCGCGGCAACTGGCGCGGCTCGTTCCGGCAGCTCCTCCAGAAGGTGACGGTCGATCCGGGCATGCTCGTCTTCCTCAACGGCGCCTGGAGCACGAAGAAGGCCCCGAACGAGAACTACGCCCGCGAGCTCATGGAGCTCTACGCGCTGGGCGCCGACCGCGGCGCCTACACCGAGGCCGACGTGCGCGAGATGGCGCGCGCCTTCACCGGCTGGCGCTACGACTGGTCCGAAGAGTTCCGCTACTACAACTTCCGCTTCGACGGCAGCGGCTACGACGGCGGCGTGAAGACGTTCTTCGCCGGGACTCCGCACCAGAAGATCGGCGCGCTGACCGCCGCCGACGCCGTCAACGCCGTGGTCGACCATCCCCTCCACTCCTCGTTCGTCGTACTCAAGCTGTGGTCGTACTTCGTGCCGACCCAGCCGTCGGCCGGCACACAAGCGGCGCTGGAGGCGCTGTACCGGTCGAGCGGCGAGCGTCTCGACAAGCTCGTCGAGGCGATCCTGCTGCACCCCGACCTCTACCGGGGAGCGTCGATGACCAAGCCGCCGGCCGTCTACATGGCCGGGCTGCTGCGCGCCCGCAAGCTCGGGATCGAGAACGACGGCTGGATCTGGCGGACACAGGTCGCGGGCCAGATGCTCGGCCAGCCGCCGAGCGTCGCAGGCTGGAACGACCGCGCGTGGATGAACACGTCGACGTTCTCTGCGCGTTGGGGCGCCGTAACCGCGCTGACGAATGCGAAACCGGTCGTCGCTGCCGACTACAAGGGCAAGACCGAGACGGCGGCGGAAGCGATCGCCGCCGCGCTCACCTTCTGGGGCAACCCGGCGATCTCGCAGGCGCACTACGACCTCCTGCTGACCGTGGCCAACAAGCCCTGGGTCAAGAACGTCGCGCCGTACTACAACGCCGAGAACTTCAACTGCAACCGCCAGAACGTCCTGCGGCAGCTCGTCGCGAGCGCCCCTGACTTCCACGTCTCCTAGCCCTCCGCCTCCCTCCTCCAACCGCCGCCTGCGCACCCCTCCGATGACCTCGCACCAGCACTGCAACGACTACGCCCGCTCCCATGCCCTCGCCGGCGCCGGCCTGCCGGCGATCGAGGCGGGCATGCCGGACCCGGCGGGCACGGGCCTCAGCCGCCGGTCGATGATGCTGCGCTCGCTCGGCCTCGGCATGGCGGTCTACGGCGGTTCGGCGATGGGCGGCGCCGAGCATGTCGAGGCGGCGATCAACGACGCGCTCGGCGAGCACAAGGTGCTGATCTCGGTCTTCGTCGACGGCGGCTGGGACTCGCTCAGCCTGCTCGCGCCGCTGGGCAGCGCGCACGTCGCGCGCACGCAGGCGCTGCGTCCGAAACTGCTCAGCACGATCGACCAGAGCAAGACCGCGGTGTTCGGCGGCGACAGCAGCCTCTCGTGGCATCCGGCGGCGCTTGGCCTGCGCGACCTGTGGGACGACCCGGGCGTCGGCGTCGCGCTCGCGCCTGCGGTCGGCTACGCCTCGCCGAACTACTCGCACTTCACGAGCCGCCACTTCTGGGAGGTCGGCTCGCTCGACGTCGCCGGCGACACCGGCTGGATGGGCCGCTACCTCGACCGCGTCGGCAAGGCGAACGTGCCGATCCAGGGCGTGACGATGGGCAGCACGCTGTCGCCGTCGCTCGCCACGGCGAAGGTGCCGGTCGCGGCGATCAACGACATCGACAACTACAAGTACTGGTACCCCGGCGCGTGGGGCGACCTGCCCGGCCAGGCGGCGAACGAGCTGCGTGCCGCGGGCGGCGTGGCCAGCGGCGACGCCGAACGGGATATCGCGCGCATGGTGGCGACGGCCTCGATGACGCTCGTCGACGACCTCGCGTCCGCGTCGGCCGTGACGCCGACGACGGCGGCGGCGTACCCGACCGAGACCAGCGCGTTTGTCGACCAGCTCAAGGACGCCGCCCGCCTGCTGAGCACGCGCGTGAACGGCACCGCGCTCCCGGTCCGGGCGATGTCGCTGCGCGCTCATGGCGGCTTCGACACGCACTCCGGCCAGGAGCCGAACTTCAGCACCAACCTGCGCGTCACGACGCAGGCGATCAAGGCGTTCTGGAACGACCTCAAGGCGCGCGGCCAAGACGACCGCGTCGTGATGATGGTGTGGAGCGAGTTCGGGCGCCGCCCGCAGGAGAACGGCTCCAATGGCTGCGACCACGGCGCTGCTGGCACCGCGATGGTGATCGGCAAGTCGGTCAAGCAGGGCCTGATCGGCGAGTTCCCGGGCCTCAAGGCCTACGGCTCCGTCGGCGCGGGGCTGATGCAGGACGGCAATCTGCGCGCGACCAGCGACTTCCGCGGGATCTACTCCGCGCTGCTGGAGCAGTGGCTCGGGACCGACGCCGAGGGGATCATCCCGGGCGCCGGAAGCAAGCCGGGCGCTGGTGCGTTTGCCCGGCCCGTGCTGCTCTGAGGCCCGCGGCTACTGCTCGCGCAGGGCCGGGAAGAGGATCACGTCGCGGATCGTCTTGGAGCCGGTGAGGATGATCACGAGGCGGTCGATGCCGACGCCGACGCCGGCCGCCGGAGGCATGCCGGACTCGAGCGCTTGCACGAACGACTCGTCGTACGGCTGCGCCTCGGCGTCGCCGCCCTCGGAGTAGCGGTTCTGCGCTTCAAAGCGCTCGCGCTGCTCGTCGGGGTCGTTGAGCTCTGAGAACGCGTTGGCGATCTCGACGCCGTTGGCGTACGCCTCCCACCGCTCGGTGAGGCCCTCGATCGTGCGGTGGCGCTTGGCCAGCGGCGAGAGCTCGACCGGGTGGTCGAGGATGAACGTCGGCTGGATCAGCGTGGGCTCCACGAACGTGCCGAGGAGCTCGTCGGCCAGCTGCGGCCATGACAGCTCGGCGAGGCCGTCGATCTGCTTGGCGATCTTCGGCTTCGCGAGGACCTGGGCCCGCAGGAAGGCGTCCTGGTCGCCGGTCGCGCCGGTCTTCTCGCCGGTCGCACCGGGCAGGTCGTAGCGGCCGTCGGGGCGGCGGTGCTCGAAGTGCGCGAGCAGGTCGATGCCGGTGGCTTCGAGCACCGCGTCGCGGAACGTGACCCGGCGCCAGGGCAGGTCGAAGCGGATCGCGCCTTCGGCTTCGAAGTCGTAGCCCGCGGCGACGGCGGCACCGCGCACGAGCCGCTCGGTGCGGTCGGCGGCGGCGTGGTATTCGGCGTAGGCCTCGTACCACTCGATCGCCGTGAACTCGGGGTTGTGCTTGGGGCTCAGGCCCTCGTTGCGGAAGTTCTTGCCGATCTCGTAGACCCGCTCCAGGCCGCCGACGAGGCAGCGCTTGAGGTAGAGCTCCGGCGCGATGCGCAGGTAGAGCTTGCGGTCGAGGGCGTTGTGGAACGTGACGAACGGCTCGGCCGAGGCGCCGCCGTAGAGCGTCTGCAGGATCGGGGTCTCGACTTCGAGGAAGCCGTCGTCGTCGAGTGACCGGCGGAACGACGAGACCACGCGCGACCGCGCGATGAACGTCGCCCGGCTCTCCTCGTTGGAGAGCAGGTCGACCTCGCGCTGGCGGTACTTGGCGTCGACGTCCTGCAAGCCGTGGCGCTTGTCCGGCGGCGGGCGCAGCGCCTTGGCCAGCAGCTCAGCCGACTCGATCTGGAGCGTCAGCTCGCCGCGCTTGGAGACGAACACGCGGCCTTCGATGCCGAGCAGGTCGCCGAGGTCGACGAGCTCGGTCAGCAGCTTGTAGGTGGCGGCATCGAGGGCGTCCTCCCGGGCCTGCAGCTGGATGCGGCCGGAGCGGTCGTAGAGATCCAGGAAGCTCATCCCGCCCTGGTCGCGGCGCGTAGCGAGGCGACCAGCGACGCGGTGGCGCTGGTCGGTCTCGGCGCCGGCCTCGAGCGACTCGTGCGCAGCGCGGACGCCGGCGATCGGCTCGGCGCCGTCGAACGAGTACGGGAACGGGTCGATGCCCTCGGCGCGTAGTTCGTTGAGGCGGCCGCGGCGCGCGCCGAGGATCTCGGCTTCGGCGCGGGACGCGGCGGCCTGAGCTTCGAGGTCGGCGAGGTCGCGGCGCAGCGTCTTGGCGTGATTTCCGGCGGTGCGCAGCCAGACCGACAGCGGCTTGGCGAGCGCGCGCGGGTCGTCGGTCTGCTCGCCAGCGGCCAAGCGGTCGACGCCGAGCGCGGCTTCGCGTAGCGCCGGAGCCGAGTCCAGGAACCACGACAGCTCCTCGGGCGCGTCAGGATCGGTACCGACCGTGCGGTGCGCCTCGTCGTTGGCCAGGAGGTCGAGGACCGGCGCGATGGCGGCGCGCGCGACGGCAGCAGCCTCGGCGTCGTCAGGAGTGCGCGCGAACGGTCCCGACGCCTGCTTGAGGGCGTCGACGGCATCGGGCAGCGCCCGCACCCAGTCCTTGAGTGCGGTCAACGCCGCGCGCATCTCCTCGAGGGAGCGCTGCTGGGTGTCGCTCATCGGAGCGAAACCTAGCTAGATACCGACGTCGATCTTGTTGATCTTGAGCTTGCGGGGGTCGCCCTTGGGCAGCTGCACCGTGACGACCGCGCCGAGCTTGTGGCCCAGGAGGGCCTTGCCGACGGGCGACTCGTTGGAGAGCTTGCCCTCGCCGGGCGCGGCCTCGGCGGAGCCCACGATCGTGAACTTCTGCGCCTTGCCGGTGGCCTCATCGGTGAAGTCGACGGTCGAGCCGACCTGGACGACATCGGTCGACACGTCGTCGTGGTCGACGACGGTGGCCGAGCGGATGCGGTCCTGGAGCTGGATGATCCGCGACTCGATCTGCGCCTGCTCGTTCTTGGCGTCGTCGTACTCGGAGTTCTCCGAGATGTCACCGAAGTCGCGGGCTTCCTTGATGCGGTCGGCCACCTGGCGGCGGCCCTCCGTCTCGAGGTGATCGAGCTCGGCCTGAAGCTTCTGGAGACCTTCGCGGGTGAGGATGACGTCGCGCGACATGAGGGCTGCTTGATCGTTCGTCAGATGGGGCTGGTTACCAGGCGAACCTGGGGCGGCCACGAGGCAAACACCCCGTGGCGAGCGGCGGAGCATAACAGGGCGCCGGACGGAGGCCGCCGCCCCGTCCAGACGGCCACGCGTGGGCAGGCCGCAGGAGCGGAAGGGGTAGTCGGAGTTGCCGGCGCGGGCCTTGTTCCAACCGGGCTCGTGGAGCGCCGGCAGGGCGGTCGGTGCGGCGCCCGCGGGCAGCGTCAGGCCGCGACGGCCGGGCCGCGCAGCACGGAGCCAGGC
>JAEYAL010000158.1 GCA_023404805.1 Actinomycetes bacterium | reverse complement strand
GCGCCGACCTTCGTCAAGCCGCCCGCGGGCGGGGCCGGCGGCCCCGGTGAGCCGCCGACGTTCGTCAAACCCGGCGACGGCCCCGGAGGAGGCGCACCCGCTCCGGACGGGAGCCCTGCGACGCCGGAGCCGCAACGGCGCGGCCTCGCGCTCCCGGTGATCTCGGCGCTCGCGCTGATCCCGGCGGTCTTCGCGGTCCTCTTCGCGACGGGCGTGATCGACGGCGGGTGGTCGACCTGGTCGGTGATGCTCGCCATCCTCGCCCTCGCCTCCGCAGCCGGCGCGGTCGCCATCGCGCTGCTGCGCCCGAGCTACCTCGGCGCCGCGCTGCTCGTGATCTTCGCCGCGCTCATGGGCACGGCGTCGATCGCCCTCAGCCAGGTCGGCCCGCTGCTCGACCGCGGCGTCGGCGAGCGCGTGTACCGCCCGCAGGCCGTGTCCGAGATCCCGCCTGTCTACACGCATGGACTGGGCGAACTCGACATCGACCTGCGCGACGTCGAGTTCCGCCGCGGGACCCGCACGCCGGTCCGCGCGCAGCTCGGCTTCGGCGAGGTGACGATCGCCGTGCCGCGCGGCGTGCGCGTCATCGCAGCACCGGAATCGCCCCTGACGGCCGTGACGACCAGCGCGCGGCGCAACGGCGCCAGCAACGCGACGAGCGCCTCCGCCCCGACGATCGTGCTCGATGTGGCGCTGCGCGGCGGCGACGTCAAGCTCGTCTCCGGCGACTCCTCGTACTTCGGCGACCTCGAGGTCCTCGCCAGCCAGTCGACGGGCTTCTGGGACCCGAACGCCGACGAGCGATTCGACCAGCTGACGGAGCAGACCGTGCCGCGGGAGCCCGCGACCCCGTGAGCGGCGCTGGCCCGCCTGCCATCGCGACGCTCGTCGCGATGATCGTCGTCCTCGCTGGTCTGGTCGGACTGATCGAGGTGCCACACGAGGCCTATCTGGGCCTCGTGATGGTCCTGCTCGGCCTCGCCGCTTTGGCGTGGGGCCGCGAGGGCGACGCATGACGCAGGCGGGCCACACCGCGGCGCCGCCTGCCGCTGGCGCGTCCCGCGGGCGCGCCACACGCGCCGACGACGACCACATCATCGCGGGCGTCTGCGGCGGGCTCGGCCGCTGGCTGAGCGTCGACCCGCCGCTGCTGCGCCTCGCCTTCGCCTGGGGCGCCGCGATCGGCGGCATCGGATTGCTCGCCTATGCGACGCTCGCCGTCGCGCTCCCGGCCGACGAGTCCGCCGCCGAGCGGCCGCAACGGCCGCTGCTGCGGCGCATCGCGATCCGCGTCGGCTTCGCGCTGCAGTTCGCCGGGGCAGCGACCCTGCTCTATTCGATCGGGCTGGCGCCGCCGACCGGCGTCGTGATCGTCGCGACGCTCGCCGCCATCGGCTTCGCGCTGCTCTGGCGGGCCGCGAGCGGCGCCCTGCAGGACCGTGACACGCCGCGCTCGAGCGTCGCTGCCGCGGCGCGCGTCTTCGCCGGCCTCGCTCTGCTCGGCGCGGGCGCTGCGCTGAGCCTGCGCCCGGACGGCATCGGCTCGTTCGGCGTCGCGATCATCGCTGCCGCGACGGTCGCTGGCGGCGCGGCGCTGCTCGTCGGGCCGACGCTGCAGCGGGCCCGGCGCGACGCCCAGCACGAGCGCCTGGAGCGGATCCGCGCCGATGAGCGCGCCGCGGTGGCTGCCCGTCTCCACGACTCGGTGCTGCAGACGTTCGCCGTGATCCAGCGCCTGGATGACGCCTCGCCGCGCGTGCAGGGGCTCGCGCGCACGCAGGAGCGCGAGCTGCGCGCCTGGCTCTACGGCGGCGAGCAGCCCGACGGCCCGGCGACGCTTGCCAGCGCGCTGCGGCATGCGACCGAGGAGGTCGAGCTGATGGCCAGCGTCGCGGTCGACCTCGTGCAGCCCGCCGACGCGCCGATCGACGACGACGTGCTCGCGCTCGTGCAGGCCGCCCGCGAGGCGATGATGAACGCCGCTCGCCATGCGGGCGTGAAGGAGGTGTCGGTGCTCGCGCGCGTGACGCCGGCCGCGATCACGATCTACGTGCGCGACCGCGGCGCCGGCTTCGACCTCGGCGCCGTCGGCGACGACCGCCGCGGCGTGCGCGACTCGATCATCGGCCGGATGCAGCGCCATGGCGGCACCGCCGCCGTGACCACGGCCGTCGGCGAAGGCACCGAGGTCGAGCTCACGCTGCCGCGCCGTACGACAGGATCGGAGCCGTCATGAGCCGCCCGCTGCGCAAGGTCGTCCTGATCGACGACCACGAGATCTTCCGCGCCGGCCTGCGCGCCGGGCTCGACCGCACGATCCAGGTCGTTGGCGAAGCCGGAACGGTCGAGGCCGCGGTGCCGCTGATCATCGAGACCGAACCCGACGTGGTGCTGCTCGACGTGCACCTGCCCGACGGCGGCGGCCAGACCGTGATCGGCCCCGTCCACGCGGCGCGGCCCGCGGTGCGGTTCCTGGCGCTCAGCGTGTCCGACGCCGCCGAGGACGTCGTGGCGACGATCCGCGCGGGCGCCCGCGGCTACGTGACCAAGACGATCGCCCCCGCCGAGCTGATCGACGCCGTGCACCGCATCGCCGACGGCGACGCCGTCTTCTCGCCGTGGCTCGCCGGCTTCGTGCTCGACGCGTTCGGCGGGAGCGACCCGTCAGGCGTGTCGGCCACGGGCGGCGACCCCGAGCTCGACCAGCTCACGCCGCGCGAGCAGGAGGTGCTCCTGCTCATCGCTCGCGGCTACACCTACAAGGAGATCGCGGCCAAGCTCGTCGTGTCGACGAAGACCGTCGAGACGCACGTCAGCAGCGTGCTGCGCAAGCTCCAGCTCTCCAACCGCAACGAGCTCACGCGCTGGGCGGCGACGCGGCGGATGATCTGACGACCGTGGCGCTGAGCGCTGCGCGGTCGGCGCCACGCCGACCGCCGCTCAGCAGCCCGCGAGCTCCGTGATGAAGCGCACCAGCCGGGTGGCGTCGAAGCCGCGCTCCAGGTCGTAGAGGCGGTACCCGCGCTCGGCGGCGTCGATCGACTCCGGCCCCTCGTTGCGGTGGGCGCGGCCCCAGTCCAGGAGCCCGCAGATCGCGGCGGAGTCCACGCCTTCAGCGTTGAACAGCCAGTCTTCGAGATAGAGACGGGCGCCCTCGGCGAACACCGGCAGCTCGAACGCTCCTGCAGCGTCGAGGCACAGCTGGTCGGGATGGGGGCGGTCCCGCGCGGGGTCCAAGTACACGGGGGATGTACTCCAAAAGGTGTGTCGGGCGTCACAATACACCGCGTTCCTGGCCTGAGGAAGCTTGCCCTGCCGCACGTTCTCTCGCGGGCCGTGCTACCAGCTTCCTGGCTACTTCGCTAGGTTCCTGGCATGGCGCTGCGCTCGCATCCTTTGGCTGTCGCGCGGCAGGCCGCCGGCCTCACCCAGGCGCAGCTCGCGGCACGCTCGGGAGTGAGCCGCCAGACCGTGAGCGCCGTCGAGTCGGGCAGACACCGGCCCAGTGTCGACGCCGCGCTGGCGCTCGCGCGAGCCGCCGGGACCACCGTCGAAGCCCTCTTCGCACCGCCGGCGAGGCCGTCGATCGCGGTGTTGCCGGGAACGCGTGTCGCCCCCGGCGCTGGCGTGCTCGCTGCGCGCGTCGGCGACCAACTCGTCCACGCCGAAGCCGCTTCGGCGCTCGCGCACGAGGGCTGGCCCGCGCCCAACGCCATCCTCGAGGGCGATACGCCGACGCCGCTGCCTGGTGCCGACCTCGATGGGTTCGTCGCCGTCGGCTGCGATCCCGCGCTCGCCCTGGCCGCGAGCTTCCTGCCGGGCGGCGGCCCGCAGCGCGTCATCGCCATCTCCGGCTCGACCGCGGCCGGCAGCGATGCGCTGCGCGGCGGCCGCACGCATGCGGCTGTGGTGCACGGGACGGCTGATGGTCTGCCCGAGGCCCCGGCGGGCACGCTCCGGGTGCAGCTCGCGCGCTGGCGGGTCGGCGTCGCGCTCGGCTCAGGCGTCAGCTCGCTCGAAGAGGTCGCCGAGCGCGGCATCGAGGTGGTGCAGCGCGAAGCGGGCGCCTCAAGCCAGCGCGCCTTCGAGGCTGCCCTGCGGGCTGGCGGCGCGGAGACGCTGCCGTCCGGACCCATCGAGGATGGGCACCTCCCGGTCGCGCGGCGCGTGGCGGCCGGCGCAGCCGCAGGCGTGACGATGGAACCGGCGGCCATCGCCTACGGACTGGCGTTCACGCCGCTCGAGGAGCACACCGCAGAGCTGTGGGTCGGCGCGCGCTGGCGCGGCCATCCCGCGGCCGAAGCCCTCGCCCGCGTCCTCCGCTCGGCCGCCTTCACGGCACGGCTCTCGCTCGTGGGCGGCTACGACCTGGCCGGCACCGGCAACGAACGAACCACCTGAACAAAGGACCCGATGAAGCGACTGCTGACTCTCGCCGCTGCCGCGGCCACGCTCGCCGTGGCGGGCTGCGGCGACGACGCCGACGACACCGCAGGCGCCACCGCGCCGCCCTCGGCGCAGGCGCCGCTCGTCGTGTCGGCAGCGGCGTCGCTGAAGACGGCGTTCACCGAGTACGCCGAGGCCTTCGACTCGGGCGACGCCAAGCTGTCGTTCGCCGGCTCCGACGTGCTCGCCGCGCAGATCGAGCAGGGCGCGACACCCGACGTCTTCGCCGCCGCGAACACCAAGCTGCCCGATCAGCTCTACGCCAAAGGCCTCGTGGGCAAGCCGACCGTGTTCGCCGGCAACCGCCTCGTGCTCGCTGTGCCGGCCGATTCGAAGATCGACAGCGTCGACGACGTCGCCGATGCCGACATCGATCTGGCGGTCGGCTCGGAGACCGTCCCCGTCGGCGCCTACACCCGCAAGGTCCTAGATCGCCTGCCGGACGCCGAGGCCGCTGCGATCCTGCGCAACGTGCGGTCGGAGGAGCCAGACGTCAAGGGGATCGTCGGCAAGCTCACCCAGGGCGCCGTCGACGCCGGCTTCGTCTACATCACCGACGTCGCCGCCGCCAAGGGCGACCTGAAGGCGATCGAGCTCGCGAAGGAGCTGAAGCCGTCGGCGGCCTACGGGGCCGCCGTGGTGAAGGGCGCGAAGAACCCGGCCGCGGCCGAGGCGTTCATCGCGGGCCTGCTCAGCGGCGACGGCCAGGCAGCGCTCCAGAGGGCGGGATTCGAGCCGCCGCCGGCCGGGTGACGCGGGCCGCGGCATGACGCCTGCGCTCCGCCGCTCAGCGTTCAGCGCCGTGCTCGTCGCGGCGCTGGCGCTCGTCCTGCTGTTCCTCGCGCTGCCGATCGTCGCGATCTTCACGAGCAGCAGCCCGAGCCAGTTGGTCGACAGCCTCGGCGACCCGGCCGCTCGCGACGCGCTCTGGCTCAGCCTGCGCGTCACCCTCGTGGCGCTCGCGATCATCATCGTCGTCGGGACGCCCGCCGCGTATCTGCTGGCGACGCGCAGCTTCCGGGGCAAGGCCGCCGTCCAGACGCTGATCGAGCTGCCGCTCGTCCTGCCGCCGGCCGCCGCCGGCATCGGCCTGCTGGCGGCGCTCGGGCCCCATGGGCTGGTCGGCGGAGCGCTGGAGGACGCGGGCATCGAGCTGGTGCTGCAGACCGCCGGCGTGGTCGTCGCGCTGGTGTTCGTCTCGGCGCCGTTCTACCTGCGGGCGGCCGAGGCGGCGATCGCGGCCGTGCCCCAGCAGCTCATCGACGCGTCGCGGACGCTGGGTTCCGGCGAAGCGGCGACGTTCATCCGGGTCGTGATCCCGGCGGCGCGCCCAGGGTTGTTGACGGGCGGCGCGCTCTCGTGGGGCCGGGCGCTCGGCGAGTTCGGCGCGACGCTGATGTTCGCCGGCTCCTTCCGCGAGGTCACGCAGACCGTGCCGCTCGCGATCTACGACCGGTTCGCCGACGACTTCCCCGGCGCGCTCGCGCTGTCGGCGGTGCTCGTCTGCGTGTCGTTCGCGTTGCTGCTCACCATCAAGCTCACAGTGGGCCGCGACGCTGTCCGCGATGGAGATCCGCATGCTGCGCGTTGACGCCGCCGCCACGCTCGGCGGACTCGACCTCAGCGTCTCGCTCTCGGCCGCGCCAGGCCAGTGCTTGGCACTCGTCGGGCCGTCCGGCGCCGGCAAGTCGACGATCCTGCGCATCGCAGCGGGGCTGCTCCAGCCGGAGCGCGGCACGGTGCAGTGCGGCGAGGAGACCTGGCTCGACACGCTCGCCGGCGTCGACGTGCCACCGGAGGCGCGGCGGTGCGGCTACGTGTTCCAGGACTACGCGCTCTTCCCGCACCTGACCGCTGCGCAGAACGTGGGCTACGGCATCCGCGGCGTCTCGCGCCGCGAACGCCGACAGCGGGCTGCCGAGCTGCTGGAGCGCTTCGGCGTCGGCCATCGCGTCGCGGCCCGGCCCGCGACGCTGTCGGGCGGAGAGCGCCAGCGGGTCGCGCTCGCGCGCACCGTCGCGGCGCAGCCGCAGGCGCTGCTGCTCGACGAGCCGCTCTCAGCACTCGACCCGCGCACGCGCGCAACCGCGAGCCGCGAGCTGCGCGGCGTGCTTCGCGAGACGGACGTGCCGGCGGTGCTGGTGACGCACGACTTCGCTGAAGCCGCCGCGTTCGGAGACCGCGTCGCCGTGATCGACGCCGGCCGGATCGTGCAAGAAGGCACCGCGGCCCAGCTCGCGGCGACGCCGGCGTCGGCGTTCGTGGCGGATTTCGCCGGCGCCGTCGTCCTCACCGGCCACGCGCGCGCTGCAGCTGGCGGCTCCGGCACGATCATCGACCTCGACGGCGGCGGCACGGTGAGCAGCACGGGCACCGCCGCGGGGCCAGTCGCGGCGAGCGTCTTCCCGTGGGAGATCGTGCTCGAACCCGCAGGCGAGGGCGCCTCCGACCCGGCGCCAACGTCTGCCCGCAACCGGCTGGTGGCGACGGTCGTCTCGGTGACGGTGGTCGGCGGGCGAGCCCGGATCGGACTCGCCGCCGGGCAGCCGCTCGTCGCCGAGATCAGCGAGACCTCGGTGGCCGAGCTGGGGCTGCGACCCGGTGACACCGTCGCCGCCACGTGGAAGGCGACCGCGACGCGCCTGGTGCTCGCCTAGCGGCGGACAACCTCACGCACGCGCGGCCGTCTTCGGAGGGCAGAGGGCGTCAGCCCACCGCATCGACCCGGTCAGTGGCCTGAGTGCTCTTCGCTCATGTCGCTCATGTCGCCGCTCATCCCGCCAGCCTCATCGGCACGCGGCGGTGAGGCGTCGGCGGCATCCCACTTGGCCTTCCATGCGGCCATCTCCGAGATCTCCTTCGCCTGCGCCGTGACGATCGCGGTGGCGATCTTCTTGAGGTCAGCGTTCTCGCCGCCCGCCAGCTGTGCTTTGGCCATCGCGATCGCGCCCTCGTGGTGCGGCGTCATCTCGTCGATGAACGCCTGGTCGAACGGGTCGGCGTCCTCGAGCGAGGCCATGTCCATCGACATGCCCATCTCGTCCATCGTCAGGCCCAGGGTGCCCGCGTCGGCGGTCATCTTGCCGTGTTCCATCGACTCGCCGCCGCCCATCGGCTCTGCCGGGGTCACGCCGAGCTGCTTGGCGATCGCCTCGAGCTCGGAGATCTCCTGGTTCTGCGCGGAGACGATGTCGTCTGCGAGCTGCTTGATCGCGGCGTGCTCGCCGCGCTTTTGCGCGAGCTCGGCCATCTCGACCGCCATCTGGTGGTGCGGGATCATCTGCCGGACGAACGCCTTGTCGACCGCCGCGGCGTCAGCGGCGGGCTTCGGCGTGGTTGCTGTGGCAGGCGCGCTTGGGGCCGAAGCGCTGTTGGTGGTCGAGTCGTCGTCGCCGCAGCCGGCCACGCCGCCGCCGAGGGCGAGCGCCGCAAGCGCGACGGTCAAATGCTTGTTCACGAGATTGCTTTCTGCGTTCAGGATTGGGGATCACGAAGTCGCGCCGCACCGGGTGGCGCGGCGGACGTGGGCGATCACCGCCTGATGACGCAGAGCTGCAGGTGAAGCGTCGGGCCGGCGCGAGAAATCGGCCGACCAGCAGCCGGCAAGACTGCCGCGACAAGCTGGCGGCGGGAGGTTGGGCGCCGACGGACACGCGAGGCGTTGCGGCGGCTGCGGCGGATCAACAACAGCCCTTCCACGGCGATCGCGCCGACGGCCATGCCGATACACATGCTCGCCGCGGCGCCGTGGTCGCCGTGCCCGGCGTGGCCGCCCTTCTCCATGCCGCTGTGATGCAGCGCAACCGACAGCGAGAGGACCGCCAGTGCAGCAGCGAGGATCGCGCGGACCGGGCGCCGGGTGCGAAGTGCGTACAACCGCATGCGTCAGCGATCCTACCTGCGGGCCGACCCCGGCCGCGCAGGGTTCGGGCACGTCGGCGAGTCGCGTTTGACCCTCAGCCCATCAGCGCAAGCATGCAGCGAGACGGCCGGCGCCTCAACGCTCGGCCGCCTCCGCCAGCGCCCGTTCCATGTCTGCGGCCAGCGCAGCGCTGGCGTAGGGCCCGTCGCCGCGCAGCTGCGCGAGCACGCTGCGCTGGCTCTGCTCGTCTTTGTCGGCGCTCATCTTCACCTTGCAGATGAAGCGCTCGATCGGCAGGCGGATGCCGACCGTGCCGGGCGCCAGTTTGGCCGCCACGTCGTCTTCGAGCCACATCGGTTCCTCGACGTGCTGCTCAAAGTGCGCGACGAGGCGCGCCAGCGCGTCCCGGTTCTCCTCGTCGGACATCACCTGCGGGGTCCCGTAGCAATGGGCGGTGCTGAAGTTCCAGGTCGGCGCCCTCACCGACCCGGGCGAGTACCAGCTGGGCGAGATGTAGCCGTGCGGGCCCTGCACGATCATCAGCAGCTCGCGGCCCGCCGCGAACTGGTGGATGCGGTCGTCGGGCCGCCCGACGTGCAGGACCACCGCCAGGTCGTCGCCTTCCAGCCCCTCATCGAGCAGCACGGCGTAGTGCGACGCCACGAGCCCCTCGTCGGTCTGCGAGACGAACGTCGCCCAGGGGTGCTCCTCGATCAGCCGGCGGACGACCGCCACATCGGTGACGGCGTGCTTGGGCGAGTGGCGCATGCGCAGGAGGATGCCACGTCGCCAGCGCGCCGCTAAGGCGAAATCAGCCCCGGCAGGACGAGCCCGACCGCCTCCCACGAGCGCCGGGCGACGCGCGACGCAGACGGCGGCTGGACCACTCCGGCGGCGCGAGCAAGCCGGTCGTGCCGTCAGCCCTTCCGCACTTGGGTCGGGAAAGCGACCAATAGAGGCGTTCTGCCGACCCAAGTCCCGCCTCGGATACCGCGCGGCGTCGCCGCCCCGCCGCTCTCAGCCCTGCAGCGCCGCCCGGATCGCCCCGACGACCTCCGGCGATTCCGGCTCGGTCTGGGGGCGGAACCGCTGGAGCACCTCGCCGTCAGCCGAGACGAGGAACTTCTCGAAGTTCCACTGCACGTCGCCGGCCTGGCCATCGGCGTCAGCCGTCTCGGTGAGCTCGGCGTACAGCGGGTGGCGGTCGTCGCCGTTGACATCGGTCTTCTCCAGGAGCGGGAAGGTCGTGCCGTAGGTGACCGAGCAGAACGTCTGGATCTCCTCAGCGGTGCCCGGCTCCTGGCCCATGAACTGGTTCGACGGGACACCGAGCACGGTGAAGCCCTTGTCGCCGAACCGCTTCTGCAGGTTCTCCAGGCCCGCGTACTGCGGCGTGAGGCCGCACTTGGAGGCCACGTTCACGACGAGGACGGTCTTGCCCTCCAGCTGCTCGGGCGGGAGGCTGCTCCCGTCGAGCGCCGTCAGGGAGTGCTTGGTGATGGGCATGCGCCCAGCTTAGGACGGCGCTGGTCACCGGCGTCCGGTACGGCCCGACCGGGACTGCACTCCGGCCGCCCGCCCGTGCACCGGATGCCGCGCCGCTGAGGCCGGCGCGCGTTCCTACGGTCGAGGACATGTCTGCTTCACCCTCTCGCCCCTTCGCGGTCGTGACCGGCGCCTCCAGCGGCATCGGACTCGAGCTCGCCAAACTCTTCGCCGCCGACGGCTACGACCTGCTGGTCGTGTCCGAAGACGACTCCATCTACGGGGTCGCCCAGCAGCTGCTCAGCGGCGCCCAGGGCTCGGTGGCGGCGGTGCAGATCGACCTCGCCACCGATGGCGGCGTCGACGAGCTCTACGAGCAGATCAAACTGGCTGACCGCCCGCTCGACGCCATCGCCCTGAACGCCGGCGTCGGCGCTGGCGGCGCGTTCGTGCCGGGCAGCCACCCTTCAGGCCACGACACCGACCTCGTCGACGAGCTCCGGATCATCGACCTCAACATCCGCTCCACCGTGCACCTCGCCAAGCACGTGCTCGCCGACATGGTCGCGCGCAACCACGGCCGCGTCCTCGTCACCTCGTCGATCGCTTCGACGATGCCCGGGTCGTTCCAGGCCGTCTACAACGGATCCAAGTCGTTTGTGCAGTCGTGGGTGCTGGCGCTGCGCGACGAGCTGAGGGACACCGAGGTCAGCGTGACGTCGTTGATGCCCGGCGCCACCGACACCGACTTCTTCCGGCGGGCCGGGATGCTCGACACGAAGGTCGGCGCGAGCGACAGCAAGGACGACCCGGCCGAGGTCGCGCGCATGGGGTACGAGGCGATGCTGGCCGGCAAGGAGCGCGCCGTCGCTGAGTCGATCGGCACGAAGATGCAGGCCGAGGTGAGCCGCGTGCTGCCGGACCGCGTCAAGGCCGTCATGCACCGCAATATGGCCGAGCCGGGCTCGGCATCTGGGCGCGCCCGCCGCCGCCACTAGCGCGCTCAGTCGGGCCGGCTCGCTACGGTCCGCGGGACCCCGTCCCGCGATGTCCCGCCGCCCGTCCCACCTCCTCCCCTTTGCGCTGCTCGCGATCGTGCTGCTCGGCGGCCTCGGACTGGGCCTCTACCTCGCGAAGCAGTCGACGTCGTCCGGCACCGCGGCCGCGGCTGCCGACCCTGAGGCGGACGCTGGCCTCGGACCGCAGACGGCCGCCAACGGGCCGATCGCCTCGCCGGCGATGCAGACGAAGCTGAAGCTCAAACTCGACGGCACCACCGACCGGTTCGCCTTCCCGTTCAAGAAGCCGCCGCGGGCCGGCCTGCTCTTCGACCTCGACACGGGCGAGGTGCTCTGGCGCCGCAACGAGCGCAAGCGGATGCCGATCGCGAGCGTCACGAAGATGATGACCGCGCTGCTCGTCGTCGACCGCGTGCCGGCGGGCCAGAAGGTGAAGGTCACCAAGGAGGCGCTGAACTACACGGGCTCGGGCGTCGGGGTGCTCCCGAAGAACAAGTGGATCGGCCTCTCCGCGATGCTGCACGGCCTGATGCTCGCGTCGGGCAACGACACGGCGATCGCGCTCGCGCAGAAGACCAGCGGCACCGTCGACCAGTTCGTCGAGGACATGAACCTGCACGCCCAGGCGATGGGCATGACCTGCTCGCACTACGCGTCGCCGAGCGGGATCGTCGACAAGGGCAACTACTCGTGCGCGACCGACCTCGCGGTGCAGGCGCGGGCGATCCTCGACAACCCGCGGCTCGCCCCCATCGTCGCGCGCCGCGAGGCGGTGCTGCCGTTCCCGATCAAGGGCGGCAAGCTGTATCTCTACAACCACAACCCGCTGCTCAAGAGCCGCTACAAGGGCACGCTCGGCGTCAAGACGGGCTTCACCGACGCCGCCGGCAAGTGCATCGTCGCCGCGGTCAAGCGGGGCAACCGGCGGCTCGGCCTCGTGCTCCTGCACTCGCCTGATCTGCACACGCAGCCGCAGCAGATCTTCGACTACGCGTTCCGCAAGCTCGGCAAGACCTAGCCCGCCAGCGTCCCGCCGGGCACTCGCGCCATAGAGTGCAGCGAGGGACACGACGGGAGAGCGACGCATGCAGCTGCAGGGCCTGCACCACATCACGATGATCACGGCCGACGCGCAAGGCACGGTCGACTTCTACGCCTCGCTGCTGGGCCTGCGGCTCGTCAAGAAGACCGTCAACTTCGACGCGCCTGAGGCCTACCACCTGTACTTCGGCGACGAGGCAGGTTCGCCCGGCTCGCTGCTCACGTGGTTCGAGTTCGAGGGCGCTGCGCCAGGCACGGCCGGCGCGGGCATGATCCACCGCCTCCAGCTCGCCGTCCCCGATGCCGCTGCGTTGGATTTCTGGGCCGACCGGCTGTCCGCGGCCGGCGTCGATACGCAGCGCCCGGGCGACGGCGGCGCTCTTCGCTTCACCGACCGAGACGGGCTCGGCCTCGAGCTGGTCCTCGCCGCTGATGGCGAGCCGCCGCTGCGCGCCCAGCACCCCGATATCCCCGAGCAGCATGCGATCGTCGGCCTCGCCGGCGCCCGGGCCTATGCCGGCGCTGAGCTCGGCGCCGACGCCGACCTGCTCACGGAGACCCTCGGGTTCACGGCGCTCGGCGACGGCGCGTACCGGCTGGACGGCGCCGAGCGGAGTTTCGGCTGGGCCTACGACCACCCGCCGGGCCGCGGCGTGCCCGGCGCGGGCACGGTGCACCACATCGCCTGGCACTCGCGCGACGAGGACCACGCCGCGTGGCAGGACCACATCCACGGCACCGGGCTGCACGTGACCAGCCTGATCGACCGCGACTACTTCTCCGCCCTCTACTTCCGCCAGCCGCAGGGGATCCTGTTCGAGATCGCGACGACATCGCCCGGCTTCGCCGTCGACGAAGACGCCGCGCACCTCGGCGAGGCGCTGCGTCTGCCGCCGCAGCACGAGCACCTGCGCGACCACCTCGAGCACGCGCTGCGCCCGGTCGTGAACCCGCGCGCCGTGCTCCATGGCGATGCGTCCGCCGCTGTGGCCCCGCCGAGCGCAGAGCCGTTCGACCCGGACGCGCCGCAGGTCGTCGCCGCACCCGACGCCAGCTCGCTGCCGCTCGACCCCGACCAGCTCCCGGACGACCCGTTCCCCGAGGAGGCGCCGGAGGACGGCATGCCCGCACCGAAACCCCTCGAGCTGCGAGCCGTGCGCAACCGCCTGCTCGACGTGCACCGCCGCCTGCTCCAGACGCAGCAGCTCGAGGTCGAGCACGCGACGGGCCGCAAGATGAGCCCGCACGAGGTGCTCGCCGCCGCCATGAGCGACCCGCGCTTCGCCTGGCTGCGCGAGCTGTCGGCGCTGATCACCCAGATCGACGAGGCGGTGGCCGACAAGGACCGCGACCCCGCCGAGGCGCGCGTGCTGGGCGAGCGGGTCCGCACGCTGCTCGGCCCGCCGAACCCCGCGACCGACTTCGGCGCACGGTACCTGCGCGCGATGCAGGCGAACCCCGACGTGATCCTCGCCCACCGCGATCTCTCGGCGCTGCTCTGACGATGCACCCGAGCGCGCCGGAACGATGGAGCGAGCATGTGTAGCGCCTGTGCGCTGACCGTGATGGCGGGCGCCACGACAGCGCGAGCTTGGCTCGCGCTCCACGTGCCCGCCCTCCAGGACCCCCGCCGCATGCGGGCTGCAACCGTCGGCCTGCTTACCACTGGCGTGCTGCTGGCGTCGGTGACCCTCACCGGCTCCACGCCTCCACCCGCCTGAGCCGCTCCGCGGGGTCGACCGTCCTTCCTGTCGGGTCATAGGCCGACAGGAAGGACGGTCAACGCGCGCGAAGGGGCTCAGCGGCGCTTGACGGTCGGCTCGACCGCGCTCGCCGCCGAGGCGACACCGGCCGCCGACGTGGCGACGAGGGTGATGCGGACCTTGCCGGTCCGAAGACGCCCGCCGGGGATCTTCACCTGAGCCGGGCCGGCGGCCAGGCTGGCGGTGCGCTCGTCGGTCTGCTTGGTGGCCTTGCAGCGCTTGCCGCGCTTGCTGCTCGCCTTGCACTTGCCGTTGGACAGGCGGCCGGGCAGCAGGCGCTCGGTGACGACCTTGACGCTCGCCGCCTGCGAGAGGGTGAAGCTCAGCGCAGCGCCCTTCTTGAGAGTTGGCTTGCGGACGAGCTTCAGGCCGGTGATCGCTGGAGCGATGGCGCTCTCACCTCCCTGCGGGGTACCGGGCTGGCCAGCCGCGCCGCCGGTCCCGCCTGCGCCGCTCGTGCCCGGCCCGGCCGCCGCCGCGGTGAGCGCGACGCTCGCGGTGTCGTTGGCCGCGGCAGAGTCCGGCACCGAGCCGGCGCGCTTGGCGACGATGGTGCCCGCGGCGCCGGTCGCACGGACCGTGGCGATCACGGTCGCCGCGGCGTTGTCGGCGAGCGTCCCGACCTGGCAGGTCACGCTGGCGCCCGAGGTGCAGGTGCCGAGCGTCGAGGTGGCCGTCGTCGCCGCCGCCCCCGCCGGAAGATCGAGCGTGAGGGTCTCGCCCGCCGTGTCATCCGGCCCGTCATTCGTGATGGTGGCGATGACGGTCACATCGTCGCCAGCGGCCGGCGCGGTCTTCGACGCCTGCAGCGTGATGCGGCGGTCAGCCCCGACTTCGACCGCGCCGAGGTCGCAGGCCGGGCCTGCGGGCAGCGGGCCCCCGCGCTGGTCGGCCGTGCGAGTGCCGCAGCTCGCGGCGCCGTTGATGGCCGCCGAGCCGAGCACCGGGCGGATCGTGTCGGTCGGCCCGCCGTTGTTGGCCAGCGAGCCGAGCTGCAGCGTGCCGGCCGCCGCGGTCGTCGCACCGGTGCAGTCGCCCGTGGAGATGTTCTTGGCCGGAACCGTGAGCGCGCCGCTCGCGACGAAGCAGTTCGCGCCGTTGTTGGCCGTCCCGCCCGCGAGCAGCGAGCCGGACATGATCCGCTGGCCGCTGCCGACGACGTAGAGGTTGCCGCCCTGCCTGAAGCCGCTGCTGTCAGCGACCGTGGCCGCCGTGTTGCCGACGAGCGTGACGTGCTCGAGCGTGGTCTCATCGCCTGCCTGGATGCCGCCGCCGGACGAGAACTGCCCGGCGCCGTAGGAGCGGGTGGTGTTGCCGAAGACGGTCGAGCGGCGGATGACGGTCGGCGCGCCGATCGAGACCCCGCCGCCGATCGCTGAGCCGCCGCTCGAGGCGCCCACGCGGCCGACCGCGGTGTTGCCGGAGATCGTCGAGTCCAGGACCGTCAGGCTGCCGCCCTCGACGCCGATGCCGCCGCCGTAGGCGTTCGTGGCCGACGAGACGGTGTTCCCGTAGACCGCGACCCGTTCGAGGCTGACATCGCCTGCGGCTACGTTGAGCCCGCCGCCCCGCACACTGCCGCTGCTCTGCAGGTCGCCGCCCGTGAGGCCGACGTCGCGGAGCGTGAGGTTGCCGGTCGCGAGCATCACGCGGCTCCCGTCGGCCGCCTTGATCGTGGTCGTCCGAGCGCCGGCGCCCTCGATCGAGACCGAGCTGGTGACCGGCAGCTGGCCGAGGCCGTCGAGGAGCTGGTAGGTCCCAGCCGGCACGATGATGCGATCGGTGCCGGGGGTGAACTGCGCCTGGCCGATGGCGGCCCGCAGGGTGCACTGGCCGCCGACGCCGCCACCGCCGTTGCAGACGCCGTCCTCGGTGGACGCGTCAGCGGAGTCGGCGGTCGTGACGACCGTGAAGGTTGTTGCTCCGGCCGGTGCCGCCGCGAGGAGGCAGCCACCAAGGAGCAACGAGGCGAGGGCGGTAGACCGGAGCATGGGTCAACCGTAGAAATCGAGCGTCGCCGCAGCCCGTCGGTTTTCCGCCGCAGGCGCGGTGTCAGCCGCCGAGTTGCGGAGCGGCCCGCTGGGCTGCCGTCGACGTATCCGGTCGACGCCGATGGAACGGCCGTCGGCCACCGCCGCTGCCAGCCTGTTGGGGCGGCTGCGCTCAAAGCAGGCCTGGACGGCGTAGCGTGCCGGTCAGCAGTCGCGGGCGCCGACGGCGAAGAGGAGCTTGCGGTCTTTGAAGACCAAGCAGCCAAACACGCGGTCGTGCGACGCGTGCCGTTCAGCGACTGGTACTTCGACGCGCCGTAGGAGTAGGGAGCCGCGAGCAAGCGACGAGGTCGCCTAGCCGCCGTTCTAGGCCGGGCCCACGCGGTAGCGCACGTGCGTCACCGCCTGCGAGCCGAACGCCTCGATGGGCGTCAGCCGCGGATCCCCGACGTTCTCGAACAGCCGCTCGCCGCCGCCGAGGATGACGGGCGCGATGTGCAGCAGCAGCTCGTCCAGCAGGCCTGCGGCCAGGAACTGCTGAATCGTCTGTGCGCCGCCAGCGACGCACACATCCTGGTCGCCGGCGGCGGCCTTGGCGAGTTCGAGCGCATGCTCGGGACCGGCCGTGACGAAGTGGAACACCGTGCCGCCCTGCATCGTGAGCGCCTCGCGGTGCTGGTGGGTGAGCACGAAGACCGGCGCGTGGAACGGCGGGGTGTCGCCCCACCAGCCACGCCACTGCGGATCCGGCGCGTCGGGCGTCGGCCCGAACATGTTGCGGCCCATGATGTAGGCGCCGACATTCGCGGTCTGCTGCTCGACGATCGCCGAGTCGGTGCTGGCCTCACCGCCTTCGTGGCCGTGATGCTCCTGCCAGCTCCGCGTCGCGAGCGCCCACTCGTGGAGGCGCTCTCCGCCTTTCCCGAGCGGCTCGGCGGCGGTCTGGTCCGGCCCGGCGGCATACCCGTCGAGCGAGATCGAGAGGTACGACGTCACGCGGCCCATGCGGCACAGTATCGCCCGATCAGCGAGCTCCGAGGTGGCCGCTGCGGTTTGGCTCAGCCGGCGGCGGCGACGCCCGTCGCCCACGCGAGGGCGCCCGTCGCGATCTCCTCGCCGGCGCCGACGTGGCCGTGGCGCGTGAGGCGCGTGCCTTCGGGGACGGCGTCCAGCTCGACGAGCTCTGCATCGACCGGGCACCAGCGGCGCTCGGCGGCGAGGAGCAGCTCGACGTCGAGCATGGAGTCGCCGGCAGCCATCAGCTCTTCGATGCCGAGGCGCTCGCGGAGGTGGCGGACGGCGCGCCCCTTGCAGACGCCGCGCGGGAGCGCGTACAGCTTGCGGCCGTGGAGGATCGCGTGCCAGCCGAGCGGGGCGAACAACGCGTTGGCGCGCTCCTGCAGATCTGCCGGCCTCAGGTCGAGGTCGAGGGTGCAGTACAGGAAGACGCCGTCGCAGTCGCGCAGCAGCGGCATCCAGTCGACGGTCTCCGGTGTGCCGAATTCGGCCGTGAACGCCTGGTGCGCCTGGGCCAGCGGAGCGCTGTCGGCGACAAGCTGATCGACCTGCGCCGCCCAGGTCGCGTCGACCTGGCCGTCTTTGAGGAGCGTCGCGCCGTTGGCGCAGACCAGCCAGCCGGTCTGCGCCATCGCCCAGACCGGCTGGATGCGGGCGACCTGCTCGCGCGACCGCGTCGTGACCGCGATGAAGCCCTGCGCCTCGTGGAGCGCTGCCAGCGCGTCGAGCGTGGCCTGCCGCGTCACGGTGATGCCGCGCTCCTTGTAGATCTCGATGACCGGACAGTCGTCCTCCCCCGGCGCCAGGCGCGAGGCGGCGAACACGAGGGTGCGGTCGAGGTCGCTGGCGAGCACGCGGGTCATTGGGCTTTGTCCTCGATCAGCCCGAAGCAGGCGTAGACGTCGTTGCTGCGCTCGATCACGGGCACGCCGCGGTCGCGGGCGAGCATCAGGATGTGGTCGAGCCGGCCAGCGTGGCGCGGGTCGACGACGATGCCCTGCGGCAGGCGGCGCAGCAGCACGCGCGTCGTCTCGCCGATGCCGGGTTTGACCCGGTGCACGTTCTCGATGCCGAACTCCGCCTGCACGGCCTGGACCTCGCGCAGTCCGCGGCCATCGGCCGGAGCGAGATCGCGCGACTGCGCGAGCGCGGCGCTCCACGCGGCCGGGTCGGCGAAGTGCCCGGCGACCTGATCGACGTAGCGGCGCGACACGTCGCGCGGCTCGAACTCCCGGTAGACGCGCACCCCGTGGAAGCTGCCCGGCGGCAGCAGGTCGGGGCGGATGATCGTGCGGCTCAGCAGGCCGCTCACGGTCGAGTTCAAGCAGGCCGACGGGACCAGCTCGTCTTCGCGCGATGCGCACAGCTCGGCGACATGCGCCGGATCGGTGAGCACCGCGAGCCGCGACGGGATGCGCACGCCGCTGGCGGCGGCATGGGCGTCCAGCGCCTCCTGCAGCTCCCACTGGATCGCGCCTTTGCCGGTCCAGCCGTCGACGAACACGATGCGGTCGGCGTCGTACCGTTCGCTGAGGTACTGCAGCGCGACCGGGTCGAGCCCGCGTTCGCGCACGATCGACACGGTGTAATGCGGGGCCTCGATGCCGTCGCGCAGCAGCGCGCGGCGCAGCAGCACCCCGACGGGCGTGCCGGCGCGCGCCAGCGAGACGAGCACCGGCGCCGGCGTCGCTTCCTGGACGATGCGGCGGGCGAGCACCTGCGTCTGCTGGGCGATCCGCGCCGCGTGCTCCGCGAGCAGCTGCTCGAACAGCGCCTCGTACTCGGCCGTCGGCTCGTACTCGATCGGCAGCGTCTCGGCGTAGTGGCCGCCGCCCTGCATCAGCGACTCGCGGACCTCGGTCGGCAGCTCCAGGCCGTCGCCGGCGATCTCGGTGAGCAGCATCGTCACGTCGGCCGGGTCGTACGACCCCAGGTGCGGCGGGGTGGCGACGCGCGGCGATGGCGCCTGCGTCGCGTCAGGGAGCAAGCGTCACCGCCGTGACCTCGCGCGCTCCAGCCGCAGCGAGCGCGTCGAGGAAGGCCTGCCCGCGCTCTCGGTGGGCGGCGTCCTGGAAGTGCACGACGATCGCGGGTCGCCGCGCCGCGTGCACGTTGTAGGCGAAGCCGGCGATGCCCGTACCGTCTGGGTTCGGGAAGGCCAGCCCGTCGCGGATCGGGTAGTCCTCGAGTTCGCTCACGAGAACCGGGCTGCGGGTCGTCGACGACGTCAGCGCCGAGACATAGACCGCGGCGCGCTGAGCGAACGCGAGGTGCTCGCCGGTGCCGAGGACGAGCGCGCCGCGCGGCAGCGGCCCGATCTCGGCGGCGGCGTCCATCGCGGCGTCGGCGAGCGCCTGGCGCGCTTCGGCGTCCTGGCCCTCGTGCTGCAGCTTGCCGTCGTAGCCGAGCCAGACCTCGCGGATGTTCTCGGCGCGGTGCAGGCCATGCTGCTGCTCCGGCAGGGTGCCGCCGCTCCAGCCCGCTTCGGTCCGGACTTCCGCCCCCCGCTTCCTCAGCGCGACCACGTCGATCTTCACGCCGAGCTTCTTGGCGGTCTGCTTGATCGGGCTCTCGGGGCCCTTGCCGCCTCCGCTCTTGCCGCGGCCGTCGAGCAGGGCCGCGACGACATAGCGCTCGCGCGGGCTGTGCGTGTGCAGCAGCTCGATCAGGTTGCAGGCGGTGGCGCCGGTGGTGAGCTCGTCGTCGACGAGCACCAGCGTGCCCTCGGGCCAGCCTCCCGCGGGTTTGGCGATCCACTGGTCCGGCGCGTGCGAGTGCGACTCGTCGAACCGCAGCCCGCCTGCGTCGGCGATCGACGCCTGCCGTGTGGTCGTCTGCCACCAGGTCGCGTCGAGCGCCGTCGCGACCTGCTCGCCAAGGGCCGTCGCCGTCTCGGCGAACCCGATCACGACGTACGGGCCGCCGTCGACCGGAGGCTGGGTCTCGATCGCGTCGAGCATCGACAGCGCTTCGGCGTCGGTGCCTTCGAGCAGGGTGGTCTTCGCATCGGCGGCGCGCGGGTCCTTGGCGACCGCGAGGCCGAGCGCCAGGCCGGCGAGGCGGCAGCGGGCGGCGCCCACCGGCAGGTGCTTGCCGAGCACGGTCGACACGAGCAGGAACGAGCGCTTGGGGTTGGAGCGCTCGGCGATGCGGACGAGGTTGGTATCAGCGGCCATCAGCCTGCTCCAGGAGCGCGAGGAAGGTGTGGTCGGCCTTCAGGACGCCAAAGGCCCGCGCGCGGGCGAGCGTGCGATGCGCCCAGAGCGCGTGCGGCTTGGGCTCGTTCATCCGCTCGCCCGTCGGGCTGGCCGTCACGCCGTCGCCGGCCTCATGCGCGGCGCGGATCGCGTCGGCGCTCTGCCACTCCTCATGCGAGACGACGTAGGCGGCGTCGACCGCGAGGGTGTGCAGCGGGTGGATGACCGTTTTGCCGTGCAGGCCGTTGGCGCGGTCCAGCAGCGCCTCGCGCAGCAGGCCGTCGATGGCGCCCGACAGCAGCCGCCGGCGGATCTCGGGGCCTTCGGCTTCGCCGAACTCGTCTTCAAACGGCGTCTGGCGCAGGCGCGGCTTGAAGACGCGCGGCTCGCGCACGTACTCCCACACGGCACCGCTGATCGGCGGCGCGTCGGCGTCACGGGCGAGCACGTTGACGATGTCGGCGATGATGTCGCGCACGACCGCCAGATCGTAGATCGTGAAGTCACGGGGGCGGCGCAGGCCGTAGAGCCCGGAGAGGTCCGTCGCGCCGATGCGAAGGCACGGGACCAGTTCCCGGTGGCGGTGGATGACGTCCTTGAGCTCCAGCAGCGAGTCCAGGCGCGTTTCGCGCTGGGCGAGGTCGGCGCCCTCCAGGATCGGCAGGCCCCACAGCGGACGGTCGCGGCCGCCCTGCGCCGCGGCGATCAGGTCGAGGAACTCGCCCGCGAGCGGCGCGCCGATCTTCGGCAGCACGACGCCGTCGAGCTCGCTGGCGAGGTCGCCCCACTGGCTCAGCAAGCGCTCGAGGTGGCGGGGGTCGCGGACGCGGACGAACACGTACGGCACCCCGTCGCGCGTTCCGCTCGCCTGCACGTGCGCGCGGATCTGCTGCAGCAGCTCGATCACGCGCTCCTCCGCCTGCGGCAGGTCGCGGTCGGCGATCGCGTCCTCGAGGCAGAAGACCATCGCGGTGACCGCGGGCCAGTAGCCGGAGAGCAGCCGCTCAGCCGCGCGCGGCGTCGTCGCCGGGACGTAGAGCACCGCGCCCAGCGCAGCGCCCACGGCCTCGACCGAGGTGTCGGCGCGCATCGGGATCGGCTCATGCACGAAGAGGCCCTCGCGCGCCTCGCACGAGAGGTGGCCGAAACGCGTCAGCGCGCGGGCGGTGACGTCACTTGCTGCCACGGACCCAGTTCATCCCCCAGCCGAACCGCTCATCGAGCTGCTTGTGGCCGGACACGTATTCCACCTGGCGCTCGACGGTATAGCCGTTCGGCCCGCCGTGGATGAGGCAGACGGCACACATCCCGACACCGTCGCGGGTCTCGTCGAGCTCGATCGTGATCGGGGCGCCCGCGGGCGGATGGATCGTCACCACGCCGCCGGCCGTCGACCAGCTCGGCGCGCCCTCGTAGATGAAGGCGAACACGGCGATGCGCTTGATCTGCGCGGCGTGCTCCGCCGACACGAACAGGTTCTCGCCGTCGGTCGCGGCGCCCGAGCGGTCGTCTTTGTCGAGCTTGATGAACGGCGGCTGCTCCAGGGCGCCGAACGAGTTGCCGAGCGCCTGCACGACGCCCTTGCGCCCGTCGGCCAGCTCGAAGAGCGCGCCGAGGTCGAGATCGATCTGGCTGCCAGCGGCAAGCTTGCGGAACAGCCCGCCGCCGGTCGACGGCGCGGACTGGTTCCAGTTCAGGTTGATCCGGACCGGACCGCTGCCGCCCTTCGTGAGGCTGACCGACTGGCCCTTCTTCGTAAGCGAGATCGGCCCGGCCGCCGGGGCAGCCGGAGCGGGCTTGCTCGTGTCGACGAGTGCAGGCGCCGGAGCGGCCTTGCTCGTGTCGACCGGTGCGGCGCCCGGGCCCGCAGCAGGGCGCTTGCTCGTGTCGATCCGCCCCGCCGGCGCGGGCGGCGCCGGGGGCGGATCTTCAGGTGGGGCGGCTTTGGGTCGCTTGTTGTAGTCGATGCCCATGCGCGTGCCCGGGGGCGCTAAAGCGCGGTGTGGGTGGACTCGACGGTCTCGACCGGTGTGCCGTCGGCCTCGTCCTTCTTGTTCGCCCGGATCGACCAGAAGAACGAGATCAGGATCAGGCCGGCGCCGAGGCAGCCGGTGATGACCTCCGGCACGTGGTGCTCGATGCCCACGAACAGCAGGACGGCGAGGATGCCGATCGCCCAGTGGGCGCCATGCTCGAGGTAGCGGTACTCCGAGAGCGTGCCCTGGCGGACGAGGTACACGGTGAGCGTTCGGATGTAGAGCGCGCCGAGACCCAGGCCGATGGCGATGACGATGATGTCCTTCGAGATGGCGAAGGCGCCGATGACGCCGTCGAACGAGAACGACGCGTCGAGCAGCTCGAGGTAGAGGAAGCTGGCGAAGCCGCCCTTGGCGACCGCGGCGAGGGCCGCAGCGGCGGCGTGGTTCGGATCTTCGGGGTGCTCGCGGCGGGCGCGCTCCTCGATCTCGTGCTCCATCTCGATCTCGTCTTCCATCGTCTCCTCGAGGGCACCCGCAGCGCCGTTGGAGAGCAGGTAGCAGACGAGGCCGGCCAGGCCGGCGACGAGGACCTCGGTCTCGTGGCGCTCAGCAGCGACGAACTGCGAGACGAGCAGCAACGCGACGCAGGCCAGCGCGGCAGTGATGCCCTCGATGTGGCCGACGCGCGCGAGCGGCTTCTCGATGATCAGCCAGTGGTGGTCCTTGTCCTCGTCGAAGAAGAAGTTCAGGAACACCATCAGCAGGAAGACGCCACCGAACGCGGCGATCACCGGGTAGCTCTCTTCGAGCTTGAGCGCGTACGCCTCCTGGTGGTTGAACGCGAGGTCGAGGACGTCGGGGATGCTCAGCCCGGCAGCGACCGCGACGATCACGATCGGGAAGACGAGACGCATGCCGAAGACGGCGATCAGGATGCCCCAGGTCAAGAAGATCTGTTGCCACTTGGCCGTCATCGTCTTGAGGACGGCGGCGTTCACGACGGCGTTGTCGAACGAGATCGAGATCTCGAGGATCGCCAGCAGCGTGACGATCAGCGCCATCTCGAGATCGCCGAGGACCGCCGACAGCACGATGGCGAGCACCGTGAATGCGAGCGGAATACGGAAGGTTTTGAGTGGGTGCAAGGGGTGTCCTGATGCGCGACGGGCCGGCCACGCAGGATTGCAGGCCGGCCCGGGAGCGGTTTGGGGGGAGAGTAGCCGTAGGGCGCTAGCCCGAGTTAGACGTTGACGCCGTAGTCGCGGGCGATCCCGGCCAGGCCCGAAGCCCAGCCCTGGCCGACGGCGCGGAACTTCCACTCGGCGCCGCTGCGGTACACCTCGCCGAAGACCATGGCGGTCTCCGTCGACGCGTCCTCAGAGAGGTCGTACCGGGCGATCTCGGCGTCGTTCGCCTGGTTGATGATGCGGATAAACGCGTTGCGGACCTGGCCGAAGCTCTGGCTGCGCGACTCCGCGTCGTAGATCGAGACCGGGAAGACGACCTTCTCGACCTCAGCCGGCACGCCAGCGAGGTTGATCTTGATCTGCTCGTCGTCGCCTTCGCCCTCACCGGTGAGGTTGTCGCCGGTGTGCTCGACGGAACCGTCGGGCGACTTGAGGTTGTTGAAGAAGACGAAGTGCTGGTCCGAGACGGCCTTGTCGGTGTTGTTCAGCAGGATCGCCGACGCATCGAGGTCGAAGTCCGTGCCGTCGGTCGTACGGGTGTCCCAGCCAAGGCCGACGATGATCGCCGTGAGGCCGGGAGCTTCCTTGGTGAGGGAGACGTTGCCGCCCTTGGTCAGTGAGACGCCCATGGTTTGCTCCAGTTGCTTAGACGCAGGGTCGAGGTTCGTGGCCGACCATACCGTCTGGCGCGTACGCCATCGCCCGGTCGGCCGATGTTGAGAAACCGCTGGTTCACACCGCGGCTCCGGGAGCGCGGCGCAGGCGGCGCTGGCGCAGCAGCGAAGCGGCGACGCCGGCACCGAGGATCAGGACCACGCCGCCGAGCGAGTACTGCGGGGCGACCTTGCCGATCACCTCCGACAGCAGCATCTTGCCGGCGATGAAGATCAGCAGCAGCGCGAGGGCCGCCTTGAGGTAGTACAGCCGCTCGACGAGGTCGGCGACCAGGAAGAACAGCGGCCGCAGACCGAGGAGCGCGAACGCGTTCGCGGCGAACACGACGAAGGTGTCGGTGGTGATCGCGAGGATCGCCGGGACCGAGTCGACCGCGAAGATGATGTCGACGAGCGCGATCGTCACGAGCGTCGCGCCCGCAGCGGTGAGCAGGAGCTTGCCGTCGACCCGCGTCGTGAGCGAGTCCGCCGCTCCGGCCTCGCCCGCCGCGATCGGCAGCCGGTCGCGGACGCCTTCGACGAGCTTCTCCTCGCCGCCGTGGCTGTGGCGGTCCTGCCAGAGCTTCCACCCCGTCCACAGGAGGAACAGGCCGAACGGGATGCTCAGCCACGACGCCTGCTTGAGGGCCGCGGCGCCGACGAGGATGAACGCCAAGCGCAGGACGAGCGCGAGGACGATGCCGTAGGTGAGCAGCCGCGCGCGCCGGATCTCCGGGATCGCGAACGCCCCGAAGACGATGAGGAAGACGAAGACGTTGTCGAGCGACAGGCTCTTCTCGACGATGTAGCCCGCGAGGTACGCCTCGGCCTGCTCCTGCGTGCCGAGCGCCAGCAGCACGCCGGCGAAGGCCAGCGAGATGGCGACCCAGACGATGCTGGTCACCACCGCCGCCCGTGTGCTCATCGCTCCGCCGCGGCCCCGCAAGATGAGCAGGTCGACGATGAGCAAGACGGTGATGGCGAGCGTCAGGCCCAGCCATGCACCGGTGGTCCCGGTGAACAGGTCTTCCAAGAAATGCGCCTCCAGCTTGCGCGCTATGTCGGGGTGACGGGCGCCCGGCCTAGCCGTAGGCTGGGCGCCGTCCCTAGTTTGTAACGGATTGCAACTTGGACGCGCGCCGGTTCCCCGGCGGGTCCGCGCCAGGTCGCCCGGCCGGGGCTACACGAGCGACTCCACGAACCCGCCGTGGAACCCGAACGGGATGTGCTGGGGCACCTCCGCGCGGGCGATCTCCGTGAGGGAGACGGCGTCGAGCACGAGCACGGACGAGGCGCCGCGCGACGGCTCGAGGACCACCGAGAGGACGACGCCGTCTCCCTCGTCGGTGCTGCCCGGCCGCGGCACGAAGACCGGCTCGCCGGGGAAGCTGCCCGGCTCGCGCCACTCCACGGTCTCGGCGGCGGCGAGGTCGACGCGGACGAGGCGGTCGAGGAACTCCGCCCCGTCCTCCGCCTGGCCGACGCCCCACACGTAGCGGTAGGGCTGCCGCTTTTTGCGGTCGTCGATGCGCGGCAGCTCGATGATCGCGACCGGCGTCGGCTCGCTGACCGCACCGGCGCTGCCGGGCGTGAGGCGGTAGCGGCGCAGCAGCGGCGGCGGGGCTCCGGCCCCGGCGCGGCGCGCAGGCAGCGCGAGCGCCTCGACGATCGAGGGGTCGTCGAACGTGCAGAGGTCGATGACGATCGAGCCGTCGGCGTCGTCGTAGGCGTTGACGTGGTGGAAGCAGAAGCTCGCGGGCGCCTTCCACGTCCCTGCCACCTTGCCGGTCTTGCGGTCGACGGCGGTGAACTCGGTGCCGCGCTCCGGCTCCCAGCGGAAGTTCTCGATGAACGGCTTGCCACCCAGCGCCAGCCGCAGCGGGTCGACGACCAGCGGGTGGTCGCCGATAACTGCGTAGCGGTCGGTGAGCGCGAACGAGTGCTGGTAGGCCGGGTGGCGGCGCTCCAGGCGCGCGATGACGCGCTCGGCGCCGGTCGTGCGCTCGGTGGCCGTCAGCTCGTAGGCCGACTTGCGTCCGAAGGCGGTGCGCACGTTGAGGAGCTCGCCAGTCGCGGAGTCGCTGTGCTCGTGGGCGAGGGGCACACGCGCGCCCTTGGCGCGCTGGAAGGAGCCGATCGTGTCGAGCGTGGCCGGGTCGAACTCGACGGCCATCGGCGACTCGGTGATCGCCAGCCACTTGCCCGCGACGACCGAGATGTTGACCGCGCCGTTGTCGGTGATGTTCGGGTCGAACAGGCTCATCACCCGGCCGAACGCCGATTTGCACGGGTCGGTCGCGAACTCGGCGAACGACAGCTTGCCGTCGCGCTCGTAGGCGGTGGCGGCTTTGCCGCGCACGAGCTTGTTGCGGTACGAGACCGAGCCCTGCCAGAAGCCGAAGCGGTGCAACATCGCCATGCCGTCGAACCAGTGGTTGACCGCGCCCTCGGCGAGGTCCCATTGGGCAGGGCCGTTGCGGAGCAGGCTGCCGGTCAGCCACGCAGGCAGCTCGCCGCGGACCGGCAGCTCGTCGACCGTGATCTCGGAGTACTGGCTCGTGAAGCCGAGGCGGCCGGCATCGGCCGCGGTGGCCGGATCGGCTGCTGGAGCCCCTGGCGCGTCCGCCGGAGCTGCAGCCGGAGTGCTGGCCTTGCGCGTCGACGGCGCGCCGGTGCTGGTTGTGGACGGCGGTAGCATCGTGAACCCCTATGTTCGGATCATCCGAAACCTATCGTCCGAATCAGACTATTGTCAACTCCGCCTGATCCCGCGGCCGCTCCGGCTGCCCTCTCCCCCGTCGAGGTCGTCGTCCTCGGACTAGTCCGCGCTGCGGGTACCGCGACCCCGTACGACCTCAAGGCCGGCGTCGCCGGCAGCCTCGGCTACTTCTGGGAGTTCCCGCACTCCCAGCTCTACGCCGCTCCCGACAAGCTCGTCGCGCGCGGGCTCTTGCGCGTGGAACAGGAAGCCGGCGGTCGGCGCCGCAAGTCCTACTCGACCACCCCGGAGGGCGAAGCCGCCCTCGCCGCGTGGGTCGCCGACCCGCCGATCGCGATGCCCGAGTACCGCGTCCCCGCGCTGCTCAGCATCTTCTTCGGCGCCGACCCGAAGGCCATCGCCCGCCAGATGCTGCCCCACCACCGCGCGCGCCTCGCCGAGTACGAGCAGATCCTCGCCGTCGCCGAAGCCGCGCCGAAGGACGCGCCGCAAGGCCCCGTCCTCGCCCTGCGCTCCGGCCTCGGCGCCGAGCGCGTCTGGATCGAGTACTACGAAGAACTGCTGGCGGGGTAGGCGGCGGGGCCCGCCGGGCATGCGGGATGGATTACCCGTCATATGGCCGGGTAATCCATCCCGTCTCTCCCGAACCAAGCCGTACGGGATGGATAGCCCGTCGTATGGCCGGGTAATCCATCCCGTACGCCGTCACGTCGCAGCGAGCCGGGCCGCGGCGGCGGCGCTCAGTGCAAGCCGGCGTCTTCTTGGAAGGCGACGGCGAGCCGCAGCAGGTTGAGCACGCCTTGGGAGACGATCTGTTGGACGGCCGGGTCGACGAAGGGAGCGTCGCGGAGCGCGAGCGGGTTGTCCGACGCGATGTCGACGACGAACGACGCCAGCACGAGCGAGCGGGCGGCGGCGTCGAGGCCCGCTTGGCCCGGGTCGTGGTCGGGGCCGTCGGCGGCGAGCTCCAGCAGCTCGGCCCGCAGCGGCGCCGCGGCCTCGTCGACGTGCAGCCCGGTGCAGCGCGACCGCAGCCGGACGGCCAGCGCCCAAAGCGTCCCGGCCGCCTCCATCGCGGTGTAGCTGGCGTCGCCGCCGGCGCGCAGCGTCTCGTCGCCGGCGAGCGGGTCGGCACCGGCGACCTGATGCGCCGCGAACTCCGTCTCGGCCAGGGCGCGCGCCGCGCGCAGGTAGTGGCGGGGCAGGTCGACGCCATCCGGCGAGAGCCGGTCGCCCGCGAGCGCGAGCAGGCCGTCGGCGACCTCTTCGAGGCGGCTACTCATGCGCCGCGTCCGCAATCCGCGCACGGACTGCGTCTCGTCGCGACACCGCGATGGTCGCAGGATCGGTGGGCACGCCGTTCATGGCGCGATCGTCGCAGGCGACTGCGACGCCGGGGCCCATGAGAGGCGGCCGGCCTGGTCGCGGCGGCCCGTGAACACCTTGAGCGTCTCGCCCGCCGAGACGCCGCTGAGCAGCGCGCCGCCGTCAAGCTCGTACTTCGTGTTCGTGACCTTGCGGCTCGGAGGCTCCGCCGCTTCGGGTGTCGCGCCCACGCCCACGGCGACGAACGCCTCGGTAACTCCGGTCGGCCAGTTCCACGTCAGCCGCAAGACCCCTTGGGCTTCGCGGACGACGCGGAGCGCCTGCACCGGAGGCGCTGGGCCGTCGGCGGCCGCAGCCGAATCCGCAGGCGGCACGGCCTCGGCGACGGTCGCGGGCCTGGGTTTCGGGCGCCGCGTGTAGTCGATCTTCGGGGCGCCGGACGGCTTCGCGGGTGGGCCGGCGGGCGGCGTGTCGACGGCGGGCGCTGGCGGCGGTCCGTTCCACGGCGGCGGCGACACGGGCACGACGGTGCCGTCGTCGGCGACGAACGACTCGGGGATGTCGACGGCCGGCGTCGGCGCGATGGCAGGCGCTGAACCCGTCGCCCGCGCC
>JAEYAL010000226.1 GCA_023404805.1 Actinomycetes bacterium | reverse complement strand
CGCATGCCCGCGGCGTCGCCCGCCGCGGCGCGCGCCCGGCCCCACTCCCGCAAGGCATCGGCCCGCGCGCCCACGAGCCCGTGCTCACCCAGCGCTGCGTCGGCTGCGGCGAACCGCGCGACGGCCTCATCTGCCCGGTCCTCAGCACCCAGCACGACGGCCTCGGCGACGGCCACGGTGCCCGCCCGGCCGCGCCAGTCCTCGCCGTTGCCGATGATCGCCGTGCACCGGTCGACCAGCGCTCGCGCCTCGCTGACGCGGCCGAGCGCCGCGAGGCTGCGGGCGAGGTCTGGGGCGATCCACAGCGCGAAGTAGTCCGCGCCGCCGTCGTCGACGATCGCTAGCGCCGCGCTGAACGCCTCGACCGCGGCCGCATGGTCTCCGCGGAGCTGGTCGGCCTGGCCGGCGAGATGCTGCGCGGCCCACTCGTCCCAGCGGTTGCCCGACCGGCGGCTGGTCGTCAGCACGGCTGCCGCCGTCTGCGCGACGCGGTCCCACTGGCCGTCCCACAGGTCGAGCAGCGGCGCCAGCGCGTGCGACACCCAGGCGGCGCGGGCGTCCGGGAGCTCACGACGCGCCTCGGGCAGCGCGCCGAGCGAGAGGTGGCAGCGGCCCAGGCCGTCGGCGATCTCCTGGCGGAACGCCGTGCGGCCGACGTACGGCAGTGAGAGCGGGCGCGCCAGGAACGGCCGGGCCTCGGCCGGGGCGCCGAGACCCCAGGTGAGCTGGCCGCGCGTGTTGGCCGCCATGAACGCCAGAAAGGCGCGGCGGCCCTCGTCCGCGATGGCGAACGACCGGTCGAGCGTCGCGAACCCCTCCTCCAGGTCGCCGCCGACGATGCAGTGCCAGGCGTACGGCTGCGCGGCGCTCGTCCAGAGGACCTCGTCGCCCGACCGCTCCGCCTGCTCCATCGCGCGCTGCGCCGCCTCGCGGCCGCGGCCGGTCTGCAGCGCATAGGTCAGCGCCCACGCGACGCCGGTGTCGAGGTGCCCGCGGCTCGGGCGCGCCGGACCGGTCCCGAGCACGGCCTGCGCGGCGTCGAAGTGGGCGAAGGCGCGGGGCAGGTCGAGGTGGTCGCCCTGGATCGAGTCGACGTGCGCATGCGCGACGCCGAGCCGAGAGTGCACCTGCGCGGCGCGGACCTCGTCGCCCGCGGTCTCGTGCAGCGCGAGCGCGCGCTCCAGATAGGCGATGTGGCGGCCGAGGTCGCCGGCGACGATCGAGAGCTCGGCGAGGCCGACCAGCAGCTTCGCCCGCAGCGCCGCCGGCGCGTCGACGAGCTCCATCGCGGCGAGGGCGCCATCGAGGTGGGCGAGCGCCTCATCCCAGGCGCAGAGCTGCCGCGCGCGTTCGCCTGCGCGGAGCGAGAGGTCGATCGTCTGCTGCGCATCGGCCGCGGCGCCTGCCTGGCGGCTGTGGACGGCGAGCGCAGTGAGCCGGGCGTCGTCGTCGAGGCCGGGCGCGGCGGCGATCACGGCGACAGCGCGGGCGTGGACCTGCTGCGCCCGGGCCGTGGCGAGCCCTGCATAGAGCGTCTCGCGCACGAGCGCGTGGACGAAGCTGTACGCGGGGGCTCCCGCCGAGACATGCTCGGTGATGAACCGCGCGCCGAGCGCTTCCTCCAGCGCGCTGACCGCGACCGCGTCGTCGACGCCCGCCGTGGCGGTGAGCACGTCGAGGCGGAACTCGCGCCCGAGGACGGCGGCGGCCTGCAGCACGGAGCGGCCGTCGTCCGACAGACGCGCAAGGCGCAGCTCCAGGACCTCTTTGACGCCCGCCGGGACGCCAAGCGCCGTGCGGGCGACGTGCGCGGCACGGCCTTCGGCATCGAGGTCCGCGCCCGTCTCGACCAGGTGGCGGACGACCTCCCCGACGAAGAACGGGTTGCCATCGGTCTCCGCGTGGAGCGCTGCGCTCAGCGCCGGGGCGATCTGGTGGCCAGCGTGCTCGGTGGCCAGGGCGCCGACGGCCGCGGCGTCGAGTCCGTCGAGCGCGATCCGGTCGAAGTCGCCGCTGCGCCGCAGCTCGGAGAGGGCGTCGGCGAGCGGGTGGCTGGCCTCGACGTCGGCGTCGCGGTACGTCCCGAGCACGAGCACGCGGGGGAGCTGGTCGCTGCGGAGGAGGTGGCGGAGCAGGCGCAGCGTCGCCCGGTCGGCCCAGTGGAGGTCGTCGAGGACGAGCAGGACGGGGGCCTGCGCCGAGGCGTCGGCGAGCACGGCTGCGACGGCGTCGAAGAGGAAGTAGCGGCGCGTCTCGGGGTCTTCGGTCGCGGCGGCGGGCGCTGCTGGCGCGGCGGTCTGGGCTGCGTCGGCGGCCTGGTTAACGCGGAGCTCCGGGACCAAGCTGGCGATCTCGGTGGCGCCGGGGCCGAGCGTCGCAGCCGGAGGAGCGTGGCGAACAAGGTGGCGCAGGGCTTCGACGAACGGCTGGTAGCCGACGACGGCGTCCTCTTCGCAGCCGCCGTAGAGCACCGTGCCGCCGCGCTCGGCCACGGTTTGCGCGAACTCTGCGGCCAGGCGCGTTTTGCCGATGCCCGGGCCACCTGCGAGGACGACGACGCCGCCCTCGCCCGAGGCTGCCGCCTGCCACCGGGCGAGGAGGCGGTCGACGGCGTCGTCGCGGCCGATGAAGGCGGCGCTCTGGCGTCGCGCGAGCGCGCGGGGGAGCGGCGGACGGGGCCGC
>JAEYAL010000139.1 GCA_023404805.1 Actinomycetes bacterium | reverse complement strand
GGCCAGCTGCGTCCCACGGCGGTCCGCGCCGCCGCGACCGCGCAGCCGGGCGGCCCGCTGACCGTGCGGGTCGTGGCGTCGGCCAGCGGCAAGCTGGCCAAGTCTGGCGGCGTCGCGGTCTACCTCTCCAACGACGGCAAGCGCTCGGACGACGACATCCGCCTGCTGTCGTCGGTCACGACGCCAAAGCTCGCGGCGAAGGGCAAGGTGGCGCTGTCGGCCGGCGTGAGGGTCCCGGCGGCGCAGCCGCTCGGGAGCGTGCGCGTGATCGCCTGCGTGAACGAGACCGCCAAGGGCGCGAAGAAGCCGGCGAACGCGAAGGACTGCCGCGCGGCCAAAGCGCCGCTCACCGTCGTCGCCCAGGTCCAGGACGCGGCCACGCCGCAGGGCCTGATCGCCGCCGACCTCAACGCGGGCAAGCTCAAGCCCGAGCAGGCGCTCACCTACCGCGTCTTCGCGGTGTTCGGCGACGACCGCCTCCCGGCGAAGTACGCCGGCGGCCAGGGCGCCGACGGCGACGACGGCGTGATGCGCGAGCTCGCCAGCCGCTGGGGCATGCTCTCCGCTGCCGCCAAGAAGCAGGTCGGCAAGTACTTCGTCCCCACGCCGCTGCGCGACGCCACGGCGGCAGAGCGCAAAGCCGGCGGGGCCAAACCGCGCCGCGGCACCAAGGGCGGCAAGCAGCAGGCTGCGCGTCTGCAGGACGCCGCAGCCGCGCCCGCCGGCGGCGAAGGCGAGCCGCAGGTCGACGAGTCGGTCTGCGACACCGAGTACTTCAAGGCCAAGTCGTGGACGACCGTGAGCGCGGCCGGCGGCAAGGTCAAGATCCACGCCCGCACCGACCGCCCCGAAGACGGCAAGGCCGCCGCCGCGATGGTCGCGCCGCTGACGGCCGCGTACGCGAAATACAAGGCGCTGCTGGGCCGCGAGCCGCTGCCGGACACCGATGTCGACTGCTACCACGGGCCCGACGCCGCCACCGACGTCTACATCGACCGCGTGATCGGCAAGTCGGCGATCACCGTCCCGTCGACGCAGGCCACCGGCAACCAGGCCGACTGCGAGGGCTACCCCGGATTCATCGTCACGAACCCGTCCGACAACACCTTTTCGATGCCGTTCATCCTGGCCCACGAGCTGTTCCACGTGTTCCAGATGAGCTACTCGTACCAAGGCGGCTGCCAGGAGTACTCGTGGTTCGACGAGGGCTCGGCCAACTGGGCGGCGCACACCGTCCTCCCGACCGACGACGGCGAGCACCTCTGGGACAGCTACCTCACGTACCCCAAGTTCGACATCGCCAGCGAATACAACTCGTGGCTGCTCGCGCTCTGGATGGAGAGGACGCGCGGCGCCGCGACGATCCGCCAGACGCTTGAGCGGTTCGAGTCGACGCAGGACGCCGTCCACGCCGCCGACACCCCGATGGGCACCTGGCGCAAGAGCTTCCTGGACTTCGCCAAGCACGCGTGGAACCAGGCGCCGTACCCGTCATTCCTCGAGTGGGACCGTCTCGCCGCGCGGCCCGCGGAGGTCGTGGAGGCCAACTTGTTCCTCGCGGGCCAGAAGCAGCGCACCGCCTACGCCGAGTTCTCGATCGACGCGCGCATGCGCGACTACAAGCACTACCCCGTCACCGACGAGAAGATCCGCGAGATCACCTTCAAGAACGACCTCGCGGGCGAGCCCGACGCGCGCATGGGCGCGATCCTGACGCTGCGCAGCGGGGAGACGCGCTGGGAGGACTGGAGCGGCAAGGAGACCGTGAAGCTCTGCCGCGACAACGCGAGCGAGGACGTGACCGACATCGTGCTGGTCTACGCCAACAGCAAGATGACGCCGCAGTTCGGCACCGGCGGCTGGATCCAGGGCCGTCCCGAGCTCGCGCTGCGCGACACGTGCGAGGACCTGCCGTGGCACTTCAAGATCCTCTCCGCGAGCCTGAAGACGAACCTCGACGGCAAGCGCGCCGCGGGCACCTACTTCGGCTGCCCGAACAAGGGCTTCGCCACCCGTGACCAGGTGGTGTTCACCGCCAACGCGGCGGCCCAGGCGTTCGACCCGGAGAAGAACGCGGTCACGAAGCGCAGCTACAGCGACGAGCTCGACGGCCGCTTCCAGGCGAAGGCGCCTGGCGCCGCGTGGCAGCACACGCTCACCGGCTGCGCGCCGCTTTACGGGAAACAGCCCGCCTTCTGCCAGACAAGCCGCACCGAGCACGCCACGGGCGACTGGACCCTCGGCTTCACGCTGCGGGCCAGCTCCCGCAAAGCCGCCAGCGCCAAGCTCACGTGGTACGTCGGGCCGGTCATCGGCGGCTACTTCGACGCCGACGACAGCGTCTGCAACGTCGTCACGATCAGCCAGGTCATCACCGACGACGCCCTGACCGAGTCGACTGTGCCGATGGCGACCCTCGCGGGGACCAAGCCGTTCACGCTCACCCACCGGGGCAGCACCTCATGGGACAAGGACGGCAGCGGCAAGCCGATCACGCTCACCTACGACTGGGACTACGCCATCACGCTGCAGCGGGTGGCCGAAGACGGCTCGCCGCTCTAGCCCGCAGCGCCCCCGCCCGCCGACCGTCCTTCCTCTGGGCCTATACCCCCAGGGGAAGGACGGTCGGCGTGTGAACGGGTGGCGGCGGCACTCGGCGGTGGCCCTAGGCTCGGTCCCATGGACCGCATCGCGCTCGGATCACAAGGACTCCAGGTCTCCCGGCAGGGGCTCGGCTGCATGGGCATGTCGGACTTCTACGGCGGGCGCGACGAGGGTGAGGCGGTCGCGACGATCCACCGCGCGATCGAGCTCGGCGTCACGTTCCTCGACACAGCCGACATGTACGGGCCGCACACCAACGAGCAGCTCGTCGGCAAGGCGCTGTCCGGCAAGCGCGACCAGGTCGAGCTGGCGACGAAGTTCGGCGTCGTCCGCGACCCCGAGAACCCGACCGCCCGCGGGATCAACGGCTCCCCGGACTACGTGCGGCAGTCGATCGACGGGTCGCTGCGGCGGCTCGGCGTGGACTACGTCGACCTCTACTATCTCCACCGCGTCCCGTCGGACACGCCCATCGAGGAGACGGTCGGCGCGATGGCCGAGCTCGTCGCCGAGGGCAAGGTCAAGTACCTCGGGTTGTCCGAGGCGGCTCCGGACACGATCCGCCGGGCGCACGCCGTCCACCCGATCACGGCTCTGCAGACGGAGTACTCGCTGTGGTCGCGCGACCCGGAGGCCGAGATCCTGCCGGTGCTCCGCGAGCTCGGCATCGGGTTTGTGCCCTACTCGCCGCTCGGCCGCGGCTTCCTCACCGGCACGATCCGCTCGCTCGACCAGCTCGACGCCGACGACTTCCGGCGCCACAACCCGCGCTTCCAGGGCGACAACCTCGAGACGAACATCGCGATCGTCGAGGCGATCGACGCGGTCGCCAAAGCCAAGGACCTCACCCCGGCGCAGGTCGCGCTCGCGTGGGTCCACGCGCAGGGCGGCGACATCGCCCCGATCCCCGGGACCAAGCGCCGCACCTACCTCGAGCAGAACGCAGCCGCCGAAGCCGTGGAGCTGACGGCCGCGGAGCTCGACCAGCTGTCGACGCTCGCGAACGCCGCCGTCGGCGACCGCTACGGCGACATGTCGCTCGTCAACCGGTAAACGAACCGCCGTCGGCAGGCCGACGGCGAGCGCGCGCGGCTTGTAGGAGAGCTCGCGGCTCGCTTTCTCGTGTGAGGCGTAATAGGTCACGCCGCCCGACGAGCTGACCAGCTCCTTGATGTTGGTCGGCATGCCGAACACGGGGCCGAGCAGGCGGCCGGCTGGGGCGACCGCCCGCAGCAGGGGCGTCGGAACAGCGAGGCGCGGCGGCGTCTTCCCTCCGATCGCGGCGGCCTGCTTGACCAGCTCGGCCATCGTCGACGGCTCGCCCGACAGGATGTAGGACTCGCCGACGGCGCCCTTCTCGAGCGCGAGGATGATGCCAGCGGCGACGTCGTCGACGTGCACCATGCTCACGCCGAGGTCGCCGAACGGCACGGCGGGGAGCTTGCCCTGCGCGGCGCGGACCAGCGTGTCGCCGAGCTCGGAGTGGTCGCGCGGACCGTAGACCGCTGAGGGCTGCACGACGACGATCGGCGCGCCCTGCTCGATGTGGCGCTTGGCGATCTGGTGCGCCTCGTACTTCGTCTCGTCGTAGACCGAGAGGAACCCGTCGCTGAGCGTGCGCTCGTAGGTCTCGTCGACGGTCTGGCCCTTCGTGTTGCCGAAGACCGCCACGGTCGAGACGTAGACCACGCGGGGGACGCCTGCCGCCAGGATGCCGTCGAGCGCGGCGCGGGTGCCGTCGACGTTGGCCTCGCGCAGCAGCTTGGCCTGGGCGGCGGTGACGCCGACTTCGTAGATCGCCGCCCCGTGGATCGCGGCGTCGCAGCCGCGCGCCGCCTCCTCGATCGCAGCAGCGCTCGACAGGTCGCCTTCGACGAGGGTTGCCCCGATCTGACGGAGGCCGTCGGCCTTGGCGGGCGTCCGGACGAGCGCGACGACATCGTGGCCGAGGTCGCGGAGCTGGCGGGCGACAGCCCCGCCGATGAACCCCGTTCCCCCAGTGAGGAAGACCTTCATAGGGGAATTGTTATCGCGCCAACTCGGCCGCACGACGGCTCGCCGATGGCCCAATTCCCGGAGTTTCTTCTAGGTGGCTGGCGAGACGACCGTGAACGTGATTCCGGCCGCCTGCAAACGCTCCAACAAGCGGTCGCCGATCGCGACCGCCGTGGTCACCTGGCCAGCCGTCGGCGGGTTCTCGTCGAACGCCAGACTGAGCGCAGACTCGGCGAGCATCTTGGCGGTCTCGTCGTAGCCCGGGTCGCCACCGCGCACCTCGGTGATAACCGTCTTACCGCCGGCCTTGCCGGTGAAGCGCACCGTGAACCACGACCGCTCGCGGCGCGCTTCGTCCGGCCCGGTGCCGGCGGCCTTGACCTTCTTGAGCAGGTTGCGCACCGGCGGGATCTTCACGGCCACCATCAGCGCGCCCGCGCCGATGCCGAGGCCGGCGATCGTGAGGATCCGCTTGGCCGACATCGTGTGCTCGTAGGTGAAGTCCGGCCCGTACTCCGGCAGCGCCGCGGCGGAGCGCACGACGATCGCCGGATCGATGGTCGGCAGCGGGGCGAGCCAGCGGCCGGTGCTCTCGTCGCGGCGCGGTTTGCCGGCGACCGGGCGGGCCCGGCGCGCTTCGCTGCCCTGCTCGGCCTTCTCGCGCTCGCGGCGCCGCTTCGACAGCTTCTGCGCCTCCCCGAAGGCCGCGAACCCGCCAACCGCCGACTGGAACGTGCCGCCGGAGAACTCGGCGTTGGCGCGTACCGCGCCGACGACCGAGATCGGCTGGTCGTCCGGCAGCTGGCGCACGGTGAACAGCGCGCCGAGGTCGTGCGGCACCGAGTCGAACCCGGCGCAGTGCACGAGCCGCGCACCCGACTCGACAGCCTCGTCGTGGTACTTGAGGTACATCTCGTCGACGAACTGCGGCTCGCCGGTGATGTCGACATAGTCCGCGCCGGTCTTGGCGGCCGCGGCGACGAGCGGCTGACCGTGGACCGCGTACGGACCGACGGTCGTCAGCAAGACCTTCGTCTTGGCTGCGAGTTCGTCGAGCGCGGGCTGATCGGTGAGCGCCACCTCGATCAGGTCCGGTGCCGGACGGTCCGGCGCGGACTTGGCGATCTGGCCCGCCACCTCCTGCAGACGCCGCAGGCTGCGGCCCGCGAGCGCCCAACGGAGCCCGGGCGGCGCGTGCTGGGCGAGGTACTCCGCCGTCAGCAGCCCGGCGAACCCGGTGGCTCCGAACTGGACGATGTCGTAGGCGGTCTCACGCTCGGCACTGGCCATGGCGCCACCCTACCCGCGGCACCGCGCCGAGGTGACCGGTCCCGCCGCCCACACCACGCCGATCTACCCCACCCCACTTCGGTCTCAGCCGCGAAAGGCGGCGGTGAGACCGAAGTGCGGTTGGCGCCGGGCCAGTCTGGAGCGCTAGTCGGCGCGCGCGGCGAGCTCGGCGCCGAGACCGCCCTCGCTCGGCTCGAACTCGAGGCCGTCGATCGAGTGCTCCGGAGCGGGGCCGCCGCCGGGGCGGATGAACACCGTCACGAGGACGAGCGCGGCTGCGGCGAACACGCCCGCGACGCGGAGCGCCGCTTGCACGCCGTCGACCGTGGCCGACGCCGCCGCCGAGCCGGCCGTCACGCCGCCACTGGCGCTGACGAACACGCTCACGAGGATCGCGACGCCGAGCGCCGCGCCCACCTGCTGCGCCGCCTGCAGCAGGCCCGACGCTGCACCGGAGTCCTCCTCGGGGACGCCTTCGAGGATCACGATGCTCAGCGGCAGGAACGCGAGGCCGCCGCCGAGGCCGGTGATGAAGATCGGGACCAGCAGGCCCGACGCGTACTGCGTGTTCTCGGTCATCAGCGACAGCAGCACGAGGCCGAGCGTGATGAGCGAGAGCCCCGCGATCAGGAAGGGCCGCGGCCCGTACTTGGGCAGGTAGCGCGGCAGGAGCTGGCCGAGCGCGAAGATCGCGATCGTCAGCGGCATGAAGGCGAAGCCCGTCTCCAGCGGCGAGTAGCCGAGGACGTTCTGCAGGAACTGCGCGACGAGGTAGAAGTGCCCGAGCAGCGCCGCCGGGATGAGCAGCATCGCGGCGAACGACACCGCCCGCTGCGCCTTGGCGAAGAGCCGCAGCGGCACGATCGGCTGGGCCGCCGAACGCTCGACGACGATGAATGCCGAAACCAGCACGATGCCCGCGGCGAACGCGACCAGCGTCCCAGCCTCACCCCAGCCCTCCTGCGAGGCGCGGATGAAGCCGTAGACCAGCGAGCTCACGCCGGCGGTCGACAGGATCGCGCCCGCCAGGTCGAAGCGGCCGGGGTGGCGCGGCGTCTCCGCGACGAACCGCGGCGTGACGAGCGCGACAGCGATGCCGATCGGCACGTTGATGAAGAGGACCCAGCGCCACGACGCGAGGTCGGTGAGCGCGCCACCGAGGATCAGGCCGATCGAGCCGCCTGCCGCCGAGACCGCCGTGAAGATGCCGAGGGCCTTGTTGCGGTCTTCGCCCTCAGCGAAGTTCGTGGCGATGAGCGCCAGCACGCTCGGCGCCGCGATCGCCGCGCCGATGCCCTGGATCGCGCGGGCCGCGAGGAGCAGACCGCCTGAGCTGGCGATGCCGCCGAGGAACGAGGCGATCGTGAAGATCACCACGCCGATGCTGAAGGTGCGCCGGCGCCCGAGGATGTCGCCGGCGCGGCCGCCGAGCAGCAGCAGGCCGCCGAAGGTGAGCGCATAGGCGTTGACGACCCACGACAGCGTCGAGTCCGAGAAGCCGAGGTCCTTCTGGATGTCCGGCAGCGCGACGTTCACCACGGTGCCGTCGAGGATGATCATGAGCTGGACGGTCACGATCACCGCGAGCACGAGCGCGCGGTTCTGGCCCCTGGCGGCTGGCTCTGGTGGTGCTGACGTCTGGATGGCGGCTGACATGGCTGGCTCCCTGGTGCGGGTGTCCCCGGGTGGGGCTAGGCTGAAGACAAATGGAAAACGGAGAACGCCCCCGAAAAAGCGGGGAGGGGCTCCAGTAAAACGGGGACTATCCCCACTTCTTGCCAGTAGACTAGCGGGGACCGTCCCCGTTTATGGACGAAGCACCCTTTCGTGACCCAGATCACAGCCACCACCGCCGCGGATTCGCCGCTTCCAGCCGGCGCCCTTGCGCTGCCGCCGCGGCCGATGCGGGCCGACGCGCGCCGCAACTACGAACGCCTGCTCGAAGTCGGCCGCGAAGCGCTCGCCGAGCACGGCGCCGAGGCGTCGCTCGACGACATCGCCTCGCGCGCAGGCGTGGGGTCCGCGACGCTCTACCGCCACTTCCCGCGCCGCGCCGATCTGATCGACGCGGTGATCCGCGACTGGGTCGTCGGCCTCTACACCAGCGCGCAGGAGCTGCTCGGCTCCGACGACCCCCGCGAAGCGCTCAACACGTGGATCCGCGACTTCGCCGCCCACATCAGCATGTTCCGCGGGCTCTCCCAGCAGATCATCTCTTGCGTCGACAGCAAAAGCGCCGACGACTCGCCGCTCTACGGCTCGTGTGAGGTCATGCACCACTCGCTCACGCAGCTGCTCACCCGCGCGCAGGCGGCGGGCGTCGTGCGCGGCGAGCTGTCAGCCGACGACCTCGGCCGGCTGATCAACGGGATCGTGCAAGCGACCGAGACGGCGCCCGACGGCCAGCGTCAGGCGCAGCGGCTGCTCGAAGTCGCGCTCAGCGGCATCGCCGCCGGGTAGGCAGCCCGGCATCGGACCGCCAGGCGGCGGCCGACCAGGCCGCCGCGGATGCCTTCGCGCTTAGGCGGAGTGCTTGGTGGCGGACTGGTGCGCGGCGGCGTCGATGTGGACGTCGTCGTCCTTGCCGCCTCCGGCGATGCCGTCCTTGAACTCGCGGATCCCCTTGCCGAGGCTCTTGCCGGCGTCCGGGAGGCGCTTGGGACCGAGCACGAGGAGTGCGATCACCAGCACGATGACGAGTTCCATGGGTCCGATGCTGGGCATGACGTGTGATCCTTCGGGGGAGTCGTTCGACGCGGCGGGGCGCGTCCTGAGACCAAGTAGAGCACCACTGGGCCGTCAGCAACACCGATATGGCCCGGTGTTCTCCGTCTGTTCATCGGCCGCAGCGGTCGCGGCTGGACGCCGCAGCCCGCATTCTGGCCGGTTGGGCGGGCTCAGCCGAGGTCGGCGCGCACGACCTGGACGGTCGGAGGCGCCTGCCCTGCGGTGCCACCCTCGGGCGTGAGCGCCGCGATCGCCGCTGCCGTGCCTTGCCCGATCTGGAGGTCGGCGACCACCAGCGCGTAGTCGCGCTCCGGCGCCTCGAGCCGGCCCGCCCGGAACCCGCCAGGATCAGCCGGGCCGCTGATCTGCACGTGGCGCAGGTCGATCGCCAGGCCGTGGCCCGTCGTCTTCGCCGCGGCCTCTTTGCGGGCCCAGAGGGCGAACCGCTCAGCGGTCGGGTCGTCGGCGGCGCCAGTCTCGTCCCACTCCGCGTCCGAGAACACGTGGCGGCGGATCGTCGACCAGCGCATCTCTGGCTGGATCGCCTCGACGTCGATCCCGACCTCGGTGTCTGGGCCCGCCAGCGCGACCGCGACGACCGACCCCGAGTGCGCGAGGTTGAACTGCAGCGGCGGCCGCGCCGACGCGGCCACGCCTGCGAGCGTCGGCTTGCCGTGATCGGCGGCGCCGCAATTCGCGCAGGTGCGGTCGATCGCGATGTCGGCCGGAGCCACGCCGAGGCAGGCCGACACCAGCCGCCGCAGCAGGCCGTGCGCGAGCACCGCGCGGCGCCGGTCCTCCTCGCGCACCAGCGCGTTGACGCGGTCGAGCGTGTCGCGGTCGAGCTCAGCACGCAGCTGCTCGAGCACCCCTGGGGAGACGTCGGTGGTCGCCCACCACACGGCGATCTGCGAATCGGGCGGCGGCAGCATGCCGCCAGCAGGTGGGACGGGCTGCGCACGCGTGTCCAGGCCAGGCGTGGTCATCCGCCTCCACGGTAGCCCGGATGACCGGTCGGCGTCGCGTGCCGGCCCACGGTGGTCCCCCACCTGCGTGATGCTCAGCCCTGTTCGGGTGACTGGCGCCCGGCGGATGCGGCGTGCTCCGCATGCAGCGCCTCGGCGGCATGGAGCGCCTCGGCCGCGGCGATCGCGCCGTCGGCCGCAGTCGTCGCCTCGATGACGCGCTCCTCGTCGTGGTCGCCGCTGGCGGCGCGCGCCTCGGCGGCGGCCTCCTCCGCGGCGATCCGCTCGCGCTCGGCGTAGATCACGATGCGCTGCGCCTTCGTCGTCAGCGTCATGTACGAGACGATGGCGCCGAGGAGCATCACGCCCGCCGCTACGTACAGCGACAGGTGGTAGCCGGTGACGAACGCGGTCTTCTCATCGAGGCCGTCTTCAAGCGCGAGTTTCTGGCGGACGACGAGCACGGCGCCGATCAGCGCGATGCCGATCACGCCGGAGATCTCCCGGGCGGTGCTGATGACGGCCGCGGCGCCGCCGGCCTTCTCGAACTCGACCTCGTCCATCACAGCGGCGGTCATCGGGGTGGTGAGGCCGGAGCCCAGGCCCACCACCATGAGGCCGAGGAGGAACCGCAGCGGGTCGTCGTTCTGGTCGATGAAGACGCCCATCAGCAGGCCGCCTGCGATGAGCACCATGCCGATGGCGGTCGCGACGTTCGCACCCCACGCGTTGCTCATCACGTTCCCGATCGCGACGCCGATGCCGATCGTCACCGCGAGCGGCACGTAGTAGAGGCCAGCGGTCCATGGATCGAGACCGAGGACGTCCTGCAGGAACAGCGACGTGAAGAAGAGGACGCCGTTGATGCCGAGCCCCCAGATCACCTGGGCCGCGGTACCGCCGGCGAAGATCTTGCTCTCAAACAGCGACAGGTCGACGAGCGGGTACTCGGTGAGCTGCTCGGTCCGGACGAACGCGACCACCGACACGAGGCCGAGGATCATCGCGCCGACGACCACCGGCGCGCCGAAGCCGTGCTCCTGGCCGTGGACGAGCACGAAGGTGACGCACATGAGCGCCAGCGACGACGTGACGAGGCCCGGCACGTCGAAGCGCGCGATCAGCTCTTTGCGCGGTGGCAGGACGACGTCCTGCGGCTGCACCGTCATGCGCACGAGGATGATCGCCGCGATGCCGATGGGCACGTTGATGAAGAAGACCCAGCTCCAGTGCGAGATCGCGATGATCCCGCCGCCCACGACCGGTCCGAGCGCGATCGCGCTGGCGATCGAGCCGGTCCAGATGCCGATGCCGAGCTGGCGGTCCTTCTCCTCCAGATCGCTGCCGATCACGGTCAGCGTGGAGGGCAGCACGAGCGCGCCGCCGACGCCCTGCAGCACGCGGGCAGCGATCAGCCAGTTGCCCGACGGCGCGATGCCGGCGAACACCGATGCGACGGTGAAGATCGCCATGCCCGCTTCGAGCACGCGCCTTCGGCCGAGCAGGTCGGTGAGGCGCCCGCCGACCATCAGCAGGCTCGAGAACGCGAGGATGTAGCTCGCGCCGACCCACTGCAGCCCCGAGTAGGACAGGTCGAAGTCCGCGCGCAGCGCCGACAGCGCGATGTTCAGGATCGTGTTGTCGAGCCCCGTGATGAACGCCGACGTGCTGACGGCAAGGAGCAGCAGCCACCGCGGCGCGTATGGCGTGCCTGGGGTGTGCCCTGAGCTGCGGGCCACGCTCGTCACAGCGGGATGTTTCCGTGCGGCCGTGACGGCGGGTCGTGGCGGCGGGTCTCGAGCAGGTCGAGAGCGCGGGCCAGCTCGATGCGGGTCTCGTGCGGCTTGATGACGCGGTCGACCCAGCCACGCTCAGCCACCGGGTAGGGGTTGAGGTGGTCGCGGGTGTACTCGGCGACGAGCTCGTTGTACTTGTCCTCGACGTCGGTCGCGCCCTCCTGGATCATCTTCAGGAGCTCGCGCCCATGCAGGATCTTCACCGCGGCCGGGGCGCCCATCACGGCGATCTCGGCCTGCGGCCAGGCGAGGTTGACGTCGTTGAGCGACTGCTTGGAGCCCATGGTGGCGTAGGCGCCGCCGTAGGACTTGCGCAGCGTGACGGTGATCGACGGGACCCGCGCCTCGGCGTAGGCGTAGAACAGCTTGGAGCCGCGGCGGATCGCGCCGGCGCGCTCCTGCTCGATGCCCGGCAGGTATCCCGGCACGTCGACGAGGGTGAGGATCGGGACGTTGAACGCGTCGCAGGTGCGGATGAACCGCGCCGCCTTTTCGGTGGCGTCGATGTTCATCGTGCCCGCGTTGACCGACGGCTGGTTGGCGATCACGCCGACGCTGTGGCCGTTGATCCGCACGAAGCCGATGACGACGTTGGCCGCCCAGCGCGAGTGGATCTCGAAGAAGTCGCCGTCGTCGGCGATCCGCTCGATCACGTCGATCACGTCGTAGGCCTTGTTCGGCTCGACCGGCACGACGCCGTCGAGCTCGAGGTCCTCGTCGGTGGTCTCCCACGAGAAGTTCGGGGCAGCGAAGCGCGGCGGCTTGGCGACGTTGTTGCTCGCCAGGTACGACAGCAGGCGCTTGGCCGACTCCAGCGACTCCTCGTCGGTGTCGTCGACGTGGTGGGCGTTGCCGGTGATCGCGTTGATCTCCGCGCCGCCGAGCTCCTCCATCGTGGTCTCCTGGCCGGTGACCTCGCGGACGACCTCAGGGCCGGTGAGGAACATGTGCGACGTCCCGTTGACCATGAAGGTGAAGTCGCCCGTGGCCGGCGAGTACACGGCGCCGCCGGCGCAGGTGCCCATGATCAGGCCGATCATCGGGACGACGCCCGACATCTCGCACTTCACGTTGCCGAGCATCGAGTAGCTGGCCAGCGCCGCGACGCCGTCCTGGATGCGCGCGCCGCCGGAGTCGTTGAGGCCGACGACCGGGCAGCCGATCTTCCAGGCGAGCTTGTAGAGGTCGACGAGCTTCTTGGCGTGCGTCTGGCCGACGGAGCCGCCGAGCACGGTCGCGTCCTGCGCGTAGACGCAGATCTGGCGGCCGTCGACCTTGCCGACGCCAGTCACGACGCCGTCGCCGAAGGGGCGCTTGTCGGAGCCGTCGCCGGTCTCGCGCGGCGCGCGGCGCAGGCGGCCGATCTCGACAAAGGAGCCCTCGTCGAGGAACAGCTCCAAGCGCTCGCGAGCCGTCAGCTTGCCTTTGGCGTGCTGCTTCTCGACACTGCCGGGCTTGCCGGGGTGGACCGACTCCTCGCGCCGCTGGCGCAGGCCGTCGATCGCGTCTTCCATCGTGGGATGGCTCACTGGGCACCTCCGTCTGGGTGCGCGCCCGCGGGGCGGCGGCTGAGGGCACCGCGCAGGTGCTCGGCCATCGTCTCGACACCGGGGCGGTCGATGCAGGTGATGTGGGTGCCCTGCACATGTACCACTTCGACGTCGTCGCACAGCTGGTCCCAGCCGAGCGTCTCGTCGTCGCGGGCGTAGCGCGGGTCCATCTCGGTGGTCAGGCCACGGTCGGTGGCGCGGTAGAGCACGATCTTGCCGTCGTACCGCTCGGGCAGGTACCGCTCGGCGATGCGGGCGTCGATGTACGAGGTGCGCTGGTGCTCCAGCACGGCCGGGCTCATGTCGATGCCGGCCTCCTCGACGACGCCCATCATCACGGCGACCTGCTCGTCCTCGTCGAGCTCGACGAGGTCCTGGATGTTGAGGTCGAGCGGGATGTCGTACGTCTCGCTCATATACGCGAAGAAGCGCTCAAAGCGGTCGGCCAGCAGGTCGCGCTCGGTGAGGCCCGGCGTGGGCTTGGGGATGGTCGTGTCGATCATCGCGATGACGTCGACCTCCTCGCCCGCGGCCTTCAGCTGCTGCGCGGCCTCGTAGGCCAGCGCGCCGCCGAGCGACCAGCCGCCGAGGCGGTACGGGCCGTGCGGGGCGATGTCGCGGATCATCGCAACGTAGTGCGCAGCCTTGTCTTCGATGTGGCGCAGGCCCTCGAGACGCTCGAAGCCGTAGACCGCCTGGCCTTCGTCGAGCAGGTCGACGAGGTTCTGGTAGACGCTCGTCGGGCCGCCAGCCGGGTGGAACAGGAACAGCGGGGCCTGGTCGCCGGTGCCGGCGCGCAGCACGCGGACGGGGTTGCCGCCGTTGCCTTCGATCAGCTCGCGGAGATGGTCGGCCTGGCGCTCGATCGTGCGGTGCTTGAACACGTCACGGGCCGACAGCTCGTCGCCGAGGCGCTCGCGCATCTTCACGACGACGGCCTCCTCGGCTGCTGGGTCGCCGCCCTGGTCGTCGAAGTCGGCGGTCGCGCTGAGCGGCGCCTTGCCGAGGACGTCCTCCCAGATCTTCGCGATCCAGCGCTCGGACGCGTCACGCGGCTCGATGTAGCGGTCCTTGCGGGCGATCAGCGACACGCGGCGCGGGCCAGCGGTCGAGAGGCCCAGCTCGGCGGCGATGATCTCCTCGAGGTCGGCGAGGCAGCCGCCCTGGAGCAGCACCTTCGTCGGGAGCTCGATACCGAGGTCGTTCTCGACGGCGCCCTTGGCGCGCATCGCCATCAGCGAGTCGAGGCCGAGATCCGTGAGCGGAGCGTCGAGGTCGACCTCCTCGGGAGCCTTCGCCATCACGGCGGCGACGCGGTCGAGGAGGCGGCGGGCCAGCAGCTCGCGGGCGCCCTTCGGATCGGTCGTGCGCATCGCTTCGATCAGCGCGCGGCCTTCCTGGGCGCCGTCCTCGGAGACCTCGAAGACCTCCTCGGGGACTTCGCTGCGGCCGACGGCGCGCAGCGTCACGTCGCGCGCCTCCAGCAGCAGCGTGCCGTCGGCGGCCACGAGCTTGACGGAGCCCTTCGACGGGCCGCCGTTCTCGCCACCGACGACCTTGGCCGTCACGGCGCCGCCCTGGTGGGGGTCAGCGGGCACGATCAGCGATCCGATGCTCGCGACGACGTACGGGCGGCCGAGCTCATCGCCGGTCAGCAGGCGCGAGTTCGACACCAGCAGCGCCTGCAGGCAGGCGTCGAGGAGCGCCGGATGCACGCGGAAGTGGCGGTCGGTGACGGCCTCCGGCGGGAGCGCGACCTGGGCGGTCGCCGAGCCGTCGGGGTGCAGGCGCGGATCGGAAAGGCCGCTGAAGGCAGGGCCGTGCTGGTGGCCGACCGCGAGGCTGCGCTCGTAGAGCTCGACGGCCTTGCCGTCGGCGTGCTCAGACCAGCGGTCGATCAGCGGAGTCCCGGCGGGCGCGTCGTTGCGCACCGTCGCCGTCGCGACCTTGACCATCGGCGAGCCCGGCTCGGGCCGCGAGTACACGTCGACCTGCGCGCGGTGCTCATCGACGAGCGTGAGCGACGTCGTGACCTCGGTGTTCTCGTCGAGCACCAGCAGCGAGGAGCAGTCCAGCGACTCGACGCTGAGGGGCGCCTCGCTGATGAAGGCTTCGGCCGCAGCGGCGAGCGCCAGCTCAGCGAACACCGAGGCGGGCGCGATGGCCGCGCGGTAGAGCCGGTGGCCCGTGAGCCACGGGATCACCGACGTACCGAGGTCGGCGCGCCACAGGTGGCGGTCGCCTTCCGGCAGCTCGATGTGGACGCCGAGCAGCGGGTGGCCGTGGCTCGCGATGGGGCCGGCGGCGTGCTCGTCGATCCAGTAGCGGCGGTGCTGCCAGAACGGCAGAGCCACCTTGCGGCCGCTGGCGACGAGGTCGTCGGTGGCGTCGACGTGGCCCCACGCGTGCATGACGGCCAGCGAGGAGAGGAAGCTGACGGGGTCGTCGCCATCGCGGCGCAGCGTCGGGACCACCACGCGGTCCTCGACGCCCGCGGCCTTGAGCGTCTGGCGGGTCGTGATCTCGGCGACCGGGTGCGCGGAGATCTCCACGAATGTGCGGTGCCCGTCCTGCGCGGCGGCCGTGACGGCCTGCAGGAAGTGCACGGGGTTGCGCACGTTCAGGCACCAGTAGTCGATGTCGAACGCTGGCTGCTGCCGCGGGTCGTCGTAGGCCGTGGAGTAGATCGGGACCGTCGGCTCGAGGGCCTGGATGCCGTCGATCAGGACGCGGAAGTCGGGCAGGCCGACATCGACCTGCGGCGAGTGGCTCGCGCCGTCGACGGGGAGCACGAACGCCTGGCGCCCCTGCTCCTCCCAGTACTTCGCGGCTGCTTCGAGCTCGGCCTTGGGGCCGGCGATCGTGACGGCCTTCGGCGAGGAGTAGACGGCGATGCTGACGCCCGGGAAGCGGTGCGCCTCGGCGTCCCATTCGTCCGGCGCGATCACGACGACGGCCATGCCGCCGAGCTTCTTCTGCCCTTCCTTCTCCATCAGCACGGAGCGGTGGGTGATCACCTTGACGCCGTCGGCCTTCGAGAGGCCGCCGGCGACGACGGCTGCGGAGATCTCGCCCATCGAGTGGCCGATCACCGCCGCGGGCTCGACGCCGTGCGCGCGCCACAGCGCGGCGAGCGCCACCTGCATGCCGAAGTTCAGGATCTGCGCCTTCGTCATGTCGCGGAAGTCTTGGTCTTCCTCGAGCGCCGAGCGCAGCGTCCAACCGACCTCGGCCTCGAACAGCGGGTCGAGTTCGGCGACGGCCTCGGCGAACGCCGGCTCCGTCGCGAGCAGCTTGCGCCCCATGCCGTTCCAGGTCGAGCCGAAGCCGGAGAAGATCCAGACCGGGCCCTTCTCGCGCGGGCCCTTGCCCATCGCGGGGTCGGCGGAGGCGACGTTCGGGGCGTCCAGGCCCTCGGCGAGGGCGCGTAGGCCGATCGCCAGTTCTGCGCGGCCGCGGGCCGTGACCGAGCCGCGGAACTTGCCGGGGACGCGGGTGCGCGCGAGCGTGTGGGCGATGTCGCGCAGGGCGACGGCGCGGCCAGCGCTCGACTCCAGCCACGGCGCCAGCGCAGCCGCCGCAGCGGCGACCCGCGGCTCCTGCGCAGCCGAGAACAGCAGCGTCGTGACGTCTTCGTCCTCGCCCGCCAGCGCGCCGGAGCGGCGGCGGTTGCGGTCGCCGGACTCCTCGAGCACGATGTGCGCGTTCGTGCCGCCGAAGCCGAACGCCGACACGCCGGCGCGGGCGACGCCCGAGTAGCGCGGCCACGAGGTCGTCTCAGTGACGACCTTGAGGTGGTCTTCGTCCCACTTGATCTGCGGGTTTGGCGAGCCGAAATGCAGGCTCGGCGGGATCTGGTCGTGGTAGAGCGACAGGACGAGCTTGATGAAGCCGACGACGCCGGCTGCGGCCTCCAGGTGCCCGAAGTTCGACTTCGCGGAGCCGAGCAGCAGCGGGCGGTCGTCGTCGCGGCCGGAGCCGCCGAGCACCGCGCCGAGGGCGCCGGCCTCGATCGGGTCTCCGAGCGGGGTGCCGGTGCCATGCGCCTCGACGTAGTCGACCGTGTACGGGTCGACGCCGCTGCCCTCGTAGACGTGCTGCAGCAGCGCCTTCTGGGCCAGCGGGTTCGGGGCAGTAATGCCGTTGGAGCGGCCGTCCTGGTTGACCGACGAGCCGCGGAGGATCGCAAGCACGTGGTTGCCGTCGCGGCGGGCGTCGCCGAGGCGCTTAAGCACGACGACGCCGCAGCCTTCCGCGCGGACGATGCCGTCGGCGTCCGCCGAGAACGACTTGCAGTGGCCGTCAGGCGCGAGCGCCCCGGCCTGGTCGAAGGTGAAGTTGATGGCCGGCGCCAGCACGAGGTTCACGCCGCCGACGATCGCGGTCGAGCTCTCGCCCGACGCCAGCGACTGCGAGGCCTGGTGCATCGCCACCAGCGACGACGAGCAGGCGGTGTCGACGGTCATCGACGGGCCGCGCAGGTCGAGCAGGTACGACAGGCGGTTGGAGGCGATCGACAGCGCCGCGCCGGTCGAGACGAACGGGTCGATCTTCTCCAGGCGCTTGGTCGTCAGGTGCGAGTACTCGTTGCCCGACATCCCGACAAACACTCCGGCGCGGGTGCCGCGCAGCGACGACGGCGCGATGCCCGCATGCTCGAGGGCTTCCCACGCGACCTCCAGCAGCATGCGCTGCTGCGGGTCCATCAGCTCGGCCTCGCGCTCGGAGATGCCGAAGAAGTCGGCGTCGAAGCCGGAGACGGAGTCGAGGTAGCCGCCGAAGCGGTTGAGGCCTTGCACCACGGCGGCGGCAGGCGCGCCCGGCGGGGTGAACTGCTCCCAGCGGTCCTGCGGCACCTCGCGGATGGCATCGCCGCCATCCAGGAGGAAGTCCCACAGCTGCGCCGGACCGTGCACGCCGCCTGGGAGGCGGCAGCCGAGGCCGACGACCGCGATCGCGTCGTCGCCGGGCTCATCGCCGGTGGAGACCGACGAGATCGGCGTTCCGGCCGCAGGCTGGTCGGCCTTCGGCGGGTCCTCGTTGAAGAGCAGCTTGCGGACGAGCAGCGTGATCGTCGGCGTCTCGAAGACGAGCGTCGGCTCCAGGTCGCGGTCGAGGTGGTCCTCGAGCTCGCCGACCAGGCCGACGCCGTCGCGCGACGAGAGGCCGAGCTCGGTCAGCGGGCGGTCGGGGTCGACCTCATGCGGCTCGAGGTCGAGGTAGCCGGCGATCTCGGTCCGGATCCACTCGACGAGCTCGCGCTCCTGGACTTCGCGCGACTCGCTCATGCCTGGTCTCCATCGGCACCGCCAACGGCGGGCGTTACGGTCTGAAGGGTGCCTTCGAGGTATGAGGCACGGGTCGCTTTGCGGGCGATCTTGCCGCTGCTGGTGCGGGCGATGGTGTCGGGCTCGACGAGCACGAAGTCGTGGAGCGCGACGGAGTGCTGCTCCGAGACGGCCTGCTTCGCCGCGCGGGCGATCTCGTCGAGGCGCTCGCCGACGTCGTCGGCGTGGCGGTAGCGCTCGGCGACGACCACCATCGCCTCGCCGGTGTCGGTCGGGATCGAGAACGCCGCCAGGCGCCGCTGGGCGATGCCGTCGTGCGACTCCTCGACGCTGAACTCCACGTCGTGCGGGTAGATGTTGCGGCCGTCGACGATGATCAGGTCCTTGATCCGGCCGGTCACGAAGAGGTAGCCGTCGAGCAGGACGCCGAGGTCCTCCGTGCGGAGCCAGCCGTCGACCGGGAGATCGCCGTGGTTCTCGAGCTGAGCGCCGAAGACGGCCTCCGTCTCGGCGGGCTTCTGCCAGTAGCCCTGGCCGACGTTGCCGCCGTTGACCCAGATCTCGCCGACCTTGCCTTCGCCGAGATCCTCGCGGGTGTCCGGATCGACGATCGCGACATGCTGGCCGTAGGCCTTGCCGGACGAGACGAGCGGAACGGCGCGGCCGCCGGCGGGGATGTCGGTGGAGACGATGCCCTGCTGCAGCGCGGCAGAGTCGACCTGCACGATGGTGGGGTCCTCGCGCGGCGGCGTGACCGACACGAACACGGTCACCTCGGCCAGGCCGTACGTCGGGCGCTGCGTGTTGCGGCGGACACCGACATCCGAGAACGCCTCGACGAAGTGGTCGAGCGTCGCCGGGAGGATCGGCTCGGCGCCGTTGGCCCACGCGACGATGCCGGAAAGGTCGAGCCCCTCCTTGTCGGCGTCCTTCACGCGCTTGACGGTGTAGTCGTAGGCGAAGTTCGGCGCGGCGGTGATCGCGTCGCGGCGGCCGGAGCACGCCTGCAGCCAGCGCAGCGGCTTGAGGATGAAGGCGACCGGGTCGAGCAGGACGCACTCGGCGCCGCCGACGATCGGACCGGCCGCGCCGAGCAGGAGGCCCATGTCGTGGAAGAGCGGCAGCCAGGAGACCGTGGTCGGAGTGCCCCAGGGCAGCTGGTGCCCGTTGATGAGCTGGACGACGTTGACCGCGAGGTTGCGGTGCGTCAGGACCACGCCCGCGGGCGTGCGCGTAGAGCCGGACGTGTACTGCAGGTAGGCGACGTCGTCGAAGTCGAGGTCTTCCGGCCAGCGGTAGGACTCGGCGAGCGCGTCCTGGTCGGTGCGGAACTCGTCGACGCAGAGGATCTGCGGGGCGGCCGGACCGGCGGCCTCAGCGCGGAAGGCCTCGACGAGCTCGAGCTTGTCGGACGTGGTGAGGATCAGCGTCGGGGCGGCGTCGGCCACGACCGCCTGCAGGCGCTCGGCGTGGCCGGGCAGGTCCGGCGCGTACAGCGGCACATTGATCGTGTTCGTGCGCAGGGCAGCGACGAAGCCAGCGACGTAGTCCAGGCCCTGCGGCACGAGGATCGCGACGCGGTCGCCGGGCTGCGTGAGCTCCATGATCTTGGCCGCGAGCGCACGCGTCCAGTACTCGAGCTCCGCATAGGTGACGGCGTGCTCGACGCCCTTGCGGCTCTCGGCGTAGTCGATGAAGGTGTGCGCGGCCTTCTGCGGACTGACCTCGGCCCAGTACTCGAGGAACTCGGCGAGGAAGGCGGTGTCGGTCCCGGCGGCGAGGAGCTCGGATGGGGTACGCGTGGGAATGGTGTTCATGCGATCTCCCAACGGAATTCCATGTGGGGCGGCAGTGGGTGGAACGGTCGGGACCGCGGGACGGGACGGGCCATCGGAGCAGGGCGCGCAGGGCTATGTGCGCAGCGCGGGCGCCGCTTGGGACCAGAACCTCGCACCGGGGGCTCCTCTAGGGGGATCGTCGCTGTACGCCTTAGTGACGAGGCGCCTGCGAGACATGGGACACACAGAATCATACGAGGTGGGAAATCGAGAAACAAGCTCGCTCCCCGGTGGCGGGCTCGAGGCCGCTTGCTAGGGCAATAATCCCGCATTTTGCAGGGATTTCCTAGATACCAGCAGAACGTGAAATGACCCTGAACGGGCGCGTTCGAATCCGCCACCGAGACAGGCGTCTGCGACGGGCCGGCATGGGCCGTGGACCCGACCACACATCGGGCGACCCTAATACCCTGATCGCGCGAACTCGAATGAGCACGACTCACTTCCCGGGTGCGCCCGTGCGCTGCCCGGTACAAGGTGGTCGATGCTGTCCGATTCGCTCCGATGCGGGTCGGTCGATGCGGACTGAGGACGCAGGCCAGCACGGAATGGACATTACCGGCGTTATGCCGGGTCAGCCCACTCCTTGCTGACGGTCGCTCAGCTGGGGCGCGCGGCGCCCCGGATACGCCTTACGCGGCGGGCGGCGCTCCGAAGAGCGCGTAGGTCCAGACCGCGGAGTTCGCGGCGGACGCCGGCTTACCTTGCTCGATCAGGCCGTTGCTGGTGACGAGGCCGCCCTTGGTGCTGCCGGAGCCGACCGGCAGGTTGCAGGCCTGGACCAGCAGGAGCGCAGAGGCGGGCGTCGACTTGCTCTTGCACTCGCCGCGCGTCTTGATCTCGAACGTGCCGGCCGCCGTCTTGAGCGTCGCGAGCGTGGCCACGCCGTAGCCCTCGTTCGACTTGTAGAGGTAGCAGACGGTGAGCTTGCCGACCGGCGGGCCGACGGCCTCCGGGACCTGGCCGCTGACCGGGTCCGGCTCAGCGACCGCGAAGTTGGCGGTCCGGACGGCGATCTCCTTGCTGACACCGAGCTGGCCGCAGGTCGGCGACGTCGCGGTCACGACCTCATCGCGTGTGCGGAAGGTGAAGAAGTCCAGACCAGGCGTCTCCGGGCCGATGTTCGGCGGAGTCGGGTTCGTGCCCGGCGCAGGGTTCGGCGCGTTGCCGAGCACGTGGGCGGTCCAGACGCTGCCGGTCGGGGCGGTGTCGCTGCGGTTGAGTGTGTTGACGAGCGAGTTGCTCGTGATCAGGCCGCCAGTCACGCCAGCGGCATTGGACCTGATCTGCATCTGGCAGTTGAGCAGGAGCGGCAAGTTCGTGATGACGACCGGCGCGAGGTTGCAGCCGCCCGCGGCCTCGACGGTGCCCGGACCAGGCAGCGTGCTGTAGGCGTAGGCGTCCAGCGTGTCGTTGGCGGCGACGTTCGGCACGGCGCAGAGGAAGCCGGGGCCGAGCAGGCTCTTGGTCTGGTCGTCGATGCGGCCGGTCGAATCGTTGGCGCCGTAGGCGAAGAGGAGCGCGTTGAGGCGCGTGAGCGTCGTGAGCGCGCGCAGGCCGAAGTGGTTGTTGCACTTCGTGTTCTGCGCGTTCGTCGCGGGCGCGCCGGTATCGCGCGTGCGGAACACGAAGTACTTGCCCGTGTCGACGCCGTTCCAGGCGGCTTTCTTAGCCTTGGCCGACTTCGCGGTCTTGCCCTTGGCGGCAGCAGGATGGGCCCCAAGGCTCAGCCCAGCGAAGGCAGCGACGAGCACTGCGGTGACGACGGCAAGCAGCCGGCGACTGTGGGACACGGGGTGGGACATCATCGCTCCAAGACTTGGAAAAGCGGGCGGATACCGGAGTATACGGCCCGGTCAAGTGCACTACGCAACGTAGCACCAGGGACAAGGCCGGGCAGCCTGCTGCCCTGCAGCGTGCCACAGATACCAGCAGAATCCAAGTCTGAATATGGTCGGGACGGGTCGCCGCGCGCGGGGGCGCGCGCACTACGCTCACGCCGTGGCCGCCGCAGAACCTGTCGTCGAGACCGAACTCGGGCGAGTCCGCGGCCGGCTGCACCACGAGCATTCCGGGGTCGCCGTGTGGCGCGGGATCCCGTTCGCCGCCCCGCCCGTCGGCCCGCTGCGGTTTGGCGCGCCGCGACCTGCTGAGCCGTGGGCCGGTATCCGCGACGCGGGCCAGAACGGCTTCGCCGCAGTCCAGGCGCCGCGGCTGCGGCCGGGCCCGCTCAAGGTCTGGCTCGGCGCGCGCCGGTCGCGCAGCGAGGACTGCCTGACGCTCAACGTGTTCGCGCCCGCCGCGGCCGCAGCGCCACGGCCCGTCGTCGTCTGGATCCACGGCGGGTCGTTCAGCAGCGGCAACGGCGGCAACTACGACGCCGCAGGACTTGTGGAACGCGGGGACATCGTGTTCGTCGCAGTCAACTACCGCCTCGGGGCGTTCGGGTTCCTGAACCTCGACGACGCGCTCGGCAGCCATGAGCACATCGCCCACAACGCCGGCCTGCTCGATCAGCGGGCCGCGCTGCAGTGGGTGCACCGCAACATCGCGGCGTTCGGCGGCGACCCAGGGCGCATCACGGTCGCCGGCCACTCGGCGGGGAGCGGCAGCGCCGTCATGCACCTGGCCTCTGCAGGCAGCCGCGGCCTCGCCCACCGGATGATCGCGCAGAGCGGAGCGCTGTCGCTCGCGGCCACACGCGAGGACGCCGCGCGTACGGCGCGGCAGGTGCTCGACACGCTCGGCATCAGCCGGGAGCGCTCGGGCGAGCTCTGGAAGATCCCGGCGAGCACCCTGCTGGCGGCCTCGCTGCGGGTGCAGTCACGCCGCAGCGGCAGCCTCGCCACCCGCCCCTGGTGGGACGGCGACGTGCTGCCAGCGTCCCTCGCCGACGCCTACGGCGCCGTCGAGCCCGTGCCGCTGATGATCGGCACCACGCTCCACGAGCACCGCGCGTTCACGAAGCCCCGCACCGACATCATGCCCCTGAGCCGCGCCGCCCTCGCGACGTCGCTCACCGAGTCGTTCGGCTGGGCCGACGCCTGCGAGATCCTCGACCAGTACCCGATCGACAAGGACGGCCTCAACGATCTCGGGTCGGACTTCGTCTTCCACATGCCGAGCGTGCACCTCGCCGACCGGATGGCCGAGCAGGCGCCGGTCTGGAAGTACCGGGTCGACTACGGCCGCGGCGTGCTCGGGCTCGGAGCGTTCCACGCGATCGAGCTCATGCTGCTGTTCCCGGTCCCGCCGCGCTGGGACCGGCTGTTCCTCGGGCCACCCGGCGCCGAGCGCGACGCCCTCGCCGAGCGGTTCTCGCGCGCGTGGCTCGACTTCGCAGCGGGCCGCGACCCCGGCGGGACCTGGCCTGCGTACACCGTGCCGGAGCGGGCGACGAAGGTGTTTGACGACGCCGACCGGGTCGAGACGGATCCGGGCGCCGCGCGCCGCCAGGCGTGGGCCGGCCGCGACGCGATCATCCACTGACGGCGGCCCGCCGCGGGTGCTCCAGCGCGGCGCTGCGGTAGAACCTCGCCCGTGCCCACCACACTCGCTGCTCCCTCCCCCGCCGCCACCGCGTGAACGTGCTCATCGGCCTGGCCGCCTTCGCGATCGGCGTCGCCGTGCTCGTCGAATCCGTGGAGGGGCTCGTCAAGACGCTGCGTGCGTGGGCTGCCGCCGCGAGCGTGTCGGGCGTCTTCCTCGCGGCGATCGTCCTCGGCTTCGACTTGGAGTCGACCGCTGCTGGCGTCGCGGCGACACTCGACGACCTCCCAGGCACCGCGCTCGGCACGTCGATCGGCGCGGCGATCTTCCTCGTGACCGCCGGGCTCGGCGTGGCCGGCCTGATCGCGCCCTTCGAGCTCCGCACGCCGCGTCCGCTGCTCGCCGCGCCCGGGTTGGCGACCGTGATCGCGATCATCCTCAGCGCCGACGGCGAACTGACGCAGGTCGACGGCGGCATGCTGCTGGCGAGTTTCGCGGCGCTCGTGGCGCTGATGCTGCAGGCCCGCTGGGCCGACGGCGACCCAGAGCGCCCGCCCGGCAAGACGTACGAACACCCTTGGCGCCGCGTGCTGCTCGGGCTCGCCGGCCTGCTGGTCGGCGCAGAGCTGCTGGTGTTCGGCACGGGCCGGATCGTCGAGGACATCGGGATCTCGGAGACCATCTTCGGGATGCTCGTCGTCGCCGCGGCCGTCTCGCTCGAAGAGGTGATCCTCGAGGCGCTCCCGGCGTTCCGCGGCTTCCCGGAGCTCAGTGTCGGCAACGCGCTCGGCACGCTCACCTTCCTGCTGACCGGCTCGCTCGGCGTGATCGTGCTCGTCCGGCCGATCGAGGTGCCTGCCACGGTCGTCGACTACCACCTGCCAGCGCTCGCGCTGACGGTGCTGCTGGCCGGGGCGGTCCTGGCCCGCGGCCGGCTGCGGCGAGGCGAGGGCGGCCTGCTGGTCGGCGCCTACGCGGTCTACGCCGCAGGCGCGCTGCTCGTCTGAACGCGCGGGCGGCGTCCGCTGCACAGGTGGCCGGAGCCGGACGACGGCGCGCGTCAGGCCGGGGCGCCCGCCCAGATCGCGGGGCGGCGCCCGGCCCACGGCACCGCGGTCTCGAGCTGGGCGGCGAGCTGCAGCAGGATGCCCTCGTCAGGCACCATGAGCTGCACGCCGATCGGCAGGCCGTCGGCTGTCTGGGCCAGCGGCAGCGAGATCGCGGCCCAGCCGGCGACGTTCGCCATCGTCGTCCAGCCGGTCGTGGCGAACTCGACGTCGAAGAACGCGCGCACCGTGCCCCGCGGCTGATTGAGCAGCCCGTACGGCGGCGGGGGCGTGAGCAGCGTGGGAACCAGCAGCACGTCATGGCTCGACATCCCGGCCGCGAACGCCCGCGTCGCAGCGTGGACCTGCTCGATCGCGGTGGCGTACTGCAGGCCGGTCGTGGCGAAGCCCTCGCGCGCCATCTCCCACGCTGTCGGCTCCAGGTCGTCCGGACCGGGCGCCCGGCCGAGGGCGCTGGCCGCGAAGTCGTGGAGCTGCTGGTTGCTCACGGCGTGCAGGACCGCGATCGCGTCAGCGACGGCATCGGAGTCGAACGCCGGCGCACCGGGTTCGACCGCATGGCCCAGCGACTCGAGCGTCCGGCCGGCCGCTTCGACGGCGGCGGCGACGTCCGGATGGGTGGCGGCGGCCGTGTGGGCGACGGCGCCGCCCGACAGCTCGACGCCCGGGAACGGCGACGCGGTGGCGATCAGGATCCGCTGCGGCGCTGGCGGCCTGGCGATCAGGTCGAGGAACGGCGCCGAGGAGACCGGAGCCGAGTACGGGTCGCCGGGCGCGCTGCCCGCGACGGCGTCGAGCAGCGCGGCGCTGTCGCGGACCGTGCGCGTGAGGGCGTGCTCGTTGACGAGCCCTTCGAGCACGTGGCCCGCGCCGGGCGCGAACGACGTGCGGCCGCGCCGCGGCTTGAGCCCGACCAGCCCGCAGCACGACGCGGGCACCCGGATCGAACCGGTGCCGTCGCCTCCCGACGCGGCGGGAACGACGCCCGCCGCGACGGCTGCCGCCGATCCGCCGCTCGAACCGCCGGGCGTGACGTCCGGGCTCCACGGGTTGGCGGTCGGCCCGGACAGCAGCGGCTCGGTCGTGCAGTGGTTGCCCCACTCCGGCGTGTTCGTCTTGCCGAACGGGACGAGCCCGGCCGCGAGGTAGCGGTCGACGATCCAGGCGTTCCCGGTCGCCACGTAGCCGGCGAGCGCGCGGGAGCCCATGCGCTCGGGAGCGCCCGCGAGCGACGCGCCGAGGTCCTTGAGCAAGAGCGGGACGCCAGCCAACGGTCCTGGCGCCGCATCCCGGCCGCGGAGCGCACCTGAGGCGTCCAGCTCCGCGGCCTGCGCCCGGGCGCGGTCGAACAGGTCGGCGACGACCGCGTTGAGCGCGCGGGTGGCCTCGGTGCGTGCGATGGCCGCGTCGAGCAGCTCAGCCGCCGTCAGCTCGCCACCGCGCACGAGCGCTGCCTGCCCGACGGCATCGAGGTCCGCCAGGGAGGAGGCTGCGGTCGAGTCCATTGCCGCGGGATGCTGCCGGCCGCAAGGGCCGCCGGCAAGGGCGCACACCGCCGATTCGTCAGCGCTCGCGCATGACGGAACGACGGTGCGCGCAGCGTGGCGAGCGCTGGCCCGTCTGGGCCGCAGCGCTCGCCCACGCCAGGCCTCAGCGCTTGGCGCGCGTGACGGCGACCGTGCGCTGCGTGCGGTTGCCGGCGGCGTCGGTCGCGGTGATCCGCACGCGGAGCTTGCTGCCGACCAGCCGTGTGAGCGCCGCCGGGATCTTGAGCGCGGCGCTCGCGGGCTTGCCTGCGGGCGCGCTGGCGATGCGGCCGGAGCGCAGCACGAGGTCGCCGTTCAAGCCGCCGCGCTTCACGGTGCCGACGAGCTCCAGGTCGAAGGCGACGGGCTCGTCCGGCGTGGCCTTCAGCGTCACCGACGTGGCTGCCTTGCCCTTGCGGCCCCGGGTCGCGGTGGTGGCGGTCAGCGCCGGGGCGGTGCCGTCCACGGCGCCGCCGGCGCCTTTCACCGCCTCGCGGAACGCGTCGGTGCCCGGGGTGACGGCAGCCGGGTCCAGGACGCGGATCGTCCGCGTCAGCTCCGTCGCCAGGCCGGCCCGGTCGACGGCGCGCGCCGTGGCGACGTAGGTCCCTGGAGTCGTGAACGTATGCGTCGTGTCCTCGTCGGTCAGCGTCTTGCCGTCGACCGTCCACGTGAACGACGAGAGGCCGAGCGGGTCGCGGGCGTCGACCGACAACGTGGTCGGCTCGCCGGGGACCGTGGTGCCGGGCACCGTCACGTTGGCCAGGGTCGGCGGGACGCCCGTGTCGAGGCC